>DVEB01000047.1 GCA_015295905.1 Synechococcales cyanobacterium M55_K2018_004
GTGACCCAAAACCCTCTTAACCAGAACTGACGTTATTTAATCTGGAACTATCTGATCTGGAACCACGTCTTGAAAAGCGGGATAAAGCGGGATCCTTGCGTGTCTTTATCCTGAAAATTTTCCCTGGGTGATTTCGACAATCGTTCTCAGCGTGGGTAAAAACTGGTCATTTTAGAGTGAACTCCTTTTTCGAGTGCCCTATAACCGGCTTTCAAGGGGCGTTACCCCCATCTGTTGCCCTAGTTTTGCAACTGGTATGAGTTGTGCGAGAAGAACAGCAAGCAAAAACGCCAAGGTTTGAAACCATTACGGCGCGTCTTTGGAAACACCACTTCTCTTTTTCTTCAGAAATTCAGGAGCAATTATGGCAATCATTAATGGCAGCAACGGCAACGACGTTTTGAGCGGCACTGCCTTTGCAGACACGATCTCAGGGTTCCTGGGAGATGACCAACTGTTTGGTTTAGAAGGGGATGATATCTTGCTGGGCGGTGGCGGGAACGATCGCCTCTGGGGTGGGACTGGTAACGACACACTCCAAGGGGGCGATGGCAACGACCTCCTAGATGGTTCTAGCGGTCGTGATAATTTAATCGGTGGAAAAGGCGATGACACCTATGTGGTTGACAGTTCCGGTGACAGAATTACAGAAAACGCTGGAGAAGGCATTGATTTAGTCAATGCTTTCATTAGCTACACTCTCGGAGCCAACTTAGAAAATCTGACTCTGATGGGCTTCGGTAATTTAAATGGCACTGGCAATGACCTGAATAATGTGATTGTGGGAAATGCGGGGAATAATGTCATTCGAGCCAGGGGGGGAAACGATACGGTCTTGGGAGGGGCTGGGAACGATCTGCTAGATGGTGAGCAAGGCGCAGATGAGCTCCGGGGGCAGGCCGGGGACGACTTTATCTTTGGTGCAGCCGGAAATGATGTGTTGCGGGGAGGCGACGGCAACGACAACCTATTTGGTGAGTCGGATAACGATAGTCTGTTTGGTGGGAATGGCAACGATCGCTTGCGGGGAGCGGGTGACACAGGACGTGGGCAGATCGATCGGCTGACTGGCGGCGCAGGCAATGATGTGTTTGTGCTGGGCGATCGCGATTTTCTACTTTACAATGACGGCAATCCGTTTAGCTCTGGTCGGGGAGACTATGCCCTGATCACCGATTTCACCAAAGGCCAGGACGTAATCGAACTGAAGGGCGGGGAGTCCTACCGCTTGAGAGAGACCGAAGTAGACGGCGTGCGTGGTGTGGGGATTTATCTCAACCAGGGCATCTTTAACCAGGAGTTGCTGGGGCTAATCGCTGGGGTCAGCCCGTCTAGCCTCACCCTGAGAACCGGAGACTTTATTACCCGCATTGTGTAGCAATCTGGCTGCAGGGAAGGATGGGCAACTTTGCCCTGCCTCCCTCTCTGCCAGTCAGCTCATGATACAGAATCCTTCCGTACAGAATCCTTCTGTAAAGTAATAGTTTGTCGTGGTGTAAAACGTGCGCTGCGCCCACGTTTTACACCACGATAAACCGACTCAATAACCGACGGATTCCGTATGAAACGTGAATTCGGCATAAGCTGACCCCTTGGATTTTTCGTGCGTGCTGCACACGAAAAATCCAAGGGTTTGAGGCACTGCATACCGCGCAGTGCCCCAAACCCCGCTTCGGCTAAACTGCCGTTAATGATGTTCTACCCCCAGATAGCCCCACTGGTTGTCCAGTTTGACGGCGGCGCGATCGCCATGAAATGATCCTGCATCTTCAAACTGGGGGTCTACCACAAATTCCCCCTTCTGATTGATAAAGCCCCACAGGTTACCTAGCTTCACCGCTGCCACCCCCTCGCGGAAGGGATAGGCATCGTCAAACTGTAGGCCAATCACCAGTTTGCCACTCTTATCAATAAATCCGTACTTGTCATTGTTGCGAACCAGCGCCATGCCTTCGGTAAAGCTAAAGGTGTCGTCAAACTGAGCCGGAATGGCGATCGCCCCCATAACATCAATGTAGCCATAGCGGCCATCAATGCGGACGCGTGCTAACCCTTCACTAAAGGTATGAGCTACATCAAACTGGGCTGGAATCACCAGTCGCCCATGCAGGTCAATGAAACCATACTTACCGTCCAGCGTGACTCGCGCTAGCCCTTCAGAAAACTCATCCGCGCTGTCAAACTGCGGCGGGATTACGATCTTGCCATACTTATTGATATAGCCATAGCGGTGGTCTAGCTCCACGCCAGCCCGTTCTTCACAGAAAGCATGGGCGGCACTCTCGAACTGGGGCTTGATGACAAACCGACCATTGACATCGATGTAGCCATACTTGTGGCCCACTTCGACCCGCGCCAATCCATCTGAAAAGTTTTCTGCACTATCGAACCGGGGTGGAATCAGTAGCCGACCGTTTTTGTCAATATAACCCCACTGGTGCATGACTGAGACCCGGGCCAACCCCTCCGAGAACTGGTATGCTCCCTCACGGTAAATGCTGATGGGGTCTACCTCCAGCATGGGGGGAATGACAAAAGTTCCGTGTTTGTCGATGTAGCCCAGTTTGCCATCCAGAACAACTGCGGCCAGACCCTCCGAATAGTCACGTGCAATCTCGAACTTTGGCGGAATGGCGATCGCATAGGTCGGGGGTTTGGGGTCTCCCAAAAACAGCGCTAGTTCCTCTGCCGTAATACTGCGACTCGTTTGGGGAGCAGGCAGGGCATCCAGCACATCCCGCACCGACAGGAAACGCTGACTGAGGTCAGGCGCAATCATTTTGTCGAGAATGGCCCGCAGAGCAGGACTCACCTGCGCCTCGTCATGCCACAACACCGCACCCGTCGCCGCATCCCGAGGCAGTTGATTGGGAGAGTAACCAGTAACGGCTTGGACTCCCATAATACCTAAAGCAAAGAGATCGCTCGCAGGTTGGGGATTCCCAGCCACTTGTTCAGGGGCGATGTAACCAGGAGACCCCACAGGTTGGGTAAAAGCAACATTACCCTCGCTGTCCAGAGTTAAGTAGCGAATCATCTTCACGCCGCCAAAGTCGATCAGCGCCAGCTTTTTATCTTTCCAGCGGCGGAATAGATTCTGGGGCTTGAGGTCTTGGTGAATGGCACCCCGCTCGTGCACAACGGCCAGTATCTCCAGGACTTCGCGCAGATGAGCCAGGACGGTTTTTTCGTCCCAGCGATCGCCCAGTGCAAAGGACTGGCGCAGGTCGTGGCCGTCTACCAACTCCTGCACTAGGTAAAACTCACCCCCCTGCTCTAGGTGATCGTAGAGTTTGGGAATCTGGTCATGGCTGCCCAACTCGTACAGCAGCTTGACCTCCGCCTCAAAAATTTCCCGTGCTTTCTGCAACAGCGCCGGTAGCTTTGAGGCAGGTTGAATTTTTTTGACTACGCATTTGGGATTTCCTCGTCGATAGGTGTCTTCAGCAAGATAGGTCTTACCGAAGCCCCCCCGCCCCAACTCGCGAATTGTTTCGTAGCGCCCACCGATCAACATCAACCCGTTCCTATACTGTTGCTTTGCTCCTGCAAATTCTTTAATTCCGGCTGATTATTCCGGCTTAACTTCGGATATGTAGTGCTACACGCATAGGTTAGGACAACGTTGTTTGCGGGAAACCCCACTCAGCGCGGTTTCCCGCAAACAACGTTTTTTACATCATGAGCGCGTAGCGCCATACCAATTCCAAACCTCTAGAGCGACAGATGAGGATGAAGGGGGCAGCGCTCCCTTGTGGGAGACGCAGTCCCCCACCCCCATTCCTTCGATATTGATCGTCCGAAACGTTCAGCCAAGCTGATCGCCAGACTGAAATTAGTGTTCCCACTACGCTGCAAAAAACGACGCAGGAGCGATCGCAGAATTGCGCCTAAAGATCACGCAAACATCGCTCGATCAGGCCGTCCACACCATTGACCGGGAAAATGGGTGTGTGCAATTGAGCTTCCAGGTCGGCAATGGTTAGGTCATCCAAAAAGCGAGTGTCATCGTGCTTCAGCATCAGCGAAGGGAGCAACACTCCGTTCCCCAGATCTCGCCCTCGCAGGTTGCGCAGCAGGTCTTCTCCGGTCAACAGTCCGGTGACTGAAATTTGCTGTCCCCAGTACTCGCTGTTGCAGGCAACCATTTCCACCGTCAGACCTGCTACCCGGTTGAGTCGCTGAAGGATGGGTTGGAAGGCTAGCTCAACGGCATTGCCCACCACCCAGGTGAAGCGACGGGAAGGAGAAACCTGAGCAGGCAAGCGCTTTGCTGCCTGGTTAAACTGCTTGAGAAATAGACGAATGGAGCCAACCCCATTGCCGATCTGCGGATAGTCTTCGTAGTGGCTTTCGGGTGGAATTGGTTGGCCTGCGATCAGGAACCACTCGTCTGCTAACCAGGCAAAGGTGCTGCCCATCTGTTCTCGAAACTTGGTCTGGAGCGCTTGCACCTGAGCAATCACCTCCTGTGCCTTTGCCGGCGTGACAGGCACCAGTTCATCCTGTTCTGGTCGAAAGCGAGTGAGGCCGACGGGCACCACAGCAACGGAGGTGACGGCAGGAATGTCGCCCTGGTGAAACCGTGCCAGGTCAAGCAGGGTGCGATCCAGATGGGGGCCATCGTTAATACCAGGGCAAAGCACCACCTGGGCGTGAATTTGCAGCCGGTTGTCCTGGAACCACCGCAACTGGTCGAGTAATTGTCCGGCGCGGGGATTTTTCAACAGACGACTGCGGATTTCTGGTTCTGTGGCATGGACAGAGACGTAGAGGGGAGACAGGCGTAACTGGGCGATGCGGTCCCACTCACGCTGAGTCAGGTTGGTTAGGGTGAGGTAACTGCCGTAGAGAAAGCTGAGGCGGTAGTCGTCGTCCTTGTAGTAGAGCGATTCGCGTTTTCCCGGTGGTTGCTGGTCAATGAAGCAGAAGGGGCAGTGGTTGTTGCACTGGATCAGCCCATCAAATAGGGCGCTCTCAAACTCTAGTCCCAGGTCATCGTCGTAGTCTTTCTCAATCTCGACGTGGTGACGCTTGCCCTTGGTATCCAGCACTTCTAGAACCAGCACCTCATCGGCACAGAGGAACTGGTAGTCAATCAGGTCGCGGGGGGGTTGTCCATTGATAGAAACGAGGCGATCGCCCGGTTCAAAACCAATCTCTTCGGCGATCGACCCTGGCACTACACGGGCAATCGTAGCAGGCTGGATAGGCATGGCAGAAAATCATCAGACGTAAGCAGAGGAGGACAAAAGGGTTTCTCCAGTTCAACCAACGACTCCGTTTATCCGCGGTGTTTTCTGTGTAGGGTGTCTAGGACGGCTGTTCAAACGCGATACTTTCGTGGTTTTTGGTGGCGTGGTTTTTGGTGGCGTGGTTTTTGGTGGCGTGGTTTTTGGTGGAGATGGCGATCGAGTTGCTCTTTCTAAGGCTAGCTAAGATTCAACCAATCTATCTAGCTTATCGCGCACATCCATTGGGAGTCGTTTGCTGCCACCTTCTTGAAGCGCTGTGATTTTGATATTTTGCTGCCGAATCCGGCGAGACAGGAGACGAATAAAATTCACAGCAATTCCTGGTGTTTCTTCGATCGCCTCGTAGAGTTGCTGCTGGGTAAGCATCAAACACTCGCAGGGTTCAAGGGTGGTGACAGAAGCAGAGCGAGGTTCGGCATCGAACACCGCCATTTCACCAAAGAAAGCGCCCGACTCCAGACGGGCTAGCTCGCGATCGCCCGAATGCACCCTGACTCTACCCGACACTAGAATGTAGAGCGCTCGACCGTCCTGTCCCTCAGCGAAGATCGTGTGGCGGGAGGGAAAGGAAAGCTCATCCATGATAGAGGCCAACCGCACCAAAAAATCGTCCCGGAGTTCCTTAAACAACGGCACCTTGCGAATGAACAGTAAGCGGTCAACACTGGTCAGCATAGGTATAGATAATACGGTAATGAGACTCAACCGTGTCCTTTGCTCAAAACTATAGCGCTGTATAGATCTGTGCGCGTTGACTAAACCCCGTACTACGGCACGCGACGTGTGCTACCGTACCTTTTTTACGTCACGTTGTGCTCCTTCACATATCGGGGAGTGGTTCCAGACCAGCATTACGAGGAGCAATGTAGAGCCGGTGATGTCGATCTCTGTGAGGCGGAGAGGCTGCTGCCGATTTGAGGCCGAGCGTCTTCATCAGTGCCCTCACTTGCGCCGCAACCAAACGGTGGGGGTCATCCTTTAGGGCAGGTAGGAGTTCGCGCAGGGTACGGGGCGAAGCAGCCTCCAGGTAGGACACGATCGCCTCGCGGACAAACCCCGTCGGGTGGCGTAGGCAAGCAACGACTTGGTCGGGGGTGAGGCTCCAGCGGCACTGCCGCGCCAAGTGAACACAGCAGGCCAAGGCCCAGTCTGAAAGAAAATGCCGTAGTTCTAGCAAGTGACGGACTCGCTGGTTGGGCAACATCGGTTCGTAGGTGATGAACTCGGAGAGGCTCTCTAGTTTTTCTAAGTCAGGCCGCTGGTCGAAGATGCTGAGCAAGGCCCACTTGCTCTGGATGTCTAGGGTGTTATCGAGGATCTCTAGACCCCGGGCATTGCTCTCCCAGGAGTTAGTCTGCAGGTCAAAGGCAGCTGCCTGGATAGTACTGGAGGGATAGAGAAACCGCAACAGTAGGAAAATCCGCTGTTGCGAGTCTTGTTGCAGGTCACGCAGTGCCCGTCGCAACAACTCGCCTGCTTCGTTGGAGACATTCTCTGGAGCGAGATCCATCAGACTGGCGTACATCTGTCCGATAAACAAAAGCTCTTGGTTGATCAGCGTCTCTACGCCACTACGCCCCAGCAGTTCTTCAACGGCATCAATCCCCGCTTCATTGGGTAGCTTCAGAAGGATGCGCAGAATAGTACGGCGAGTGCTGCCCCAGGCCGTCAGCAGGTGGGAGATAAGGGCATTCACCGCCTGGATTGAGCCAATTTTGCCGATGGTCCTCCAGGCGTAGGTGCGGACCAGTTCCGACTTATAGGGGTCTTCCCCCAGTTCTACGAGCATTGGGATTGCCTCATCCCCAAGCCGCACTAGGGCTTGAATGGCAGCCTCACGGGTGGACTTGTAGTAGAGTCCCCGCAGTAGGGACGGATAGTATTCTTCGGTGTGGGTGGCGGCGATCGCCTCCAGCAAGGCACAGCGCACCCGCAGAGACTCGTCCTTTAGCAAAGGTTCTACATGAATGCGCAGGGATTGCAGGTAATTGGCCTCGCCCAGTGCCCGACATCCCATCATGCGTTCCCATTCGCGTTCGTGGGTCAACATTCGCCGCAAGGTTTCGGTGGCTACGGCCTTCTGCTGCGAGTTACCCCGTCGCAACATCAGAGCCGCTGCTGTCCCCCGCACTTCTGGATCCATCTCAGGGCGGATGTAGTGCCGCAGTTGGTCAATGTCCGGGTTGGGGTCGGTCAGCCAGAGGTAGCGCAGTGCTGCTGCCAGGACGCTGGCAGGCACAGGGTTTTGGATCAGCGATCGCACGGCTTCCAGGTGAGGCGTGCCAGGATGGTCGGTCATCACATTCAGACTGAGGCGCTGCAACGCAGGGGAGAAGGTAGGCAGCAGAGGAGACAGCACCTCTCCCACATTGCGGGGATCTAGGTGGCTGAGCAGTTCAATGCAAGATTTTTTGTCATCATCGCTGCCGCGACCCAACGCATCAGCAACTGCCCGCCGGAAGGTGCGCATGTCTACGTCTGACAGGCTCAGATCCGTGCGATCGGTACTTATGACCAGCAGGTTGACATAACGCGACTGCAACAGCCACACCGTCACCCCCCAAACGGCACTCAAGGCTACAATCTGCACAAGAAAAACCAGGCTCTCTTTCTGCTGGAAGGCGATCGCCGTATCTCTAGCGAACAACTGCTGAGTTACCCACAGGGTAGCCAGCATCGCCAAGCCCGTCAGCCCGATCGAGAGGGGTTCAGCAACGCCCCGCACCATAGACTGGATGCGGCTACGCAGTGAATCGGGAATTGGCTGAAACAACACCGGGCCAGTTCCCGCAATCACGGTGTAGCGCAGCAATTCATCGGTAAATTTAAGCAGGATAAAGCCCCAGAACAGGCTGATGACTCCTGTTAACGTCAGCAGACTGAAAAACAGGATCAGGCAGGGAGGCAGCATTGCCACCAAAAAGACGCCTAATCGCTCGATGATGCGACTGGAGGCAAACCACTGGAGCACCAGTTCAAACACGCCTAGGATGGCACTAAACAGTGCCAAAAAGTCAGCAATCCGATCGACACTCACGTCCAGGTTTTGCTCTAACTGGGCGAGGTACTGAAAGTCGATCAGCAACAGCATGACTTGGGCGATCACAAAGAAGCCGACCAGCAGGATAACGTAGCGCCGCAATGGCCCCCGTAGCCGTCGGGTGGTGAAGTCGGGTTGGCGCTCCTGGAGGCGACGACGGGACGCATCGGGAAAAAATTGGGAGTAGCGGTGGCTCAGGTGGAACAGAATGCCGGCCCCCAGACAGAGCATCAGGCAGGAGAGCAGGATCACATTTTCTAGGCCAACTAGCGATCGCAACACTGGCAACGATAGCCCACTCAAAACATCCGCCACCAGAATGCCACTACTGATGAGTGGGTAGGTGCGTTTGATCTCGCGGATATTAAACAGTTGATTAGCAGTAATGGAGGTGTTGAGTTCGTTAAGGACGTAAATTGCCTCCAGCCAGAGCCGCATCAGGAAAACGGTGTAGCCCATGAGTAGGGGCAACACCAGACCGACTCGGAACAGCAGCAGTGGCAATGCCATCAAGACGGCCACTAGTACGATTAGACGACGCAGTGGCAATACCTTTTGCAGCAGCGAGTAGGCGAATCCCAAGGAGGTGCCAATCCCCGCGCTGACGATGTAGATCCAGGGGAGGCTGTTGGCGCCGTATTCGCCTAGGAAGAGGGCGGCAACACTCACCTCCAGCCACAACACACCGACAGAGGTGGCGGTGTAGAAAGCAAACATGAGGAAGGTGCGATCGCTCTCTTCCGGACGCAGATTAAACCAGTCCAGCAGTCCCCGACTCCACACCTTTTTACGTCCGGTTGTCAGTTGCTCAGTTTGCCCATTTAGTGCCATGCAGCCCTGCTAATTTTGAGATAATGTCTGACGTGCGAATTCTTTGTGGATGAGGCGTTCGGTCTAGAACAGTCTAGAAAAAGGGGAGACTCTTGCGGGGGTGCTCTCTAAGTTCCGGTTAAGTTGTGGAAGGGGGGCGACTGCCTGAACAATTCACCTGACCAATGACCGGACAAATTAAGTGGATTTACCGACGACAGAGGATTTGCAGTTGAACGTAAGGTTAGGGTGCCACGAATTTATATCGCTGAAACACTGCTGATCTCATCCTCCCCTGACTGTCCAGGTAGACAGGCGCGCAACACCCGTCCTCACCTAAAAAAAAATACCTGGTTTTCTCTTCAATACAGCTTTGAGTTTCTTTAAATCATCACCCCCTGAATCAACTTTTTATGAAAGTTACCGTAAAGGCATGGATTTTTTGAACAAAAAGTGTCGCTGCGATCGCTCCAAGAGTAGCTCAAATTCTGAATTGTGCGCTCAACTTCGGTTTGACATCGCAGTTTGTACTGTCTTTGTTGTCCTGGTGAACAGTGGTCACGGGCCTCATATCTAAGCACAAAGCAAGTATTAATACTGACTCCGTCGGTTATTGAGTCGGTTTGACACCACGACAAACTGCTACTTTACAGACGGATTTTGTATAAGTACAAAGCAAGTACAAAGTTGCATCGTATCAGGCCTGTTTGACAAGGGGTTGAAGCCCCTTGCCTAGGTTACCTAGAAGTAGACAGAGCGCGATCGCTCTTACCAAACTCCAGTTGAGCGAGAGGTGTAGTGCTACACGCATAGGTTAGGACAAAGCATTTGGTGGGAAACTCGGCGCAGCGGGGGTGCCCACAAAATGCCTTTTACAGCATGAGCGCGTAGCGCCATATATGGCAGTGGGAGTACGCCTTTCGCTCAAAAAATCATCGCTGGAGCCAGCAATACCATAAAACTAAGGGGGCAAGCTGACTTCCCCCCCTTTAGGCAAAAAATTTAAGTTTGAACCCATCTGCTCGTGAGAGCCGATTCGTGAGAGCCGATAGTGAGAGTTCTCACTTCTTCGGAGACAGCATCATTGTCATGTTGCGGCCTTCCTGTTTGGGTTCCTGCTGCACCTCGGCGAATGCTTGCAGGTCACCCGCCAACCGCTTTAGTAGAGTCTCTGCTAGGTCTTTATGCTGGATCTCACGGCCCCGAAACATCACCGTTGCTTTTACTTTGTCTCCCGACTTGAGAAACCGTTCCGCCCGGTTGACACACACCTGATAGTCGTGATCCTCAATTTTGTAGCGCATTTTCACTTCCTTCACATCAGAAGTATGCTGCTTTTTCTTGGCTTCCCGTGCTTTCTTTTCTTGCTCAAACTTGAACTTCCCGTAGTCCATGATGCGACAAACCGGCGGATCTGCCTTGTCACTCACCAGCACCAAGTCCAGCTCCTTTTCTTCGGCGATCTTAATCGCGTCGCGGGGAGTCATAATCCCGAGTTGAGCACCGTCAGTGTCGATTACTCTGATTTTGGGGAATCGAATGCGTTCATTAATAGTGGGCAGGTCACGGTTTTGTTTAATCAGAGCCATGGGCATGTGTGTTGCAGATTTCCTTTGCGACTAGCTAAATAAAGTTCAGTGAAGATACAGTCCAGTGAGTCATAGTGAACAGGGATCACAGGCTGAAACAAATCATCCAGGACGTCTAGAGCGTAAGCTGCCAGCGATAAGACCACTAGAGCAAGACTACCAGAGGTGGATTCAGGTATCACCATGTTACACACCCCTGACAGTCGTGGAACTATAGATTTGTTAACCGACATTCTACTGGCTAGTTTCTGTTGGCTTCCAGAATTTGTTAACAACTGTGAACTTCTAGCATAACGAATTGCGATCGCCGATTGCCATCGCGCAACACAGGAATCTTTTCATGCCACTAGCCTTTGCAGAAACGCGGTTTGATGCTGAGGGAGCAGCCGATTTGTGAAAAATGCCACCTGGAAACGCTGGTTTCGACCAGTCTTAGACCTCTGCTTCAACTCAAATTGCCCGTTGTGTCAGCGTTCGACGGCGCAGGAGGTCTGCCTTGACTGTGAACGACAGTTGCAGCAGTGCCGCTGGACCGATCTCCAGCCCCTGGCAGAAGGGTGGCCGGTGCTGGCCTGGGGCCGGTACGACGGTGCATTGCGACGGGCGATCGCCACTCTCAAGTACAATAACACCCCGCAACTGGCGCGTCCCCTCGGACAATGGTTAGGCCAGCGCTGGCAGACCTATGCGGCCTCGGTTGCTCTGCCTGCCTTAACGGTGGTGCCGATCCCCATGCACCCAGACAAGCAAAAAAGCCGTGGGTTTAACCAGGCAGAACTGATTGCAGAGGCATTTTGCCAGCACACACACCTCCCCCTAGAGCGCGAGGGACTGCTGCGAGTCCGGGCCACCGAGGCTCAATTTGGTTTGTCTGCTGGGGCGCGTGCCGACAACCTGGCCAATGCCTTTGCCGTGGGGGAGGTGTTGCTGAATCGGCGATCGCCCAAAAGTATTTTGCTGGTGGATGATATCTACACTACTGGAGCAACTGCCCATTCCGCAGCCCAGACACTCCGCCGTGCAGGAATCCGGGTCTATGGAATGGTTGTTGTTGCCAGGACAATGCGTCAGGAAGGGTGAAAAATAGGGCGGACTGAGGACGTTTCTCCGCTGCCAAAAATAGGGGAAGGACTCAGTCCTGTGATCTGCTGAAACTGGGCAGGCGTAACGGTGCTGACGATAGGTTGAGTTTCCCAACTTTTAAGCTTGTCGTGGGTCTGCCTAAGAAAATCGATGCCGCGTGTCATTGGGAGCTTGACCCATTGATCAACGAGGGTTTCAACTAATGCCAGTTCCACCAGTGGGGTTGGATAGAGCTTGAGCAAATTGTCGAGATAGAGGTCAAACGGGCTGTTTACCCTATCCTCTTCCGCCAAACCGCCATCCAGACGGTAACTACTCACAATGTATTTAACTCGCTGTTGATTAACCTGTTCCTGAATATCCATCAATGGCTAAATCGAAAATGAGTTGAAACGTTGACCTGCAAACCTTGATCGGAAGTATGAACCTAAAGATTAAGGACACTTTAACGCGTCTTTTGCAAATCTTCAAAAGCAATATCCCATATTTTTAAGCCAACGTGAATTCCGGAGAAGTTCAACCCCCTGCTTTCCCTGCGCGACGCGCACAGAAAATCCAGAATTTTGGGGCACTGCGCCCGGCGCAGTGCCCCAAAACCCTCTTAACCAGAACTGACGTTAGTAACTATCGTTTTTGCCAACCGTTTGCATTTCCAGGAGATGATTTTCGTGGTTGAGTCGGTCGGCGATCGCCACTCGCCACTCCAGGCTCACATCGGCATTGGCCAGAATTTCTTGAGCCAGTTCCCGATAAATTGCAGCGGTCGCGACGCTGACTGTTTCCAGCAGTTTGAGATTGTCGTAGACCACTTGGGGTGAAATTTCGGTCATCATTCCCTCCAGGGTTGTTATACCGATTTTGGATTTTAGATTTGTCGCATGAATCTGTTGCGTGAATCTGTTGCGTGAATCTGTTGTGTGAACCTAGTGCGTGAACCTAGTGTGTGAACCTAGTGTGTGAACCTGTGTGTGACCGAGGAGAATGGGGATGCAGTTGAAACGAGCAGTTGAAACGAAAAGAGGGGTTTGCCAGATTCCCCCTCTTGTGACCGATCGATTTAGGGAAGGTCAGTGCTGCCCATTAAGTAGCGATCGCACTCTCGGGCAGCGCCCCGTCCTTCATTAATGGCCCACACCACGAGACTTTGTCCCCGCCGACAATCACCAGCGGCAAACACACCAGGAATGCTGGTGGCAAAGTTGCCGTGGTCCGCTTTGACGTTACTGCGGGCATCGCGTTCAATGCCGAGGGCATCCAGCAATGGTTGTTCTGGCCCCAGGAAGCCCATTGCCAGCAACACCAGTTGAGCCGGTAAGACCTTTTCTGTGCCGGCGATCGGGTTGGGGACAAATTGTCCCTTGTCGTTGCGCCGCCAGTCCACCTCAACCGTATGAACAGCCTTCACATTGCCCAGACCATCGCCTTCAAACTTTGTGGCGGTAGTGGTGTAGACCCGTGGGTCAGCGCCGAATAGTGCTGCGGCTTCCTCCTGTCCATAGTCCATCTTGTAGACTTTGGGCCATTCGGGCCAGGGATTGTTGGGGGCGCGTTCGTTGGGTGGCTTGGGCATGATCTCCAGTTGCACCAGACTGCGGCAGCCGTGACGAATGGAGGTGGCCACGCAGTCGGTGCCTGTATCCCCACCGCCGATGATCACAACATCTTTGCCTTGGGCAGAAATGAAGCTGCCGTTTTTGTGGCGATCGAGCAATGCTTTGGTATTACCCGTCAGGAAATCCATAGCGAAGTGAATGCCCTTGAGTTCGCGGCCCTCGATGGGGAGATCGCGCGGCTTCGTTGCCCCCATGCAGAGTAATACGGCGTCAAACTCGTTGAGTAACACCTCAGCCGCAATATCCTTACCGACTTCCGTGTTGCAGATAAACTTCACGCCTTCTTGCTCCAGCAGGCTCAGCCGACGTAGCACCACCTGCTCTTTGTCGAGCTTCATGTTGGGGATGCCGTACATCAACAGTCCACCTGGGCGGTCGGCGCGTTCAAACACTGTTACCCAGTGTCCGGCTGTATTGAGTTGGGCTGCAGCGGCTAGACCCGCAGGGCCAGACCCCACGATCGCCACTTTTTTGCCCGTGCGTTTGGCTGGAGCTTGGGACGTGATCCATCCCTCTTCCCAGCCTTTTTCGGCAATGGAGTATTCCAGGTTCTTGATCGTCACAGGCGGATTGGTGATGCCCAACACACAGGATCCTTCGCAGGGAGCAGGACAGACGCGCCCGGTAAATTCGGGGAAGTTATTGGTCTTGTGGAGGCGATCGAGCGCTTCTTTCCACAGGCCACGATACACCAGGTCATTCCATTCGGGGATCAGGTTGTTGATAGGGCAGCCACTTGCCATGCCACTGATCAGCGTCCCTGTGTGACAGAAGGGGGTGCCACAGTCCATACACCGTGCTGCTTGGGTGCGCAGTCGTTCTTCCGGCATGGGCAGGTGAAATTCATCCCAGTTGCGGATGCGATCGCCCGGTGCAACTTCAGAGGCAACTTCTCGCAGAAATTCAATAAAGCCAGTTGGTTTTCCCATCGTCGTGTCTCAGAGGTGTGTTCTAGGAATGGAATACGTTAGACTCCTGGCAAGGAGTGGGTGAACAACATGGAAAATCCAGACAATCAAAATAACCGTATTGCCTAACTTCCGCCAACGCGAGCAACATCACGAGCATTTTTCTCGAAGGCTGCATTCAGGGCTTCGTCGCCGCTGAGGCCAGAAGCGATCGCCTCCCGAATACACTCCAGCATCCGTTTGTAGTCCTTCGGCATTACCTTCACAAACTTCGGCAGCATCTCGTTCCAGTTTGCTAGAACCTTTGCTGCTTTTTTGCTGTGGGTGTAATTGGCATGATTTTGGATCAACTGATGGATTTCGGCGATCTCCTCTGGGTCTTCCATCGGCTCAAGCATCACCATCTGCGTGTTGCAGCGGGTGGCAAAATCACCTGCTTCATCGAGGATATAGGCAATCCCCCCACTCATCCCTGCGGCAAAATTGCGTCCTGTGGCACCGAGGACCACCACCTTGCCACCGGTCATATATTCACAGCCATGGTCGCCGACGGCTTCGACCACCGCCCTCACGCCAGAATTGCGGACGCAGAAGCGCTCACCGACCATGCCAGAGATGTAGGCTTCGCCGCTAGTGGCCCCATAGAAGGCGACATTTCCAGCAATGATGTTGTCTTCTGCGGCAAAGCTCGATCCCTTGGGTGGATAGAGGATGATCTTGCCACCGCTCAGGCCTTTGCCGAGGTAATCATTGGCATCGCCTTCCAATTCCAGCGTCACCCCTCTGGGGACAAAGGCCCCGAAGCTCTGGCCAGCACTGCCCTGGAAGTGGAGATGCACTGTGTCTTCGGGTAAGCCGTCCCAGTGCCGTTTGGTGATTTCATTACCAAGGATGGTGCCGACCACACGATTGGTGTTTTTAATTGGCAGGGTAGCGTGGACTTTTTCACCACGGGCGATCGCCGGTTCACACAGGTCGAGTAGCACCGTCATGTCGAGCGACTTGTCTAACCCGTGATCCTGCGGGATCTGGCAATAGCGCCCGACCTCTGGCCCCACGTCTGGCTGGTAGAGAATCTTTGACAGGTCAATGCCCTTGGCCTTCCAGTGATCAACCGCCTGCTTCGCCTCCAACACATCGGTTCGACCCACCATTTCGTTGAGACTGCGAAAGCCCAACTCTGCCATGATTTCACGCACTTCTTGGGCGACGAATTTCATAAAATTCACGGTATATTCTGGGTCGCCCATGAAATTCTTGCGCAGTTCGGGGTTTTGCGTTGCCACCCCGACTGGGCAAGTATTGAGGTGACAGACGCGCATCATGATGCAGCCCAGTGTCACTAAGGGTGCGGTAGCGAAGCCGAATTCTTCCGCCCCCAACAGTGCCGCGATCGCGACATCTCGTCCGGTCTTCATCTGGCCATCGGTTTCCACCACAATGCGCGATCGCAAGTTGTTCAACACTAAGGTCTGATGGGTTTCTGCCAGCCCCAATTCCCAGGGCAGGCCAGCGTGTTTGATGGAGGTCTGTGGCGATGCGCCTGTGCCCCCATCAAAGCCAGAGATTAACACCACATCGGCGTGGGCTTTTGCAACCCCTGCGGCGATCGTTCCCACGCCCACTTCAGAAACAAGCTTGACACTAATGCGTGCTTCTCGGTTGGCGTTTTTGAGGTCGTGGATTAGTTCCGCCAGATCCTCAATTGAATAAATGTCGTGGTGCGGTGGTGGTGAGATCAGTCCCACGCCGGGCGTTGAGTGGCGAACTTTGGCGATCCAGGGATAGACTTTGCCACCGGGGAGTTGTCCACCCTCGCCGGGTTTTGCACCCTGAGCCATCTTGATTTGAATTTCCTTAGCCTGGGAGAGGTATAGACTGGTGACACCAAACCGACCGGACGCTACCTGTTTGATGGCGCTATTTTTTGAATCACCACGTTCATTCGTCCAGGTATACCGTTCCGGATCTTCGCCTCCTTCGCCCGTGTTGGATTTGCCCCCGATGCGGTTCATGGCGATCGCCAATGCTTCATGGGCTTCCTTCGAGATCGAGCCATAGCTCATTGCCCCCGTCTTGAAGCGGGTCATGATCGCCTCAATCGGTTCCACCTCTTCAATGGGGATCGGTTGTCGGGGTTTGAAGCCAAGCAGTCCCCGTAGGGTGAAGCGTTTCTGGTTTTGCTCGTTGACCAGTGCAGCATACTGCTTGTAAAGCTCGTAGCTACCTTCGCGGACAGCCCTTTGCAGGGTGTGAATCGTTTGTGGACTAAACAGGTGTGCTTCGCCTTCTTTACGCCACTGATACTCGCCCCCCACATCGAGGACATGGCCATTGGCAGGGCGATCGGGAAAGGCATGTTCGTGGCGCAGAATGGCCTCTTTCGCGATCACTTCCAAGTCTGCCCCCTCAATGCGCGACGCTGTCCAGGTGAAGTATTTGTCGATTACCGAGTGGTTCAGACCAATCGCTTCAAAAATCTGCGCCCCCCGATAGCTTTGTAGGGTTGAGATGCCGATCTTAGACGCGACCTTAATTACCCCCTTAGTGGCTGCCTTGATGTAGTTCTTGCAGGCGGTCGCATAGTCCACATTGACAAGTAGCCCTTCGTGGATCATGTCGCCAATGGTCTCAAAGGCCAGATAGGGATTGATCGCACCGCAGCCGTAGCCGATTAGGGTGGCGAAGTGATGCACCTCACGCGGCTCACCCGATTCCAGGACGATGCCCACACGGGTGCGCGTGCCCTTGCGGATCAGGTGGTGATGTAACCCGGAGACGGCTAACAGTGCAGGGATAGGGGCTTTGGTTGGGCTGATGTCGCGATCGCTCAAAATCAGAATGCTAATGCCGTTGGCGATCGCTGCGTCGGCTTGAGCAAACAAGTCTTCCAGGACGGCTTCCAGTCCTGCTACCCCCGACTTGGGATCAAACACGATGGGTAGGGTCATCGCGCGGAATCCTGCTTCATTGATCGTTTTCAATTTGGCTAATTCCGCATCCGACAAGATCGGCGTGTTGAGCTTGATCAAATGACAGCTTTCGGGGGTGGGTTTCAGCAGGTTCTTTTCTGCTCCAATGGTCGTCACGGGGGAAGTGACGATCTCCTCCCGAATCGAGTCAATCGGCGGGTTTGTCACCTGAGCAAACAACTGTTGAAAGTAGTCGTAGAGCAACTTGGGACGATCCGACAAAACTGGCAGTGGTGTGTCTGCTCCCATGGCACCGACAGCCTCCACGCCATCTCTTGCCATGGGGGTAAGTAATAGCCGCAGTTCTTCAAAAGTATAGCCAAAGGCGGTCTGCCGCTGAATCAACGGCAACGTCTTGTGAGCCTCTGCGAGGGAGATCAATTCCGGTTGCTGGTCTGATGCGGTTTGAATGTCTGCCAGATTGACCAGGTGTTGGTTTAACCATTCTCGGTAAGGGTGTGCTTTGGCGATCGCATTCTTGATCTCTTCATCGGCAACAATGCGTCCCTCTTCCATATTCACCAGGAACATCCGCCCTGGCTGCAAGCGTCCTTTGAACGCAACGTTTTCGGGGGCAACGGGCAGCACCCCAGCCTCCGACGCCATAATCACCAAATCATCTTTAGTCACGTAATAACGGGATGGCCGCAGACCATTCCGGTCTAACACCGCACCGATCATGGTTCCATCAGTAAAGGCGATAGACGCGGGGCCGTCCCACGGTTCCATCAGGCAGGCGTGGTATTCATAAAACGCCTTCTTCTCATCGCTCATGGATTCATGGCCAGCCCACGGTTCTGGGATCATCATCATTACCGCGTGGGGGAGCGATCGCCCAGCCAACACCATCAATTCCAGAGCGTTGTCAAAGATCAGCGAGTCACTGCCATCGGGGTTAATCACCGGACGAATTTTTTGGATATCCTCGCCAAACAGGTCTGATTCAAACAATGACTGCCGGGCGTGCATCCAGTTGATGTTGCCACGCAGGGTGTTGATCTCACCGTTGTGCGCCACATACCGATAGGGGTGCGATCGCTCCCAACTGGGGAATGTATTCGTACTGAAGCGTGAATGCACCAACGCCAAGGCGCTCTCCATATCGGGATCACGCAGATCGGGGTAATATAACCCCACCTGAATCGGCATCAACATCCCCTTATACACCAGCGTCCGCGCTGACAAACTGGCCGGATACCAGTAAGGGTCTTGGCCCGTAACCCGAATTGCCTGGTGGCAGCGCTTGCGAATCACATACAATTTCCGTTCAAAGGCCAGCGCATCCAGTCCTTCTGCCTTCTGGATGAAGACCTGTTGCACAAATGGCTCGCTCGCTTTGGCTGTTTTACCCAGTGACGAGTTATCCGTCGGCACTGCTCGCCATCCCAAAACATGTTGGCCTTCCTCGGCCACGATCTGTTCAAAAGTCTTGCGGCTCTGCTGCCGTACCGATGCATCGGGTGATGTATAGATCATCCCCACGCCGTACTGCCCCGCCTCAGGCAGAGAAATCCCTAGCTGCTCCGCTTCTTTTTGGAAGAACCGATGCGGCACTTGCATCAAGATTCCCGCCCCGTCGCCGGTATTCGTTTCGGCTCCACAGGCTCCCCGATGCTCTAAATTCACCAGAATGGTTAACGCTTGTTCCACAATGGCGTGGGACTTTTTCCCTTTCATGTGAACCACAAACCCAACTCCACAAGCATCATGCTCGAACTGTGGGTCATACAATCCCTGTTTGGGCGGTGATTGAAAGATGTGCATTGCGATGGATATCTGGGTGATGCGAAGGGACGGTGTGTGAGAGAGCGACATATCAACTCTCACACTGTATGAATTTTCCAATAGAGGCGGCCAACACTCTCTTCTCTTAAGGAAAGCGTCAGAAATGTTAAAGAAAACGTCACATTTGAATCACGGTTGAAACCGCATGATGATGCTAACGTTCACCTAAATGATTGACCAAGGCACAGCTCAGCGTAATGAGCGTTTTTCAAATCATGCTGTGGGTTGTAAATCAAATGAAATAATGTCAGCAAATAATGATTTTTATGAGGACTACACGCTTAAATCGATGTGAATGTTCGCATTGCTGTTTTAACTAGATCTCGTGTAGCGCAACATAGTTGAGGCTAAGATTTTTCCTCCGCGCCTGGAATACTCAGCGCCCTGGCATCCCAACGTTGGTCAGGGGGCAGGTTGAGTTCATCTTCCGGGGATGGCAACTGGCACCAGCTCCAGATATGGCGCGACACGTATAGATTATAGATTAGGGAGTCGCATTAAATCAAAAGCATTAAATCAAAAGAAATAAGCAGCAAAAAATACAGAAATTTTATAGTGAATGAGTAAGCGCTTGTGATGAGGGCGATCGCCCTGTTCCAGTCCATTAGCCTGCTACTATGGCGCTACGTGCTCATGGTGTAAAACGCTTTTGGGGGAAATCCTGCTCGCGGGGTTTCCCCAAACAAAAAACGTTGCCCGACATTGTTATTAGCTAGGTTATTAGTATTAGCTAGGTTATTAGCCAGCTCTAAATTCGTAATGATTGGTTGAGTTGTAGGCACAGCTCGCAACCCAACCAATCATTACTTGAATACCATTACTCGTGATTCAGTAGCTCAGCGTTGCCCTCAAAGCATACCCAGCAGTTTCTCTAGGACAATTCACGTTAATCAACGACATCATTGGTGGATTCTTGATTCTGTTTGAAAACGATTATCTAGTTGGCGATTACATTAAGGCCGGGAAAGAGGAAGAACGAGTTATCGAAGGAGCAGTTGAGGCGATCGCGCTGCAAGCGACGTATATTCGTCATCTTGATGGACAGTTGCAAAGTATCCGCAATAGCAAAGTATCCGCAATAGCGAAATTGACCCGATCGTCAACTACTCGAAACAATATTCCTATGCTAGCGTCGAGGTTCCAATTCCTCTAGGCTTAAAAAGCGCTGACCAATGACTCGCACGTCTGCTGGCAGTTTGGGATGAAACTGACACGTCAAGGAACGACGAACCTGTCTGGTTTCCAGGTCTTTATAAATGGTCTTTGTAAATGATGCAGGTGGCAGAATATGCCGTCACAACTTCACCATGAGCAATTCCAATTAGCGTCAATTCTTAGGATTGGATTAACGGCAACACTGGCTAGAGAAAGCATCGGTTAGGCTGGACTCGGATTGACTCAATTGCTATTGCATCCCAACACAGAACTGCTTCAGCCCATGTTGCTAGACACGCTTGACCTGGAAGCCCGCCTCAGCAAGGAAGAATACCGCCAGCAAATGGATTCGCTCAAATCGCAACTGCGATCGCTCCAAAATGCCTGTTGGGAGAAGCAATTGCCAGTTATCTTGGTGCTGGAAGGTTGGGCCAGTGCGGGCAAAGGCAGTTTGGTAAAAAAGATGGTGGACTGCATGGACCCACGGGGATTTACGGTTCACCCTATCCTAGAACCCACGGAAGAAGAAAAGCGATATCCTTTCCTGTGGCGCTTCTGGAAAAGATTACCAGCTAAGGGTAAAATCGGTGTCTTTTACCACAGTTGGTACACCCACGTCCTGGAAGATCGGTTGTTTGGTCGGGTGGCTGCGGCTAGGGTTCCAGCAGTGATGCAACAGATCAATGCCTTTGAGCGACAACTGGCCGATGATGGAGTGGCGATCGCCAAATTCTGGATCCACCTCAGCCGCAAGGAACTCAAGCAACGACTGAAGCAGTATGCTGAAGACCCACTCGATTCCTGGCGGGTGCGCCCCGAAGACTGGCAACAGCACAAAAACTACGACAAGTATGCTGCTTTCGCAGAAGACATGGTGGTTCAGACCGGCACTGGCTCTGCCCCTTGGACCTTGGTTGAAGGCGAGTGTCCCCGTTGGGCTAGGGTAAAGGTCTTCACACAGGTGGCAGCAACCCTGACCGAAGCGCTCGATCGCCTCCAGATTGCCCCCCCTCCACTGCGGCTCGAACCTCAGTCTAAACTGGAACCCACAGAGCCTGACCTGTTAAGTGCAGTCGATCTTTCCCTCAGCCTAAGCGAGGCCGAGTATCGTCAGCAACTGAAACAAGAGCAAGTAACCTTGCGGGAACTACAACTCAAAATCCACAACCACAAAATTCCTGTCTTAGTCATTTTTGAAGGGTGGGATGCCGCAGGCAAGGGCGGGGCCATCAAGCGACTGACAGAAACCCTTGATCCCCGCAGTTATTTTGTGCATCCCTTTGCAGCCCCTACCGATGAAGAAAAACAACACCATTATCTCTGGCGCTTCTGGCGGCAGCTCCCCACAGCGGGAACCATTGGTATTTTCGATCGCAGTTGGTATGGGCGCGTCTTGGTGGAACGCGTCGAAGGCTTTGCCAGCGATGCCGAGTGGCGCCGTGCCTACCGAGAAATCAACGAGTTTGAAGCCCAATTAGTGTCTGCAAACTATGTGTTGCTGAAGTTCTGGCTCCACATCAGCCCAGAAGAACAGTTGCGTCGATTTAGCGATCGCCAAGATGACGAGTTCAAGCAGTACAAACTCACTGAGGAAGACTGGCGCAATCGTCAGAAATGGGACTTGTACCACGTCGCAGTGAACCAGGCCATCCAGCGCACCCACACCACACTGGCGCCCTGGCACTTAATTCCTGCCAATAACAAGTTCTATGCCCGAGTGCGGGTGATTGAGGTCGTGACCCAGGCGATCCGGAAAGCTCTGCGCGATCGCAACTAATACCGATTCCGTCGGCTATTGAGTTGGTTTGTTGTGATGTGAAATGTGCGCACAGCCCATATTTCACAGTGCTAGGCGACTAGGATGTGTTACGGCCATTGCCTAACGCCTGAATTGACTAATGCCTGATAAGACCTGATAGGAATCCGTCTGTAAAGTAGCAGTTTGTCGTGGTGTAAAACGTGCAGCGCACGTTTTACACCACGACAAACTGACTCAATAACCGACGGAGTCGGTATGATAATTATTTTATTGTCACGCTAGTCGCCTCATCAGGCAGAGTCTCAGAAGCTCAGACCCAAAGCCTCAGCATCAGATCCGAAACACAGGCAAGGTGAAGTGAAAACAACTGCCCCGGCCTAGTTCAGAATCAACCCAGATTTGCCCATAGTGCGCCTTCACAATGCGTTGACAGAGCGCCAGGCCAATGCCGTACCCTTCCGTCGCCTCATCGCGTTCCAGGCGGAAGCGGTCTTCAAAAATGCGTTCGCGGTTTTCCGCTGGGATCCCTGGACCGGTGTCACAGACACTCACCTGGACCTTTTGAGTGGTGCGATGCAACGCACTCACCTCAATTGTGCCGCCTGTTGGGGTGTACTTAATCGCATTGTCCAGCAAGTTAATGATGACCTGACGGACTCGGTCAGGGTCGGCAAACACCAAGGGTAAATCACTGGGAATGTCCACCTTGAGGTGCTGCATCTTTGACTCCGACTGGTTACTCAGGCGATCGAGAATTTCCAGGCATAACTCGCCCAAATTAAGCTTTTGGGGCTGAATTTGCAGTTGCGAGCTAGTCGTCCGGGCTGCCTGCAGAATGTCGGTAATCATCCGATCAATGGCTTTGCTCTGGGTGCGGGCGTGACGCAACAACTGAGACATCATCTCAGGAGTCATACGGACGTAGCGTTCCTGTTGCTGCGGATCGAGTCCCATTTCTAGGGTTTCTAGAGCAATGGAAACTGCCGTTAGGGGATTCCGCAGGTCATGGGCTAGCATTGCAATCAATCGCTCTTTGAACTGAAGCTGAGCCTGCAACTCTTCCATTTCCTGGCGGAGCCGAAAGATTTCGTCCGTCAGCTTCAATATTTCTGAGTACTGATTCAGCGATTGCAGCGGTGGAGCAGGCTGGTCGCCATCCAGCCCTACCGAATCTTCCAGTGATTGTTGCCAGCGTGGCCACCAAGTTTCCACCTGAGCAATCAGGTTGCTGCCGGCAAGGGTCTGCCGCGGCTCAGGATAGATCTTCACCAGAGTTGGTGTCGCAACCAACTTAAAGTGTTCTGCCAAGTGGGGTTGCTCTCCCACGTCGATGACCTGCAAATCAAAATCGTGAATTTGCCTAAGTTGCTCTAAGTGCTCCTGAATCTGTCGATTTTTGTCACCGGAACTGGGGCGCTTGTCAATAAAGAGCAAGAGCTGAAGCGGGACTTTTGAGCAATTAGTCTGGGTAGACATTGTCTCCACGAGATGTCTCCACGAGATTTGGCAGGGCAAACTGCAGCTGAATCATACTGCTCCCACGCAAGAGCCGTTGCAACAGGCAACACTTTAAGTTGTACTTATACACTATCTCGTTAAGTTGTACTTATACACTATCTCGTTTTGTGTAGGAATTTATCCTGCGATCGCAATGCGTTGGGTAACTTAAAATTCAGAGCATGGTACGCCTGTCAGCGACATACCGCCTGTTTCACGCCAGCCAATCTGTAGCTTCGGTAAACTAGTAAAAGCAAGAACCCGTCAGGGCAGATCACATCATTGGCCGTATAGGTGGGAGGAACGGAGCATGAAAGCCTCCTAAACTTTTGTTTCCTATTGTTGCGTTTGCCGGGGTGGTGTAGCCCATAGAGCATAGTCATCACTCGGTCACCATGTTGAGCCAAAGGCACAATATTGCATTTTGTAGTGAACTGTTTTGCAGTCAATTTCAGTCAATTTTCCAGTGATAGCGGTGTGCAGCTGCGTTCAGGACAAACAACAGCACTAAGGCGTGCTTCGTGCGTCACAGCGCCGTACTGAATCAACGCACACGGCGCTATGGGTACAGCAGCAGCAGTCCTCTCGCTGGGGGGCGTTCCCAAATTCCCACGTTTTGATGAGGAAAACTGCTGTATCAAACGCTGAATTCGTTGGCTGGATTGACAATGTTCCTCCTCGTTTCCTCCAGGGCACGCGAGAATGAACATTATTCATGAAGGTTAACTTGGGCGGGCATCATGAAAATCCTGGCTTTGGCTTGGGAGTTTCCTCCCCGAATTGTTGGAGGAATCGCCCGTCATGTCGCAGAACTCTATCCAGAACTGGCCAAACTGGGTCACGAAATCCACGTGATTACCGTTGAGTTTGGTCAGGCACCGGGTTACGAAGTGGTTGAGGGCATCCACGTTCACCGAGTGCCTGTTGGCCCCAGCCATGATTTCTTTCACTGGGTCGCCAATATGAATGAGAGCATGGGACGACACGGCGGCAAGGTTTTGCAAGAAGATGGTCAGTTTGACCTGATCCATGCCCATGACTGGCTGGTGAGCGATGCGGCGATCGCCCTCAAGCACACCTTCCGGATTCCCCTGATTGCCACCATCCACGCCACCGAGTTCGGTCGTCACAGCGGGCTACATAACCCTACCCACCACTACATCCACGACAAAGAGCGACTATTGGCCCACGAAGCCTGGCGCGTCATTGTTTGTACCAACTACATGCGCCACGAAGTCGCGCGGGTGATCCACACCCCCTGGGACAAGATCGATGTGGTCTACAACGGCATCCGCCCTGGGAAAAAGCCCTCCCGCGACGAGTTCGATTACTGGGAGTTTCGTCGCCGCTTTGCTGCCGACCCAGAACGCATTGTCTACTATGTCGGTCGCATGACCTACGAGAAGGGTATTCATGTGCTGCTCGATGCCGCTCCCAAAGTGCTGTGGGAGATGGAGAGAGCCGTCAAGTTTGTGATCATCGGCGGGGGCCATACCGACCATCTGAAGCGACAGGCAGGGGAACTTGGCATCTGGGACAAGTGCTATTTTGCTGGGTTTATGCCCGACCGCGAACTCGACCACTTTCAGACAATCGCCGACTGTGCCGTGTTTCCCAGCCTGTACGAACCCTTTGGCATTGTGGCACTCGAGAGCTTTGCTGCACGGGTGCCGGTCGTGGTTTCTAATGCGGGTGGTTTCCCAGAGGTGGTGCAACACTCCAAGACGGGGATTGTTACCCAGGCAGGCAACGCCGACTCCCTGGCTTGGGGCATCTTGGAGGTGCTGAAAAATCCAAGCTATGCCAAGTGGTTGGTCGATAATGCCTATGCCGAGCTAGACGACAAGTTTTGTTGGGCAAAGTTGGCAGTACAGACTGCAGCCATCTACACCCGGGTAGTGCAGGAGCGACAACAGGTAGACTGGTGATCTACACCTATCTCAAGTACGTTTGAACTGCACAGGTGCCTCTCCTCTGCTACAGTAAAAACACGTTTGACTACCGTGTGCTCCTCTTCGGTTTTGATGAATGTCGCCGCTACAAAACCGCCTACCCTGCGTCCTTATCAGATTCAACTGATCAAAGATCTCTACGACAAACTGGCCGAGGGACACAAGCGAGTTGCCGTGATTGCGGGCACCGGGGCCGGAAAAACCGTGATCGCAGGTCAGATCTGCGCCCATGCGGAGTCGCGGGGGTGTCGTCTGATGTTCCTAGTACACCTGGATGTGCTAGTGGGACAGACCTACGAGAAAATGCGAGCCTTTGGCCTGCACTGTGGCTTTATCAAGGCAGGGTGGGCGGAGGATCCAAACGCCCCAATCCAGATTGCCAGCATTCAAACTATGCTAAAACGCCGCTGGTGGCGTCAATGGCCTGCGGATGTGGTGCTATACGATGAAGCTCACACCACAGTGTTTAGTCGGGTCGGGCAGCAGTTGCTCTATGAAACCCACCGGGATGCGGTTCACCTAGCTTTAACGGCGACCCCCTACCGCTTGGGAAAGGCACAACTGGGCGACCACATGGAGACAATGGTGGCCTCGCCTGTCCCCTCAGAACTGCAAAAGATGGGGTTCCTTGCCCCGATGAAGTACTACGGCTTTTCCCTAGAGAACCAGATTGACCTATCGGGGGTTCGTACCGTTGCGGGGGATTTTGACGAACGCGATCTGAAGAATGCGTGCGATCGCCCTGAACTAGTGGAACGAATTGTGGAGGAGTGGCACCGCCTCACGCCCGACAAGCGCTCGATCGCCTTTTGTGTAGATGTGGAACACGCTCGCCACGTTGCGGCAGCCTTTAACGCCGCCGGAGTCCCCGCTGCCACGGTAGACGGCGACACCCCAATTAGGGAGCGACATAAGCTGTACGCCGACCTACGTGCTGGTCACATTCTGATGCTGACCTCCTGCAACGTGATCAGCATCGGTTTTGATGAACCCAGCGTTGAGGTGGGGTTGTTGCTGCGTCCCACCCAGTCCCTTGCCTTGCACTACCAGCAGATTGGGCGCGTCATGCGGATCTCGCCGCAGACCGATAAACTCAACGGTATTATTCTCGACCAGGCAGGCAACCTCAACCGTCTGGGGTTTCCAGAGGACATCCAGTTCTACTCCTTACCGACTCGCCAAGACCCGACAACCCAGGGGGTGGGGGCTGCCCCAACCAAGCAGTGTCCCGGTTGCGGGCTGCTGGTACGGATCAGCGTAATGCAGTGCCCCGACTGTGGCCACAACTGGCAGGAGGAAGCACAGGTGATCTTGGATGACCTGTCGGAAGTGCGACACGATGAGCAGGTGACGATCACCCAGGAACAGGAGATGATCCAGTTTTTCCACGAGCAACGCAAGAAGACGTTTCGGCAGGGGGCTGCCCCTAGTTGGTGCGATCGCGTCTTCTTTGAGAAGTTTAACCGCCTGCCGCAAGATGCTTGGTGTCTGGGGTCTACCTTCGGCCATCAGCCCACCCTGGATGACAAGTACGACTATAAGCACTACCTGATGCAGATTGCGCAACGTCAGGGCAAGTCGATTTCTTGGGTGATCAGCGAGTTTCAGAAAGAGTTTGGCCCCGCCAACTGGCAGGAAGTCATTTTGAATTAAACCGGAATCCGTAGGTTTACGGTTGTTGTATTCTTTAAGCCCCCAAAAGAGAACAGACAGCAAGTAGCCCCCACCACTGTCTGCCTCCCCTGAGGGTGGGGTGGAAACACCCCACCCTTAGGATAACTTTTCCTTATGAGAAAACAACAAGAGCCAACTAGGAATCACCCATTCGGGTGAGGAACATCAAGAGAATCGTGAAGAGAATTCCTAGTTTTTAGATGTATTATTTTTTACTATAAAGTCAGTTTTGGTTAAGAGGGTTTTAGGGCACTACGCCGAGTGCGGCGCTCCGAACCCCCTACTGTTTCATGTGCGTCGCGCCCGCAACGTCAAGGGATTCAGTGTGTCTGGGATTCGTGTTACTAGCCGTAACGCACCGTGGGGATGGCATTTGTCATGCAAGTCCCTCAGCGAAGGTGATGGAGCAACCGTGGCCTAATCGTTTAGCTAAAAATTGGCTAAAAAAATAATAAATTTCTATAGGGTCTCCTGTCAGGTTTCATGATTTTTCCAAGAAGCCCTAGAGACACTCTGTGCGGAAGTCGAGTATGTTGAGTAGGATGTTGAGGAACGAATTTTAACATCTTCTTCGCAATTCACGCTTTGCTATCTATCTCACTGAATCATTCTCATGAGCACGACCACCCAGGTAAAACATGAAGTCAAAGACCTTGCTCTGGCACCCCAGGGTAAGCAGCGGATTGAGTGGGCAGGTCGGGAAATGCCCGTTCTGCGTCAAATTCAGGAACGCTTTGCCAAGGAGAAGCCACTTGCAGGGCTGCGGCTGATTGCCTGCTGCCACGTCACCACAGAGACGGCTCACCTGGCGATCGCCCTCAAAAATGCAGGCGCTGATGCTCTGCTGATTGCCAGCAACCCCCTCTCAACTCAGGACGATGTGGCGGCCAGTTTGGTGGTTGACTATGGCATCCCTGTCTTTGCCATCAAGGGCGAAGACAATGAGACCTATCATCGCCACGTTCAGATTGCCCTCGACCACCGTCCCAACCTAATCATTGACGATGGCAGCGATGTTGTTGCAACGTTGATCCAGGAACGTCAGGACCAGATCGCTGATATCATCGGCACTACTGAGGAAACGACCACCGGGATTGTCCGTCTCCAAGCGATGCTCAAGGATGGTGTGTTGACTTTCCCAGCGATGAACGTCAATGATGCTGACACCAAGCACTTCTTTGACAACCGCTACGGCACAGGTCAGTCTACCCTCGACGGCATTATCCGCGCAACTAACATCCTGCTGGCAGGCAAGACAATTGTGGTTGCTGGTTATGGCTGGTGCGGTAAGGGGACGGCACTGCGGGCACGCGGTATGGGCGCAAATGTGATTGTCACTGAAATTGACCCAGTGAAGGCACTGGAAGCAGTCATGGATGGCTTCCGGGTGTTGCCGATGGCGCTGGCGGCTCCTCAGGGCGATCTGTTCATCACTGTGACCGGTAACAAGCATGTGATTCGTCAAGAGCACTTTGAGGTGATGAAGGACGGAGCAATTGTTTGCAACTCTGGTCACTTTGACATTGAGATCGACCTGAAATCCTTGCGGGAGATGGCCTCCAGCGTCAGGCTGGTGCGTCCTTTCACCGAAGAATATCAGCTCACGAATGGCAAGTCTGTGGTGGTGCTAGGAGAAGGCCGTTTGGTCAATCTGGCAGCGGCAGAAGGTCACCCTAGTGCCGTGATGGATATGAGCTTTGCAAACCAGGCCCTCGCGTGTGAATACCTGGTGAAGAACAAGGGCAAGCTGGCTCCTGGCCTCCACTCCATTCCTCAGGAAGTGGATGCGGAGATTGCAAGGTTGAAGCTCCAGGCTATGGGAATTGCCATTGACAGCTTAACTGAGGCTCAACAGGAGTACATTAACTCCTGGACTTCTGGTACCTAAGCAGTGTGACAATCAAATCCCTACAATGCGTTATGGCTACCGCCTAACGCATCTACAGTGGGGACACGATTTATACCAATTCTTCAAACTCTTACGACGGATCCTGTGGCAGGGAGACAGGGGCTTTGTCTCCTAAAGGTAAAGAGAGAAAAGGCTCCCCGACTCTCGTCTGTCGCATTATGGCACTATGCACTTATAGTGTAGAAAGTTTTTGTGGGAAACTTCGCGCCGCGGGGTTTCCCACAAAAACTTTTGTCCTAACCCATGCGTGTAGCGCTATAACCGACGGGGGCAGTATCAGGGCAATCAAGGGCTGCAGTTCTATGGCTGACTGGATCACACGAACGGTTGAAACGCTGGGCTATTTTGGAATTGGCTTCCTCATGTTTCTGGAAAACCTCTTCCCACCTATTCCCTCCGAACTGATTATGCCGCTCGCAGGTTTTGCTGCCTCCCGACCGAATAGTGATATTGAGTTTGTTCCAGCCGTTATGGTTGGAGTGGTTGGGACGGTGTTGGGGGCACTCCCCTGGTACTATGCGGGCATGTTCTTAGGAGAAAAGCGGTTGATGGACTTGGCCGATCGCTATGGGAAGTGGTTCACCATTTCTAGCCGAGACATTGAAAAGGCGATCGCCTGGTTTAACCAGTATGGGGGTGCAGCGGTCTTTCTCTGTCGCCTAGTGCCTGGAGTGCGGACGCTGATCTCGCTCCCCGCAGGGTTGAGCCGCATGAATATCGGGATATTTCTGCTGTACTCAACGCTGGGCACTGTGATTTGGACCTGCCTGCTGGCCAGCGCCGGCTACTTGCTAGGAAATAACTATGCGTTAGTAGAGAAGTATCTGGGGCCAGTCTCAAAGATTGTCCTGCTAGGGTTGCTGGTTATGTTTGGAATTTGGGTGTGGCAGCGACGGCGCCAACGATTGCGATCGCGCTAAGGAAAAGCCTGATACCGACTCCGTCGCTTATTGAGTCGGTTTGTTGTGGTGTAAACCGTGCGCAGCGCACGGTTTACACCACAACAAACTGCTACTTTACAGACGGATTCTGTATGAGTAGCAGTGGAGTGCTGAAACTGCGATTATGGCGCTACGCGCTCATGATAGACCAAGCGTGAATTCCGGAAAAGCAAGGGTTGTGAGGCACCACGCTGAACGTAGTGGCCCACAACTCTCTTCACCAGACCTGAGGTTAACTACTGCTGGTGTTGTGCCAAAAAATTGTCAAGGTCTTGTCGGCTCGGTAAGGATGGTTGTGCACCCGCTTTTGTCACAGAAAGCGCAGCCACAGCGGCAGCTTGAGTTGTAGCCTCAGACAGGGGTAGGCCAACTGCTAACCCTGCGGCCAATCCTCCATTAAAGGCATCGCCAGCGGCAACAGTGTCTACTGCTTTAACGGGAAAGACTGGAATAGTAAAAATTACGTCTGGGGTCACGCAGACCGCTCCTTGGTTACCTAGCTTAACAATCACGGTAGCCACACCGCGTTTTTGCAGACGACGAGCAGCTTCAATGGCGGAGGGACGATCGCTCACAGAAACCCCACTTAACTGACTCGCCTCCACTTGATTGGGAGTTAGGATATCGACAACAGGGTAGAGGTCTGCGGGTAGATCTGAGCGGGCAGGCGCAGGGTCAAGGATGACGGTTAACCCCGCCTGCTTGGCTGCCTTTGCGGCGGCAACGGTTACAGGTAAGGGAATCTCTAGTTGTAAAAGCAAGACCTTCGCAGTCGGGAGCAATTCCTGGAGCCGCTCAATATTAGTCTGGTCAACATTGCCGTTAGCGCCTGGAATGACGATGATGTTGTTTTCACCAGCCTCGTCTACTGAAATTAGGGCGACTCCAGAATGACTGGAATGATCGATTTGGAGGCGATCGCATCCGACACCATTGCGCTGCAAACCTTGCAATAACTGGTGTCCAAAGCCATCACTGCCCAGCCGACCCACCATCTGAACAGGAACGTCTAACCGGGCAACTGCAACAGCTTGGTTGGCTCCCTTGCCACCAGGAATCGTATCAAACGTATGACCGATTAATGTTTCGCCAACTCCTGGTAGCCGAGGTACTCTGGCAACCAGATCCATATTGATAGAGCCAAAAACTAAAACGCTCATACTCTGCCTACGACGATGGTTTGAATGCGGCGATAACGACGGTCTACATCGCCAACCCCACCTCGAAGCCGTTCGTCTTACTGGATAACCTGGGCGATCGCTGCTTGAATCGCCTTGCGTTGCTCGTCATCGTAGCCCCAGCGGTCGAGAAACGTTTGGTAAACACCCCCTCCACAGGTGACACTGTGCAACAGTTGGGAGGCCTTTTCCTGGAGTTGGGGCAGTTGCAGCAGGTGGATCAGGTGGGCAGTGCGGCGTTTGACCCGGTCGGACCCCTGGGCCATGTCTGCATCGCCGTTGCGACGATGGGCGATCGCCATAGCCGACGACATCGCCAGGTTTTTCACCAGCAGTTCCGAGACAATTTCAGGAGAAGTTTGTAGCGCTTGCACCACAGCGGCGGTTGGGTGGTCTGCGAGTGTCCGTTCATCAGTGAGGTAGGTAACGAAGAAGCCCCTTGCTCCATTTTCGCTGCTCACCAAGCCAGCGAGGGCGGCTTGCAGGTCAGCTTCCGCAAGACTGCCAGCCTCCATCTGGGTGATCAGGCTCTGGGTCTGGGCGATCGCGGCTTCAAAGGTGAGAGCATTGGGGGTGTTGGTCTGAGTCATGGCACAAAAGCACGGTCGGTTGCACAACAGGGATGAACTTTGGGGTGAATTGCGGGGCGATCGCCAAACGCGGAAACACTTCTGATCATGGCACCAACTCATATTGTTGGCACAGTTTGAGCCGAAAAAATCACCCAGATCTTACGCCTACGTCAGTTCCGGTTAAGCAGGTTGTGGGGCACTGTGCCCGGCGCAGTGCCCCACAACCTTTGATGTTCCGCGCGCGACACGCACGGAACATCAAAGGTTTCAGCTTTTTGGAATTCACGGTACTCCTGGATGGATTTTGTGGATGAATAGATACCGAATTTCCTGCATTTGCAGCATAATTTGAGGGTATCGTCTTGCCCCAGCTCTCCTTTCCCCACCGGAGAGAAGGAGTTGGGGGATAAAGGGAGATTTTCAAAGGTGATAGGCTCTCCAGCCGCTGCATGGTTGGGTTACGGGCGATCGCAAGTCATTAGGCTCGCTCTAGAAGTGGTTTTGTAGTGTAGTGTTGCCCCACAAAATCATTTCTAGAGCACGAACTCCTGAATTCCAACTCAGTCTATTGGGAGAAAACAAAATGCGGTGGGAATACGGACGGCGTAGCGACAACGTTGAAGATCGTCGCAGTCGGGGGATGGGCGCAGCCCCAGTTGTTGGGGGGGGAATTGGGACGATCCTGATTGCACTGCTAGTGGCATTTTTAGGTGGAGACCCCAGCGCTGTCCTCAACCAAGGGGCACCCTACAGCCAGCCCTACCCGACGCAGATTGAGCAGCGATCGCCCCAGCAGGACCAACTGGCCGACTTTACCTCTGTGGTGCTAGCAGATACAGAAGATGTCTGGAACCAACAGTTCCGCCAGTTGGGAGGCACCTATGTGGAGCCAAAGCTTGTCCTGTTCACAGGAGCCGTTGAGTCAGCCTGTGGCTACGCTGAGGCTGCCGTGGGGCCGTTCTACTGTCCGCGCGATCAGAAAGTCTACATCGACCTGAGCTTTTACAACGACATGAAGACGAAGCTCAATGCACCGGGCGACTTTGCCCAGGCCTACGTGGTGGCCCACGAAGTTGGACACCATGTCCAGAACTTGTTGGGTATTTCGAGTCAGGTGCAGTCCCTACAACGGCGCGTCAGTAAGACCCAGGCCAACCAACTCTCAGTCCGACTGGAACTTCAGGCCGACTGTCTGGCAGGCGTTTGGGCCAACAACGCCCAGTCCCAACGGCAGATCCTGGAACCGGGCGACATCGAAGAGGCGCTCAACGCTGCCAGCGCCATTGGGGACGACCGCCTCCAGCGAGAGGCACGCGGCTATGTGGTGCCTGACTCATTTACCCACGGCACTTCTGCCCAGCGAGTGCGCTGGTTCCGCAAAGGGTTTGAAGCGGGCACACCAGAAGTCTGCAACACCTTTGAGACTAACAATCTCTAATACCGACTCCGTTGGTTATTGAGTCGGGAACGTGCGCGCAGCGCACGTTCTTCCATCACGACAAACTGCTACTTGACAGACGGATTCTGTGTAAGAGGCTGTCTGAGCAGTCAGGCTCAAGGCGAAGGCACAATTGACCGGCTAGCCTTCAGTCCCGGCCAAGCGTTGCCCTTGGCCGGCGACGATCACAGCGAGTGTTTGTGGAACCGAGAAGGGACTGGCTCCTGCTACTGCACCTGAATACGAGATAGGATCGTCCCTGTGTAGTAGTGCCGCAGAATGTCCATATAGGAGCGGCCCTGCAACGCCATAAACTGGGCGCCCCACTGGCTCATACCTAGGCCGTGTCCAAAGCCACGCCCAACGATCTGGAAGCTAGTGGGTGCCCCGGCGACTCCGCGCGTGCTGGCGATTGCATCGGGTTGAGGAGTCACACTAAACCAGGTGCTGCGTAGGTTGAGGGCACTCCGCAACTGCGCGCCTGTAATTGTCTTAGTGCCTGCATCCCCCGTGGCTCGCAAGGTAATGACCCGCCCCACTGGGCTGACCCGCTCCGGTGTGAGTGAAAGAATATTCCCAATCCCAGGAATCGCTGCCCTCAGTTGATCAGCAGTCACATTGACTGTCCACTGAGCATTAGGCGCAGCTTCGTCAAAAGCAGGGACGGCTCGCAGATAGGGTAAAGGATTCGTCCAGACGTTTTCTACATTATCGGTGTGGCCGCCAGCAGAAGCATGGAAGACTGCGTTAATGATGCGCCCTTGGTGCGTCACAACCTGACCCCGGGTGGCCTGGACTGCGGCGATTGTGCTGCTGGCCTCTTCTTCCACGCCGTTGTAGACTTGCCAACGCACAGTATCCCCCACATCAAAGACTGCATTGGCCCCCGTCTGCCGCTGGTAGAGGGCGTAGGTGCGAGCAGCAACAGCCTGTGCCTTGAGGGCTTCTGGGTGCCAGTTAGGATACACCTCGCTGCCAACGACGCTGTAAAGATACTCTTCTAAGTCAACGTAGTTCACAGCCGTGAGACCACCCGCCGTGGGAACCACTAGCGTGCGCCCACGATACCAGCGGCCACCGATCCACACCAAGCCGTTTTCGCCAGACGGTTCTAGCCAGACTGCCCCTGTGCGCCAGTCACTGACGGCGACCTGTCCGTTCTCCGCCCTAGCCACGACCGCTGTCTGGGCAGGCAGTTGGGCTAAGACTCGGCCATTGCCATCTCGCAGAGTTGTGGGAGTAGATCCCCCCACCTGCACTTGGCTGACATCTTGCTCAATGGCGACTCGCATCTCTAGTTCGCCTGCTAGGGCTGGGGCGATCGCCGCCACCCACAGAAGCGCAGTCAACCACCAGGACCGCTTGCCAAAATGCAACAGTTGCCGGAGGGTTTGCAACTGAGCGACAGGACATTTTTCAGACTGATTACTCACAAAAGCCTCACAGTAAACTCAACAGTTGCGTTGCACACATGGGGCCGGAATTCACTGGGAATTCGAGCAGTGCTTGGGCGATCGCACTCAGCCAACTAATATAGACCAATTTCTATGGATGTCACCCCTTCAGACTGCCCGCGATCGCAAATTTTCTTAAGCCACAGCAATTTTGCGGCCATTTTTGCAGCCATGCTTTTGCCGGGCCGCTTTTTCTACCCTAAAAATCACGCCTGCGTAGGCACCCTTGTCGTAGGTTTCCCTCAATGTTGATCTAGTAGATAGACATTTCCCCCCGCTTTGTTCCAGCCCGTATATAGGTGGTACACCGTTAGTTAACGTGAATCCGGATAAGCTAAACGCCTTTTATAGCGCTACACCCATAGGTTAGGCCAACGCGTTTTGTGGGAAACTCCGCGCAGCAGGGGTTCTCACAAAACGTTTTTTACAGCATGAGCGCATAGCGCCATAACTAATGTCAGTTCTGGCTAAGAGGGTTTTGGGTCACCGCGC
>DVEB01000306.1 GCA_015295905.1 Synechococcales cyanobacterium M55_K2018_004
GTCAGTTCTGGTTAAGAGGATTTTGGGTCACCGCACCGGGCGCGGTGACCCAAAACCCCTGCTGTTCCGTGCGCGACGCGCACGGAACAGCAAGGGTTTCAGCGTATCCCGAATTCACGTTAAGAATGTTAAGAATGTTGCGATCGCCCCATCAGGGTTTTGTGTAGCCCGATCAGCAGTAGGCCAACCGCAATGAAGCCTAGGGACAGTAGATGGCTGGCTTGCGACGCAAAGGCAATCAACAGCAGGTTTGACAGCAGGGCAAGCACGGGGATCACGCCAGGGACTCTTAGCCCTCTAGGGTTGAGCGGTTGGCGGTGCTGAATCACCAACAGTGACCCATTCACTAGACAAAACATGACCAGGATTAGGGTGGCGGTTGTGCCTGCCAGAAATTGCAGCGTCCCTGATAATGCTAGGGTAATCACAATCGGCAGAATCACCAGAAATGTGCGGTAGGGCGTGCGACGCTTGCGGTGCAACTTACCCAACCAGGCTGGCAGTAATCCTTCCCGCGCCATCCCAAATAATAATCGGGACGCTGTGACGAAGTTCAGTAAGGCAGTATTCAGCACGGCAAAGAGAGCAATGACTGTAAACACCACAGCCGGAAAGTTTGGTTGGGCGCGGCGCACCACATCTAAGAGGGGCGCACCTGACGCACTCAGTTCTGCCGGACTTAAGACCTGCGTAGCCAACCAAGACACCAGAATGTAGATCACGCCGGCAATACTGAGCGCCAGTAGGATGGCTCTAGGCACATTTTGTTCAGGATTATTGACCTCTTCCGCCACATTCACCACATCTTCAAAGCCGATGAACGCATAGAAGGCCAGGGCAGCTCCTTGGAGAACAGCCGTTAACCCAATTGCATTGCCATCGGGCGGCAGATTGGTGGCCGGAGACTGATGGCCTCCCAGCAAGAACATCGTTGACACAAGTATGACAATGACCAAGCCAGAAACTTCCACGGTGGTGCAAACAATGTTGAGGGCAGAGGATTCCTTCATGCCGCGAAAGTTGACAAGGGTGAGTCCAGCAAACATCGCGAGGACGATCGCCCACGTGGGAATCATGGGCAAAAAGGCATTCAGATACCCTGCAAACGCGATCGACAACGTGGCCATTGATACCAGACAGGTGCAAAACATCAGCCACCCCACTAGCATCGATAGCCATTCCTGCTGAAAGGCCGTGTGGACGAAATAGGCAACCCCTCCACTTTTGGGTAGCCGACTTCCCAATTCGGCATAACTGAGGGCAGTCAGGGCTGCCACGAACATTGCTAGCAGAAACGACACCCACACCATCGACCCAGATAGACCAGCAATTTTGCCCACCACAGCATAAATTCCGGCTCCCAGGATATCCCCCACGCCATAGATCACGAGCGCAGTTAATCCAAACACACGCTTTAACGATTCAGCTTCAGAACTGGGTGGTTCAGCTTCGGGATGGGAAGTCATGGTGAGTCCTCGTGCAATCTGGCTCCATCATGGAGAATCCCCTGCGATCGCGTCAACTTAGAGTTCGGACTAGATTGCACCGAGCACCCTAAAACACTCGCATTGCCAGCGTCTTAGGGTGCTCGGGCTTTAGCGTTTACTCGAGAAACGCTTAAGGTTTGGGAGTCATCGATTTGCTGGGTGCAGGCTTATCACGCTTCACTGGCTTTGGCTTCGGACTACCAATATCTGGACGCAGCTTGGGTTCATCAAAGCACGGCTCATCGGCAAAGCCCTGATCCGTTCGCATCCAAGCAGGTCTGGTCTGGTCATAGGCCATCTGCAGCGCAGCGGCGGCGATTGTCCGCATGTCGTACTCTTCACTGAGTTGTGCAACGATCGGCAGGAAGGAAGCGAGTCGCTCACTAACGAGAGCTTCACGCACTTGGTTCTGGAGTTTTTCTAGATACCGGGCTTCGATCTGAGCGCGGGTAGGAATGGTGCCCAGCTCAAGGCGCTGACGGACATGACGTTCGATGTCGCGCAGTTTACGTTTATCCAGGGGTTGGATCAGCGAGATCGCAGTCCCCTCTTTGCCAGCACGACCTGTGCGCCCAATGCGGTGAACATAGCTCTCAACACTGTCGGGCAGGTCGTAATTGATCACATGGCTAAGATCTTCGACGTGCAGCCCCCGTGCGGCAATATCCGTTGCCACTACCCAGCGCACCTGCCGCTGACGAAAGCGCAATAGCAAGCGTTCCCGTTGAGACTGGCTGAGGTCACCATGATATTCATCCACACTGTGCCCTGCGGCTTGCAACTGACGAGTGAGGTCAGCCGCTGCCTTGCGAGTCCGAACGAAGATCAGGGCCGATTCCGGGTCTTCCAGTTCCAGAATGGGTTGTAGGGCGCGTGCTTTCGACCAGCCACGGGGCACCATATAGGCAATTTGGTTAATCTTGGCAGGAGCCGCCTTAGGCTGCTCAATGCTAACGGTGACGGGCGATCGCAAAAACTTGGCAGCCAATTCACGGATCGTGGGATCCATCGTTGCTGAGAAGAAAGCGGTTTGACGATCCGGGGGCGATTGACTGAGGATCTTCTCAACGTCTTGGATAAAGCCCATATTCAGCATTTCGTCTGCTTCATCCAGCACCAACCAGTTGAGCTTGTTGAGTCGCAATTCTCCCCGGTTCAACAAATCCAATACCCGCCCCGGCGTGCCCACAATCATGTGTACCCCGCGCTGGAGGCGACTAATCTGGAGGTCGATCGCCTGTCCGCCATAGACGGGTAGAACTTTGAACCGACGGTCGTCTGTAAAGGTTTTGACCGACTGGAACACCTGGATAGCCAGTTCGCGTGTGGGGGTGAGCACTAAGGCCTGAACAGCGTTAATGTTGACGTCAATTTGCTCTAGGATAGGCAGCGAGAAGGCCGCCGTTTTTCCGGTGCCAGTCTGTGCCAGCCCGACCACATCGCGACCGCTCAGCAGATGGGGAATCGCCTGGGCTTGGATAGGGGTCGGGGCAGTGAAGCCAATCTTTTCGAGATGACGGATGCGTGCTTCAGACAGTCCCAAACTTGTAAATGAAAGGGTCATTGAATCTCCTTAAGGGTTATTTCTGGCGAGACACGGCCATCGCGCCTCTTAACTGGGTAGATTTGTCCGCCACACGACCGTACAGGTCATACACATCTGCGTCGGTGATCTCCACGCTCACCATCGATCCCAGGCGGGCATCTCCTTCGATATAGACCAGGCCATCTACTTCGGGGGAGAAGCGGGCCGACCGTCCAATCAATGCTCCGGTGTCGGGATTTTCCTGTTCCACCAGAACATCCACAACTTTGCCAATCTCTGCGCGATTGCGTCGGAGAGAGATGGGCTGCTGTACTTGCATCAGGCGATCGCGACGGGCATCCATCACGTCCTGAGGCAACTGATTCGGCAGAAGAAAGGCGGGGGTGCCTTCTTCGGGCGAAAATGTAAACACACCTACATGGTCAAACTCGTGCCGTTGAGTGAACTCCACGAGGTGTTCAAACTGGGCTTCAGTTTCCCCTGGAAATCCCACAATGAAGGTGGTTCGCAAGACTGCATTGGGGATCGCAGCCTTAATACGCTCAATGATGCCATCGTTGACACGCCCTTGCCAGGGGCGATTCATTGCCTTCAGCACCTCAGGGTGGGAGTGCTGTAGGGGCAGATCCAGATAGGGCAACACGTTAGGGGTTGCTTGAATCGCTTCGATCACCTTTGGCGTGAGTCCAGTGGGATAGGCGTAGTGCATCCGAATCCAGGGGATTTCCACGTTTCCCAAGGCAGACAGCAACTCAGCAAGCTTCGGCTCTCCATAGAGATCTAGACCATAGTTGGTAGTGATCTGAGAAATCAGAATAATCTCTTGCACACCTTCGGCAGCGAGTTGCTCAGCCTCAGCAACGATGGACTCAATGGAGCGCGATCGCTGATCTCCCCGCAGGTGGGGGATGATGCAAAACGCACAGCGATAGTCACACCCCTCGGCAATCCGCACGTAAGCCGTAGCCTCTGGAGTCGTTCGGTAGCGAGGCACTGTTTCGTCAGCAATGTAGGTGGGCTTTTCGGTGATCACCTTCACTCGCTCACCTGCTTCAACCCGCTGGATCACCTCCACAATCTTGTGGTAATCCCCCGTTCCCACGACAGCAACCGCCTCCGGCAACTCATCCAGCAATTCCTGTTGGAAGTGCTGAGCCATGCAGCCAGTAATCACAATCTTCTTATCGGCCTCTGCCAGTTCAACCAGCGTTCGCACCGATTCCTCCCGGGCAGCCTGGATGAAACTACAGGTATTGACAATAACGTAGTCGGCGAGCTCTTCGTTGGAGTCAACTGGGTAACCTGCCTGTACCAGCAGGCCCAACATATGTTCAGTATCAATTCGGTTCTTTTCGCAGCCCAAATGCGAAACAGCGATAGTTGGCTTGTCTACCATGCAGTCACAGGTTCACAGTAAAGAAAATCAGTCGAAAATCAGCAGGCAGAGAATCGGTGAAACAATCCGTTAGTTGGGGGAACTGAATCAGGGAGCTATCACAGGAGCTATCACCAAAAACTTGCCAATAGCAAACTGGAGAAGGAGTGTTGCGATCGCTTTAGCAACGGACTAGCTCTATGCCTGAACCCCGTCGTACTGGAACTGACCTTTGCCTGATGACCTGCGTCAAACTGACTGGGCTATACCGTCAACCGCAATCGCATTTCGGTTACCTGCACCATCTTAGCGCAGATTTCATTACATAACTACACAATTTGCCAACGACGCAATGAAATCATCAAATTTCTATCGGTTTTTTATCGGTTGTGGATCAGTCCATCACCGTAGCCCATCACTGTAGCCATGGCTGTCTGGGCAGTTTGGGTTAAGAGGGGGGTTGGGGTGCCGCGCGGTGCCCCAAATCCCTTGATTTTCCATTACGTCACGCACGGAAAATCAAGAGGGTTCAGAACGCATTTTGTGAGCAACCCCCGCTGCGCGGGGTTGCTCACAAAATGCTTGATCCTAACCTATGCGTATCGCGCTAGAAGAACTGGGTATAGGGAAGGCAGGGCAATAATTGAGAGGCTGCACTCCTAGGGCAAGCCGGATGACCTCACCTGCAACAAACTCCTCCGTCCTTACCCCTATTGCTGATAAAGTAATTCCTAGAGGGGGCATCTTCTGTGATTCCCAGCCTCCAAATTGCCGAGTCCGATTAAGTTAAGCGTGTGGACTTAAAACAAGTATTCAAAACCGATCATCCTATTATTGGCGTGGTGCATTTGCTGCCACTGCCAACGTCGCCTCGTTGGAACGGTAGCCTTAAGTCTGTGATTGACCGGGCTGAGCAGGAAGCTACGGCGTTGGCCTCAGGGGGGGTCGATGCCATCATCGTCGAGAACTTCTTCGATGCGCCATTTCCCAAGAATGACGTTGATCCCGCTGTTGTTAGCGCTATGAGTTTGGTGGTGCAGCGGTTAATGCATCTGGTGCCTCTACCGATTGGGATCAATGTGCTCCGCAATGATTCTCGCAGTGCTATGGCGATCGCCAGTTGTGTGGGTGCCCAGTTCATCCGAGTCAATGTTTTGACCGGCGTGATGGCAACCGACCAAGGCATGATTGAAGGGCAAGCCCACGAATTGATGCGCTATCGTCGTGAGTTGGGCAGCGATGTCAAGATTTTGGCAGACGTGCTCGTGAAGCACGCCCGTCCGCTGGGATCGCCCAATTTGACTACTGCCGTTCAAGAGACCATTGAGCGAGGACTGGCAGACGGCGTGATTCTGTCAGGCTGGGCGACAGGCAGCCCCCCTAACCTAGAAGATTTAGAACTGGCGAGTGCAGCGGCCAATGGCACCCCTGTTTTCATCGGTAGTGGTGCCAACTGGGAGAATATTCCTCGCCTGATCCAGGCTGCTGATGGGGTGATCGTATCCAGTTCGCTGAAACGACGCGGCAAGATTGACCAACCGATTGATCCGATTCGGGTGAGCCAGTTTGTTGAAGCGATGCACCGCAGCATTGCTGAGAAGCAACAGATGAAGGCGACCCCTTCCACTGTGGCAGTGTCCTCATGATGTGTCCCTTGCGAGGGAGCGATGAGGAGAGACGCACCAAGCTCGTCTCTCCTCACTGTTTAACACCAGTTCGGGTTAGGAGGGTTTTGGGACGCCGCATTCACGTCACGTTAACGTGAATGCGGGAAAAGCAAGGGGTTTGGGGCACCGCGC
>DVEB01000015.1 GCA_015295905.1 Synechococcales cyanobacterium M55_K2018_004
AAACCGACTCAATAACCGACGGAGTCGGTATGAAAGGGACAGGGCCTCAAGCTGAGGCTTGCCCCAAGACTTGATAAAATCAGCCCGATGAGTCGCAGTGACTATGGTTTCTTTTCTTTCGCGGGTATTGCAGCGTCGGCCAGCGCACCAGTCCATGCAAGCGTTGGAGGCAGGCAGACTCAACACCTGGCTCCAGGCAAACGTTAGAAGAAGGCTGCCGCTGTTGCGGTGTTTGTTCCTCTGGGGAACGGTGATGGTGTGGTGCGTTCTTTTGGGGTGGGGGACTGCCCGGGCGATCGCCTCCCCAGCCGTCCCGACAACCACTCCCCCCGCCGCCACATCGCCACACCTCCATGCCTCTACGCCCCCAGTCCCTCCCGCCCAACCCCTGGGTGCTGTAGACCCCGTTCCCGCCAACCTCCAGGTTGGGCAGCGGCTCTACCTGCAACACTGTGCCACCTGTCATGTTGGGCTTCCTCCTGCCGTTCTGCCCTCCCAGACTTGGGTGCGCCTACTGCAATCACCCGAACACTACACAGTGCAAATCAGCCCACTGGTGGAACCTGACTTGCTACTGGTGTGGAACTATGTCCGCGCCTTTTCCCGCCAATTTCCTCCCCGCGAAAGGATCCCCTTCCGAGTACGTGAGTCTCGCTTCTTTCGCGCCCTCCATCCCCGCGTCGAACTTCCCCGCCCCACCACTCTCACCAGTTGCATCACCTGTCACCCCGGTGCATCTCGGTATGACTACCGCACCCTCGCCCCTGAGTGGGAAAACGCTCCCTAGGATGCTGGGGGTAAAAATCTACCACCTAGTTAGCTGGCTCCGCATCAAGTTCTTGCGCCCGTCCTTGAAGGCTTTAGTGGTGCAGAAAACTCTATGGCAGTCTCAGAATGAGAATGAAACGACCCTAGAGAACTCAATGCGGCAGTCTAAGGCGTCTCGTTTGGACTGAGAGGCGCAAGCGGGCGGTGGATTGCACTTAGGCAACGCTTGGAGGATGGGCAGGGGCAGTCGCTCGTAGCAGAGCCGAGCCAACTCCCGCAGACCGAGTTGCAGAAAACTCAAGCCCCGGTCGCCATGCCAATCCAGACGAGTCCGTTGGCCCGCCTTAACCAGCATCATGCCCAACAGCCGGGCAATTAAATCAGCGCAATCCAGCAGCATAAACAAGCGGGTCAAGACGGCGGCATCGCGTAGGCCTGAGTCAAGGACATTCAAGGCCGCTGACTTGTAATCCTTGAAGTGGTGCTCTATCCCTCCAAAGCGCTGGCCGTAGAGTGCAAAGGTTTGCAACGAGACCGCTTGATTGGATAACACGGCCCAGGTGTCTTGGGCACCGGGAACATTCGCCGTCGCCAGGTGGGCATCAATATCGCCTAACACCCGCACCGGCCCCACCAGATAGGCTTTTCCTGGAGGCGGAAAGTAGCTCGCTACCGATTGAGTGCGACCGTTGGGGGTGGTGAGCAACAGGTCTGACTTCACCCGAATCGCCCAGTTCCACTGCTGTTGATTCAACCAGCGCATCAAGTCCCCATGGTCAAACCCTCGGTCCGCCAGCAAGGTCACCTGCACCTTCGGTGGCAGAACGGCTTGGGCGCGCTCTAGTACAGACTTATACTGCTCAAAGCCCACGGTAGCACTGCCATGCTCCAACACCACTTGGGCCAAGGTGAAAGAGCGACCCCCCCAGACAAAGCACACTTCTATCAGACAAAATTGATCCCACAACATGCTGGTGTCTAGGGTCAGGAGAACCGCCTCTCCCGCAAAGGCGGATAGCGCTTGCCGCAGCATGGGTTCGTAGTACCGTGCCGCGGTGATCTGCTCGTTATGGAGAACATAGCTCAGCCGTCCCCTATGGGCGCGAGCTTGGCAATCGCGATGCGAGAGATACGGGATCCAGCGACCCAGGCATGCCTCACCGGATTGCAGAATCGCCGCCACAATTTCAGCAAACCCTTGCAGATGACGTTGATCTTTGGGCTGCACCCATTGACTCAATTGGTCTTGCAGTTGACGATACAAAAGGGGTGTTTCCATGAGCCTAGCCTTGAGTTGGGGAATTCAAGCCTCTCATGAAATGCCCCTCCTCATCCGCCCCATCTCATTTGAGACTCCTCACACAGCAACCCTTTCAGGACTTTTCTGCACCACTAAGCATTACGGACTTTCAAAAACTGCTGGCAGATCGCGGCATTTGTGTTCACTACGATGTGGAAGACCTTGAGCAGGATGTTCAGCATCTGCGCGATCGGGGTTGGCTATGATCGTTGTCAGCGATACCTCTGCCCTTTCAAATCTTGCCCTTGTCCATCACCTTTGGTTGCTAGAAGCCATTTATCAAACGGTGGTCATTCCTGACGTAGTTGCCAACGAACTGGCAGCAGCCAGCAATCCCACTATCTCAGCCCTCCCTCAGCCATTCTCCAACTGACCTGGATTCAAACCCAATCCCTCACCAGCTCTCAACTTGCTGACCAACTACAACAAAACCGAGGACTGGATACTGGAGAAGCCCATGCCATTGCACTAGCGCTTGAGCTACAAGCCGACGACCTACTCATTGATGAAAGATTGGGACGACAAGAAGCGATTCGGCTTGGGCTGTCTATCGTTGGTATTCTGGGTATTTTGCTCGTGGCTAAACAAAGAAGTTTCATCCCTCAAGTTCAACCCGTTATGGATGCCTTGATCAACCAGGCTGGCTTTCGCGTCAGCCCCCAGCTATATCAGCGAATCTTAGCCCTTGCCCAAGAGCCTTAATATCAGTGAAGGAGAAACTGAGATAGTCGGTGGAGAAAGCCAGCTAACAAGTCGATGAAGCGGACGGGCAAGAGAGCCTGGTGAGGTTGCAAAGGTTATCTGCCGCCGCTTATCTTAGTCGTTCTCCACTCAAATACAGCCCGTTGCACTGAGATAAAACCCAAATGTTGGTTGAGAGCGACGATCTAACCAAATTTGGATCTCACGCAGCTTGGTCGTGGTAGAAAACATCGGATACATCGTCTTGACCTAGGCGCTTCGGCTTGCCCAAGACCGGCTCTTCCTCCCCTTCCCCCCTTTCCAAGTGATAGGATGAATGAATGCAGACCCTTTGCCTGCGTCTGTGATGAATCGTGGATTAGGTGATCGTCCAATCCACAAATCCACTCACGATTCTCTCCGCAATCCCTCATAAGCTGCTCATATTCTTGCCATGCTAAAAACGCTGCTGGGCGACCCCAACGAACGAAAGATTAGAAAGTACAGACCCGATGTGGCGCTCATCAATTCCCTAGAACCCGACATGGAGAAGCTGTCGGACGACGAGCTGCGGAGTAAGACAGCGGAGTTTCGGCAGCGCCTAGAGAAGGGTGAAACCCTGGATGATCTCTTGCCAGAAGCGTTTGCTGTTGTGCGTGAAGCGAGTAAGCGGGTGCTGGGTATGCGCCATTTCGACGTGCAGATGATCGGGGGGATGGTGCTGCACAATGGGCAAATTGCCGAGATGAAAACCGGGGAAGGAAAGACTCTGGTGGCGACGCTCCCCTCTTACCTAAATGCCCTCAGCGGCAAGGGGGTCCACGTCATCACCGTCAACGATTACCTAGCTCGCCGGGACGCAGAGTGGATGGGGCAGGTGCACCGTTTTCTAGGGCTGACGGTGGGGCTGATCCAGCAGGGCATGAACCCAATGGAGCGCAAGCGCAACTACGCCTGCGATATTACCTACGGCACCAACAGTGAGTTGGGCTTCGACTATCTGCGCGACAACATGGCCACTTCGATTGAAGATGTTGTGCAGCGCCCCTTTAACTATTGCATCATCGACGAAGTAGACTCAGTGCTGATTGATGAAGCCCGGACGCCACTGATCATTTCAGGACAGGTCGATCGTCCTAGTGAGAAATACACTAAAGCTGCGGAGGTAGCAGAGTATTTCTGGCGCAAAAAACAGGCTGCTCAACAGGCATACGACGCCAAAAAGGCCGCGGCGGCTGAGGCTCTGGAAGCAGGTAATAAAGAAGAAGCGATTCGACTGAACCGGGAAGCGGAAGCATTGAAGGAAGAGATCGAGCGCTACTACGAAGTGGATGAGAAAGCGCGGAACATCCTCCTCTCCGACGAAGGTTTCATTGAAGCAGAGAAATTGCTGGGTATTGACAAGCTGCCTCCAGAGGAGCGCAAGCTGGGGTTATTTAACCCTAAAGACCCCTGGGCACACTATATCTTCAATGCCATCAAAGCGAAGGAACTTTTCATCAAGGATGTGAGCTACATCGTCCGCAATGATGAGATCGTCATTGTGGATGAATTTACTGGGCGGGTCATGGTTGGTCGTCGCTGGAGTGATGGGTTGCACCAGGCGATTGAGGCGAAGGAAGGGGTCACCATCCAACCGGAAACTCAAACCCTAGCGACAATTACTTATCAGAACTTCTTCCTGCTCTACCCCAAGCTAGCGGGCATGACGGGCACGGCGAAGACGGAAGAAGCCGAGTTTGAGAAGATCTATAACCTGGAAGTGACGATTGTGCCGACGAACCGCAAGTCTCTGCGGCTGGACAAGTCGGATGTGGTTTATAAGACAGAGGAGGCTAAGTGGAAGGCGATCGCCCAGGAATGTGCAGAGCTTCACGAGATCGGTCGCCCCGTCTTGGTGGGGACGACGAGTGTTGAAAAATCCGAAATCCTGTCGGCGCTGCTGAGTCAACTGGGGATCCCCCACAACCTGTTGAACGCTAAGCCAGAAAACGTCGAGCGGGAAGCCGAGATTATCGCTCAGGCCGGTCGTAAAGGGGCTGTGACGATCGCTACCAATATGGCGGGGCGGGGCACCGACATCATTCTAGGGGGGAACGCCGATTACATGGCGCGTCTGAAGGTGCGGGAGTATTTCATGCCCCGCATTGTGAAACCTGAAGATGAGGCGGGCGGCTTCGCGGTAAACCGCCCCATGGATGGCAGCCCGCGCGGGGGTGGACAGGGCTTTGCCCCCACAAAGAAGATGAAGACTTGGAAGGCTTCGCCGCAGATCTTCCCTACCGAACTCTCGAAGGAAACAGAGAAACTCCTCAAGAGTGCGGTTGATTTTGCGGTAAAACAACTGGGCGAGCGATCGCTGCCTGAACTAGAGGCCGAAGACATGGTAGCCGTGGCCTCTGAGAAGGCCCCCACCACTGACGAGGTCATCCTCAAACTGCGGGAAGCCTACAACCAGGTGAAGCGCGAATATGAACGCTTCACCAGTGCTGAACACGAAGAAGTTGTCAAACTGGGCGGGCTGCACGTCATTGGAACGGAGCGGCACGAGTCTCGTCGCATCGACAACCAGTTGCGCGGTCGAGCCGGGCGACAGGGCGACCCCGGTTCCACCAAGTTCTTCCTCAGCTTGCAGGACAACCTACTGCGGATTTTTGGTGGCGATCGGGTGGCAGGGCTGATGAATGCCTTCCGTGTGGAAGAGGATATGCCAATTGAGTCGGGGATGTTGACGCGATCGCTGGAAGGCGCCCAGAAAAAGGTTGAAACCTACTACTACGACATCCGCAAACAGGTGTTTGAGTACGACGAGGTGATGAACAACCAGCGTCGCGCCATCTATGCCGAACGTCGCCGCGTCTTGGAAGGGCAAGACCTGAAAGAACAGGTGCTGAAGTACGCTGAACTGACGATGGACGATATCGTTGATGCCTACATCAACCCCGATCTACCCCCAGAAGAGTGGGAACTAGACAAAGTGGTAGCCAAGGTGAAGGAGTTTGTCTACTTGCTCAACGACCTAGAACCCGAACAGCTTGAAGACTTCTCCGCCACCGAGATCAAAACCTTCCTGCACGAACAGGTGCGGATCGCCTACGACCTGAAGGAGGCTCAGGTGGATGCCATTTCTCCAGGGCTGATGCGCCAGGCCGAGCGGTTTTTCATCCTGCAACAGATCGACACCCTGTGGCGCGAACACCTGCAACAGATGGATGCTCTGCGCGAGTCTGTGGGGCTGCGTGGCTACGGTCAGAAAGACCCCCTGATCGAATACAAGAGCGAAGGCTACGAACTCTTCCTCAGCATGATGACCGACATCCGTCGCAACGTGGTCTACTCGCTGTTCCAGTTCCAGCCGCAGCCCCAGCCCGTCATGCAGACGAGCGAAGAGAAAGTCTAATACGGTTCGCCCTTAAGTTCGCAGTGGGTTGTGGTGTAAAACCTGCACGCAGCG
>DVEB01000352.1 GCA_015295905.1 Synechococcales cyanobacterium M55_K2018_004
ACGCGTCCCACGGTTGCCGTGACGCCAGTTGCTCCCGCCTACATCAGCGCAGCCCAACCTACCTCCCCTGCCGCGCCACCGCCCACTCCTGCCCCAATGCCCGTTACAAAACGCTTCCAACCATTTTGGGGTGTTTTATTTGTGCTGGTTTTGATGGGCAGCACCACTGTTGGAGTATGGACAACGCGCAATCGCTGGTTGCCCATCACAGGGCTGGAAAACGGAACTGGCAGTGCGGGCACGACGGACAGCCCTCCCAACTCCCCGCTTTCAGCGACAGAGCAATCGCGCCAGCAGGCTCTCAGCCAACGGCGACGGGAGCTTGGGATCGATTTGGCCTATCTGATTCGGCTCACCGATGAGTCTTTCTACGCTCGCTATCCCGAGTTGAATCACCGCAGCCTGACTTTGGGGGCTGAGGATGCGCCATGGCGTGAAAAGTGGGATGCGATCGCCAATGAGTGGCTGGATGTGTTGGAGCAAACCCTCAGTGCCGCAGCCCGTAAGAAACTAGGGAGATTTGGCAAGGGCGATCGTGAGGCCATGCGGCAGGCTGTTCTGAAGCTGAACGTGGGTGCTGAGGCATTAAATGACTTGACAGATGGGCGGTTTTTCCAACGGTTTCCAGAGTGGGAGGGGCAGGATTTTCTGGAAAAACCAATCGGGCAGGTGTGGCAGGCGATCGCCGCCGACCAAGTGGATGCACTCCAGGCTGGGCAAACCCTGGCCCGCCTTCAGTTTCCTGCGGGGGGCAAGAGCGATAGGGTGAGTGGTGAACTGGAGCCTGGGGCAGGCCGAGTTTACCTGGCAGAACTGGAGGCCGGCCAGGAACTGCGGTTAGAACTCGATGCCCCAGCAAACACGCTGCTCTCTATTTACGTGCCTAAACCGACGCCACAAGTCCCCTTGCTGCTGGCAGACTCGACCCAGCACCGCTGGCGCGGCAGACTGCCGCAGAGTGGCTTTTATGAATTTGTGATTGTCTCCCGCAGCGATCGCCCGGTTCGCTATCATCTCAGGGTGGCGACCGAGGAATAGGCCAATTTTGGGCGTTCACCTGTAGTCCGGCAGTAAAGTAACGTGAATTCGGAATATTCAGGGTTTTGGGGCACCGCGCTTGGCGCGGTGCCCCAAAACCCTCTTAATCCGAACTGACGTTAAAGTAGCCGTTTGTTTGTTGTGCAGCACCTGCTTCGCGTGTGTTGCACAACCTGTGTTGCACAACCAACAATCCGACTCGATGACGCTACGTGCTCAGGCTTTGTCCTAACCTACGTGTGTAGCGCTATAGTCCAACCTTGCATACGGAGGTTGATTGCGGGAAAGCTAGGCTAAACTCGTTGCCAAAGTATCCCCATCACTTCGTCACGGCCACTGGTCAATGCTGAATATGCTTCTGGGACACAAGTTTTTGTTTGGAGGAGCGGCGATCGCCCTTTTAAGCTTGGCGAGCGGCTGTTCTGAGCTAGAGCAGGTCTTCACTCCTGTCCCATCATCACCGAGTCCATTGGCTGTCCCTGCGGTTGACCCCTCCACGACAACCACCCCCCCGCTCAGCCCGCCGTGGTGGATCCAGCTAAAACCTGGCAACAGGCCCAGCAGCAGGCCAGTGATGCAATCAACCTGGCTCAGTCTGCCCAGTCGCGGGATGATTGGGGCTTGGTCGCAACCCGCTGGCAACGAGCGATCGCCCTCCTCCAACGCATCCCTCCAGGCTCGCCGCAATATGCCCAAGCCCAGAGTCAACGGGCAGAGTACCAACGCAATCTGGCAACTGCTCGACAGCGAGCAAATGTAGCTGCCCCAGAAGCAGTGAGCTATTCGCAGCCGTCTCCTGCCGCGCCTGCGGCGACTCCCACCCCTGATGCAGCCAATGCTCCCGTTGCGGCGAATCCTGCTGCATCGCCCAGTAATCCACCCCCCTCGCCAGAGGTTGCCCTCGCTAATCATCTCAACCAGGTGGGCGCCCGCATGTACGCAACCTACTGGTGTGGGTACTGCCGCCGTCAGCAGGAGATGTTTGGCCCTGAAGCTGTGCAACGGTTAACGATTATTGAGTGTGACCCCCGCGGGCAGAACGCCCAACCCCAACTCTGTCGGCAGGCGGGCGTTTCAGGCTTTCCCACCTGGGAAATTAACGGTCGGCAATACCCTGGTATGTATCCTCTGGAGCGACTAGCAGAGCTATCCGGGTACAGAGGCCCACGCAACTTTGGAGGTTAGGCAATGCCCCAGCCACCGGTCATGGGCGATCGCACCCGCCAACGCCAGCGCCTTGTGCTCGGGGTGGCGCTTTGCCTCGGCGGCCTAGCAGGGGCGATCGCTGCCAACCAAGTGCCCTTTGTCCAACTCCTGCAACCCTTGCAAGCACTGATCGTTCAGATTGAGCAACCCTACCAGCAGTGGATGGACCAGCAGGTAGGACAAAATATCTGGGTATTGCTGCCCCTTGCCTTTGTTGGTGGACTGATCGCTAGCGTTTCTCCCTGCATTCTCTGTCTGCTGCCCATAAACCTGGGATACATCGGTACGCGGGAGATTGCCTCCAAACGCGAAGCTTTCTCGAAGGCTAGTCTATTTGTGCTAGGCGTCATTACCACCCTCAGCTTAGTGGGCCTGTTTTCCTCCTTTGCAGCCGCGATCGCCCTCCATTACCGTGGCTATATCAACATCCTAGTTGGCCTACTAGTGATGCTGATGGGTTTCAACCTGCTGAATATTCTACGCATACCACTGCCTCAAATTTCCCTAGATCTACCCAAGGCTGGCCCCTACGGCTTTGGTCTGACCTTTGCCCTAATTACCTCTCCCTGCGCCAGTCCAGTCATGTTCTCGGTGCTGGCCCTGGCAGCGGGTACGGGGTCTCAAGCGTTCAGCGTGTTGACGATGGTCAGTTATGCCCTCGGCTATACGATGGTGATTTTCCTGGCCAGCCTCTTTACCGGCCTAGCCAAGCAAACTCGCTCGTTGCTGCCCTACTCTGGCCTGATCTTTCGGGCGGGGGGCATGGCGCTACTTGTCGTGGGTGGCTACTACATCATCAATGGTTTGCACTGGCTTCTCGCCCTCCTGAACCAGAGCCACTAGGCATACCGCGTGGTGACCCAAAACCCTTACGTTTCCGTGCGCGTCGCGCACGGAAACGTAAGGGTTTCAGCTTATCCCGAATTCACGTTAATAAAATTTGTATTTTTTGATACTTTTTGAAAATTTCTTGGCTAAAATTAAGGAATCCTGACACAGTTAGGTGAAATTTATCAGATAACACAATGCGTCTAACACAATGCGTCCGTCCGTCCAGCCTCACCGCTGCATCGTCGCCGTTGCCGTCCTCGGTTCTGGGTGGCTGATCGGTTCATTGTGTTAGCACTGTCCAGCAATGTCGCCGAGATCATCCTGGAGGTTCGCAAATGGCTGAACTGGTCTGCAACATCCCCAATCCCAGAAATGCCCAAGAGTTAGAACAGGCAATTCGTCGTTATAAGACGACTGACCTGACTGGTAATGATCTGTTTTGCCTGTGGCAAGCAATCCGAGATGCTGCCCTGGCTCTGGCCTCCAGCGAGGGAGAGGGCGATCGCGTCTCTGGCGAATCGAGTTACTAGCAGCAAGGGGTTGCACTGGGGTGCAGCCCCTTGCCCTTAAGGGCTTGGTTTTGTCCCTGGCCGACGGGAGTGGGGACGGAAAAGGTGGTCGTGGTCGGGGTTGTAAAGGCGCGATCGCACCCTTTCTCCCTGACTAGTTTGGTGCCCCCCTGTCAAAGCCGGGCTGACCACATACAGGGTTGTGCGGATGAGGTTCTGCTCCTCCGTCATACTTGCCATTTGATGCAGCGGCACCACCCAGACCCGCTCATCTTCCCAGCCCAGACGATAACAGATGGCAACAGGGGTCTCTGCATCGTAGTGCTGCATCAGTTGCGTCTGTGCCTCCACCACATGGCGGGCGCTCAGATACAGACACAAGCTGGCCCGGTGGGCGGCCAGGGAAGCCAGTTCCTCTCCTGCAGGAACCTGAGTGCGTCCACTCATGCGAGTGAGGATGATAGTTTGCACCACGCCAGGGACGGTCAGCTCTACTTTGAGCCGTGCGGCGGCTGCTTGAAAGGCACTGATACCGGGGATCACTTCAAAGGGAACCGCCGCCTCTGCCAGGGCTTGCATCTGTTCATGAATGGCACTGTAGAGGCTGGGGTCGCCTGATTGTAAGCGCACGACTGCTTTGTGCGATCGCACTCGCTCCACCATCAGCGGCAAAATCTCCTCCAGCGTTTTGTTGGCTGTGCGAATGATCTCTGCATCCGGGCGCACCCCCTGAAGAATTTGAGCAGGTACTAAGGAATCAGCCACCAGAATGACATCCGCCGCAGCCAGCAACCGTTGAGCTTTGACGGTCAGGAGTTCTGGGTCACCTGGGCCAGCCCCGACTAGGTAAACGGCTGGAGCTAGGGGCAGCCTCGCTTCAGCTTGGAGTGGATGACTGGTTGCCAGGTTTGTCGTCATAGGGGAATAGAGTAGCAGCAATTCTTATTTTGGCCCCTAGGCAGGGCTTATGGCGCTACGCGCTCATGATGTCATACCGCTTCCGTCGGTTATTAAGTCGGTTTGTCGTGGTGTAAAACAGGCGTGCAGCGCCCGCTTTACACCACGACAAACTGCTACTTTACAGGCAGATTCTGTATCAAATGCGTTTTATGGGAAATCACGCTGCGTAGGGTTTCCCACAAAATGCGGTGTCCCAACCTAGGCGCGTAGCGCTATGGCCCGCCACGGGCGAGCTAAAACCACCCCTTGACGTTAGGCGTCATACTGAGGACCGCTGGTGGAGTGACTCCGGAAAGACCCAGAGACTTTGTAATGAATCCATGAAAACTTTATACAACGCAGCAAGCGTGCAAAGAGTACGTAAAAGCAAGCGAAATTCCCTGAAAAGCGCTGAGAGACGGGTAAAGTTACTTGGTAGATGCACCCTGATTTCGACCCCGAGGCACCCCTTCGGGGTTTTTTCTTTTGCAAAGCAGTGGCCTAGTTCAGCATTATCCCTGATCAGATTTTGCAGAGGTTGTCTGCATCGGTTCGGCAATATGGCTACCAGGGAGCGATCGCCCTAACCCATACAGCCAGAACAGCCCCAGCCCACCTAGGGCAACTCCTGTCAAGCTCACCACCTGAGCAATCCTCAGCGGCCCCAACATTAAGCTATCCATGCGGAGTCCCTCAATCCAGAAACGCCCCACACTGTAGGCCACCAAGTAAACCAGAACCAGCGTCCCCAGCTTAATCTTCGAGTCCGGTCGCAGACTACGGAAAAACAACCACAGCAACAGCATAAAAACACCGAGGTTCCACAGAGACTCGTAGAGGAACGTGGGGTGAAAATACTCAAACTGCTGGTAGCCAGGAGGCCGCTGTGCCAGCGGGATAAACAGTTTCCACGGCAGATTTGTCGGCCGTCCAAAGGCTTCAGAGTTGAAGAAATTGCCCCACCGTCCGATCGCCTGTCCCAAGATGAGAGACGGGGCTACCAAGTCAGCCAATTGCCAAAAAGAGATTTTGTGGATGCGAGCAAACAGCAGCATTGCCAGCGCTCCCCCCAGAATTGCGCCATGAATCGCAATCCCACCATGCCAGATCGCCAAAATCTCTCCAGGGTTGGAGGCATAATGCTTCCACTCAAACAGCACGTAGTACAACCGCGCCGCTGGAATCGCACTGATGACTAGCCAAATCGCCAGATCGCCCAGCAAATCAGGGTCAACCCCCCGGCGCTTAGCCAAGTACTGTGAGAGGGCAACACCAATCAGCACCGCAGAGGCAATTAAAACCCCATACCATCGGATCGAGATTGGGCCAGCCTCAAACAGGATTGGCCCCGGTGATGTGAATTGAACAGCAAAGAGTAACGATGCCAACAGAGGATGACCTAAAAACATGCCAGTTCTTCTCGAAGAGCGCTCTGTCAGTGTATCAACTTCGCCTCATCTACTCGCGCAGAAGCGCAGAAGATAGACCGCTATTAGATCGCTATCCTGCATCAGGTCAGTGGTCGTCAGGTCAGTGGTCGTCATGCTGGCTGTAGTGCTGGCTTTCGTCACCCCACCGTGAATTCTGGCTAAGCTGCGACCCTTAAGGGAGAGCATGTCACCGTTGCAGGCCCTTATCCCCCAGCCCCTGCTCCCAACTTGGGAGCAGGGGA
>DVEB01000124.1 GCA_015295905.1 Synechococcales cyanobacterium M55_K2018_004
TTTATTTGGATCAAGCAATGCCAATTTTCTCAATTTTGTGGACTGGTGGACGAGTAGCGCAGGCGTTAACCACCCTACTCGCATTAGCGCTTAGGATCGTTAGATCTTAGCGTCAGTTCTGGTTAAGAGGGTTTTGGGGCACTAGGCCCGGCGCGGTACCCCAAAACTTTTGGTGGTCTGGGGGCGTCGCGCCCAGACCACCAAAAGTTTCAGCTTATCCTGAACCTGACTAGCCCCAGCCATATTATTCGGGTGTCATTTCGGGAGTCATTGTTTTAATGGGTAGTGTATCGGGGACGTGGAAGGCTGGCGTGTGGTGGTAGGGCTGGTGTAGCGAGATGAGTTGGGCCAGAGTCTTCTTGAGCTGTGGGCGCGGCACAATTGTGTCAACAAAACCGTGTTCTAGCAGATATTCGGAGGTCTGGAAGTCGTCGGGGAGCTTTTCACGTAGGGTTTGTTCCACCACCCGACGACCTGCAAAACCAATGGTGGCTTTTGGCTCCGCGACAATGATATCCCCTAGCATGGCAAAGCTGGCCGTCACGCCTCCAGTGGTGGGATGGGTGAGGACGGGGATATAGAGCAACCTTGCCTCGCGGTGGCGTTCCAACGCCGCAGAGATCTTCGCCATCTGCATCAGACTGAGCATCCCTTCCTGCATGCGAGCACCGCCAGAGGCGCAAACAATGATGACCGGGAGGCGTTCGCGGGTGGCGCGTTCGATCAGACGAGTCAGCTTTTCCCCAACCACTGACCCCATACTGCCCCCCATGAAGCGGAAGTCCATCACCCCTAAGGCCACAGGCAGCCCCTCGAGTTGCCCCAACCCAGTCAGCACCGCATCGGTGAGGCCGGTCTTATCGTGGGTCTCACGCAAGCGATCGCCATAGGACTTGCGATCCCGGAAGTTAAGCGGGTCAGTGGGGCGAATATGGTCATCGAGCGATCGCCACGTCCCCTGGTCAATCAACTGACGCACCCGCTCGTCACCAAAAATCCGCAGGTGATGACCACACTCCAGACAAACCATCTGATTGTGACGCAGGTCTTTGGTGTAGGTCAGCACGCCGCACTGGGGACACTTACTCCAGAGGCCATCAGCGATTTCTCGCTCCTGGCGGTCTTTTTGAGTCGCACCCGATTTTCGGCGATTAGCAAACCAGTCAAACAGGGACATGAGAACAACCAGAAAAACTAAAGGGATGGGGGGAAGGCGATCGCAGTCAATCACCAAAACTGCAAAAACAGAGCATGCAGGCACGACTGCTTCTGTAGGTCTGAGATCGGCTGCAAGCCCGACTACTCAGAACACTCTGCGACTTCTTCCTCCAGGGGACTGAGCAGCAACAGTGCCGTCCATCGATCTTGTGCCCGCACCTGAAGTGCTGCGGGGGAACTGAGACCAAAGTGAACCGGCACACCATGACTGACCACACGAGCGGGGATGGCATGGGCAACGAGCATTTGTTGCATCATCTCCGCTTCCCATGTGGTGTTGGTGGTTTTGAGAGTAATCCAGGTCACGCCAACTGAGTAGGGTTGATGCGAGCTAAGGTTTGATTGTATCAGAGGGAAGGGGGGGATGAGGTGGGGGGAGAAAACGGGAGATCAGAGCGTCGGGAAGAAGATTTGCAGGTAGGCGGTGATGATGGCATTGCCATAGAAGGTAGCGATCGCCGCTCCCAGGGCCAGAAGGGGACCAAAGGGGATGCGTTGACGCCGGTTGAGCAGGCCAAGCGCGATCGCACCACCGCCAATAAAGGCTCCAATGGCAGCGGCCAGGAAGCCGGAGAGGAGCAAGAGTTTCCACCCGAGCCAAGCCCCGATCAGGGCCGCGAGTTTGGCATCGCCTGCCCCCATCGCTTCCTGGCCAAACAGCAGAGAGCCTGCGATCGCCACCAAGTCCAGCAACCAAATACCGACCACTGCACCCACGATCCCCACCATGAGGTGCTGTGGAAAAGCCCCCGTTGAGATGCCCCAGATGCTTTGGAAGACCAACCCAACCACCAGTCCCGATTGAGTCAGGGGATTTGGCAGGGTCTGGGTATCCCAGTCAATTAGCGCCAGGGCAAGCAGCCAGCTAAACAAGGCCCAATAGCCCAAGGTGAACAGGGACACCTGGAACTGCCAGAGCACCAGCATAAAAAGAAGCCCAGTGACAGCCTCCACCAAGGGGTAGCGCGGGGAGATGGGGCTGCGGCAAGCGCGACACTTTCCCCGCAGACGGAGCCAGCCCAAAACAGGGATATTATCCGAAGGACGGATGGCCTGGAGGCAGTGGGGACAACGGGAGGGAGGAGAGATGAGGGAGAGCTTGGCCGGGAGTCGATAGACGACCACATTCAGAAAGCTGCCAATGGAGGCTCCCGTTGCAAATGCCAGCAGACTTGTCAATGCTGCAAATAACCATTCCATGAACAATTTTGGGGCTGTTCCTGAGGCAACAAAACACTAGCTAGGCGTCCAATTCCTCCAGCCTAGCAAACATTGGCGACGCTCAAGGGCTAAACAATGCTCGGTTGAGCGTCGCCCTCAGTGGGGTGGAGTAGGGAGGGGTTAAATGTGAAGAAAAGTTCTTTGAACTGATCAAAATGCCACAAAGTGCAGCGAAATGAAACCTCCCCTTGGTCACTTACTTGCCTTTCTCTGACATTTCTGATGATTTGCAATTCTTATCCTGAACACGAATTTTCCCCACCTCAATCCACAGTCTTTCCACAGTGAGTCCAGAGTTTTCCACAATTTTCTCATCGTTTTCCACACCCTCCCCACGGCAACTCAAGCACTTCCTGGATTTTTGGGGAAATTAACCTACCTAAAGAAAATTCTGATGAAACGGGGGTGTTTGTGACGAAATGTAACAAAAAATGGCTCGAAACCCGCATTGTCTCGTGAGTCACTGATTAAAAAAAAGCATTTTGTAAATTTTCGTAGCGTTGACAACCCTCCCCCCTTCTACCGCACAATGATTCGACCAACCTATGTAAGCGTTCTGATCAACGCTGCGGGATCCACCCTTCTAGTGGTCTAGTTCTTCCTCTAGAACCTAAGCCTGAAGGGGGCTTGTAGTCTGCGGTCTGACGCGATTTTGTAGTGCAACGCCCGTTTGACGGCACAGCGTTGTGACCTGTCGCCTATAGCGGTTTTCACTTGGGTGAAGTACACGGGGGTGGGGGCAGACCCCCCGCGCGGGGGGCATCGCCCCCTGCACCCCCATACCTCACTAGCGCAAGAAACGCTATGTACCTTGTGGATTTCCACAGGTTGAAACAGACGTACTATACAGGGTTGGGGCTGTATAGCTGGATATCGTTTCGTTACGCCTGTCCATTCACCCCTGATTGAGGTTCCCAATGAACGCAACTGTGAGCATCCTGGCTGAAATCCCAGAAGAACTCCATGAGTCTTTGCAGGCTTACCTGGAGGGGCATCCTGACTGGGACCAGGACCGAGTGTTTTGTGCTGCTTTATCTCTGTTTCTCTTGCAAAACGGGAGTAGCGATGGTCCCGATGCGTCACGCAGCTACCGTCGTGCTGCACGGGTCTATCTCGACTCGCTGTTCAAACACGCAGTTTGAGCAATAGGGGTTAGGGCTGCCGGTTCCCCTGTGATTTTGCCCATGATGTTGTGATTTTGATGGATTGCGTGATACGTGAGATGCGAGTAGTCAGAACCAAATTTGCTAAAACTGCTGTGTTGCTCAAGGGTATTGCATTGCAAGACGACCCACACATTGTTTTCCCGGTGTTTTGCATCTCTCCATCAGGTGTCTTGGTATGATTGGAAGGGACTTGTAGAGTAGAGAACTCATGAACTATCTCTGGTTCAAAGCGTTTCACATTGTGGGTGTTGTTACCTGGTTTGCTGGGCTATTCTATCTGCCCCGGTTGTTTGTTTATCACGCTGAAGCAACTGAGCAACCAGAACCAGCCCGTAGCATCCTGTTACAGCAGTACCAGATCATGGAGAAGCGGCTCTACAGCCTGATCATGACACCAAGCCTTGTGCTCACGCTGGTGATGGCGATCGCCATGCTGATCACCACTCCCGCACTGCTGCACGATACTTGGCTGCACGTCAAGATGGCTCTTGTCGGTTTTATTGTGATCTACCACTTCTACTGTGGTCGGCTGATGAAGCAAATGGCGGCAGGGCAGTTTCGGTTTTCGGGTCAGCAGCTCCGTTGGTTTAATGAAGTACCCACGGTCTTTTTTATCCTGATCGTCATGCTGGCGGTGTTTAAGAACAATTTGCCAACAAATGCGACTGCTTGGTTAATTGTGTTGCTGATCGTGGCGATGGCTGCCATTATCCAGCTTTATGCCCGCAAACGGCGACTCGCCAGAGAACAAGCATCTGCCTCGGCAGCTCTGAACGAAAGCAGCGTCGAAGGATCAGCGTCATCGGTGTGATGGCTGGTCGCCTCGGACTGACGGGTGTCGTGGTTTATCCTCGGTGGTGAGCGTTGCTTTTTTGGAGAGTTGCCTTGTGTATCAAGGGGGAGGGGGATAGCCTTTCCCTCTTGATGCTTTGCTAGCGATCGCTCCTTGTCGGCCATCAAGACTGCGATCGCTCTAGGTAAACAATCATTTCTTCGACTTTTAGATTCAGGGGAGGCAGGTTTGGGTTCGTTGAATCGTACAGCGTATCCCCCATAACGGCTTCGTATTGAGCCTTGGCCTGCTCGATCGCCTCTGCAGCAGGCGCTAACCGCAGGATCAACAAGCCATCGTAATTTGCCAGGTTGCTATTTTTCAGCACTACCGTGCCGCTATAGTCCCAGGCAAAGCCATAGAGTTGAAACGGACCGAGTTGCTGCTGGAGCGTGTCAAACGCAGTACCAATGCCAATCCCCTGGGGTGTTTTCCAGGCAGAGCCGGGGTTGCGGATGTGGTCAACCTTAGTACGGTTTTCGTCCGTCCAGACAACGGTGAAGGACTGCGTCTCGCCCAGGTTAACGACAGTACCGGGCTGGGTCTCTCCCTCACCAATGGGGATTTCTTCATCGGTCAGACGCTCGACTCCATACCACCGCGCTAGATCGTCGCGGGTGGTTGCTGGGGTGACCGGACCGAAGCGATCGCCTGGAACCACCTGCAAGTCTCCTGGAGTGGGGATCGAAGGGGTGGCGGTAGGGGTGACACCGACCCTGGGACTAGTCTGAGGAGAAGGTTGGGCGACGGAATCAGGCACGGAAGTGGAGGTCGCACAACCAGCCAGCAGAAGGACACAAAGAGCGGCATAGCCTGACTTCAGCATGGATGGCTTCCTGATGAATAAAACGCTGTTTAGGGAATGACGTATGCTAGGAAGAGTCGGTTTTGTCTGCGGCAAATCTTTGACCGCAGCCCCGTAAGAAAAGTCTATGCTATCGTTTTTGCGTTCAGACCTGTCCAGACTCGTATCCTATACCCCGCATCCGGGGGGATCTTCCGGGCCTGGAGACGATGCGCCACAGGTGATTGATCGGCTGGACACGAACGAGTGTCCATTTGACCTGCCGGCAGACCTGAAGCAGAAATTGAGCTGGCACTGGCAACAGATCATCGAGTCGAACCGCTACCCGGATGGCTCGCACCAGGCGTTGAAAGAGGCGATCGCCCAGTACATTAGTGAATCTGCCGGGGCACCCACACCTTGGCTGACTACGGCCCATCTTTCGGTCAGCAGTGGCTCCGACGAGTTGATTCGCTCGCTCTTAATTGCCACCTGTCTGGGGGGTGAAGGCTCCATCCTGGTGGCTGACCCTACGTTTTCGATGTATGCGATTACGGCCAAGACGCTAGGGATTCCCGTGGTCACCATCGGACGGTCTGAGGCCAATTTTGCGATGGACGTGCAAGCGGCACAGGCGGCGATCGCCTCCACCCAAACGCCTCCCATTCGCGTGGTGTTTGTGGTACACCCCAACTCCCCCACGGCAAATGCCCTCACCGCTGCGGAGATTGATTGGCTGCGCAGTCTGCCAGAGTCGATCTTGGTCGTGATCGACGAAGCCTACTTTGAGTTCAGCGGACAGACCCTGGTAAATGACCTGCCGCAGCATCCCAACTGGGTGATTCTGCGGACTTTTTCTAAGGCATTTCGGTTGGCGGCGCATCGGGTCGGCTATGGGATTGCCCACCCCGAACTAGCAGCGACGCTGGAAAAAGTACGTCTCCCCTACAACTTGCCCAGTTTCTCCTTGGCAGCGGCGCAACTGGCAATGGCGCACCGCAATCTACTGCTACAGGTGATCCCGCAGATTGTGGCCGAGCGAGAGAAATTGTATGGAGCGATCGCCCCCCATCCCGCCCTACGCGTCTGGAAGAGTGATGCTAACTTCCTGTTTTTGCGGTTGCAGAACCCCGCTCACACGCTTTCTGAAGCCGCAGCAGAGGCAGCGCTGGATCATATTTTTATCAGCCTCAAGCAGCAAGGCACGCTTGTTCGCAAGACCTGCGGTGGCCTGCGAATTACCATTGGCACTCCGGAGGAAAATCAGCGAACTTGGGAGCGATTGCAGAAAATTCGGCTCCCCTCTATCGAGAAAGACTCGCTCAATTGAGCAATTGAGGATCAACCAAGGACGCTGAGCGATTATAGCCGCTTGCGATGGTGTGAACGATGACCTCACGACTCAATCTCTGAACCAGTACGTGAATTTAGGATAACGTGAGTTCGGAATAAGCTGAAACCCTTGCTGTTCCGGGCGCGACGCGCCCGGAACAGCAAGGGTTTTGGAGCACCGCGCCCGGCGCGGTGCTCCAAAACTCTCTTAACCAGAACTGACGTTAAAATAGGCTCAACGCGCTGCTGCATCAGAGCGGAGGGCAATGACACAATCTTCTAGGCCGTCTATTCCTGAAGCTGGCTCGAATTTCCTCTCGGTGGGAGCGGAAGGTAACGTGCTGCAAACGTCGCTGCCAACCATGTATGACCTGCCCAGTGAATTTCCGGAGGAGCCGGGTTTGCCTGATGAATATCACGACTTGCAGCCCCAGTTACTCAGCCGCACATTGCGCTTGAAGGACTTTGGCCCCAAAGAACGCTTTGCTGCCTCTGACCTGAATGTGTATTATGACGTTAAGCATCCGTTGTGGCACAAACGACCAGATTGGTTTTTGGTTGTAGGAGTGCCCCGTCTCTATGAAGGAAAAGACTTGCGCCAGAGTTATGTGGTTTGGCAGGAGCGCAAGTCGCCTAGCATCGTGATTGAATTTTTGTCGCCCAGCACCGAGCAGGAAGATTTGGGCCGATTTTACCAACCCCAGGATCAGCTGACAGAGAGTAGAGCAATAGAGACTTTGCCCCCCGCAGACGCCCCTCCCGATAAGGTGACAGTTTACGAGCGGTATTTAGGGGTCGCTTATTATTTGGTGTATAACCGCTATGCGCAAAAATTACGTTACTTCAAACTGCATCAGGACCAGTTTGAAGAACAACCTTTGCGGAGCAGTAATCCCCTAGTGTGGTTTGACGACCTAGAGATTGGCCTAGGTATTTGGCAGGGGGAATTTGAAGGCGTTGAGGGAGCTTGGTTGCGATGGTGTGATGCGGTGGGGCAATGGCTCTTAACCGACACTGAGCAGGAGCGACAGGCGAAGGAACAAGAGCGACAGGCGAAGGAACAAGAGCGACAGGCGAAGGAAGCGGCCCAGCAGCGTGCAGCCCGGTTAGAGCAGCGGTTACGGGAACTGGGGATCAATCCTGAAGAGGTTTAGGCGCTTTCCTACTGGCTTGACGGGTTGACAATTGACCTCCTGTGTCAAGCTTGTGTAAATCGTTGCATAGCATTGTTGGGCAACAACTCATGCCTTCAAGCAGGTGCAGGCAGTCTACAGCACTGTGCGCGTTGATTCACTACGGTACTGTGCCGCGTTTTGTCCTGAAAGAAGCGGCACACTGTCATCATCTTTAAGTTTTGATGAATGGGGAGGGAAATCTTAGTGTTTCTCCCAGATTCGGCGAAAAGTGGCGGAAATAGACTATAGCAACCATAGCGTTGAAAGTCATCGACTCCGCCCCTTGAGTATTGTCCGATGTTGGCCATGGAAATCTGTGAAGACAACTAAATTTTTTTCAAAGATCACCAGGTTCACACCAAGAACTATACGGAAATTGAGCTTTCTTAACGAAGAGTTGAGAGAGCATGGACGGCGAGATAGGTTCTCTAGCCTTAACAGGCCAGCAACAAATCTCTCTCAAATTGTTGTTCATTTAGTTGTAATGCATCTCATGACACAGCACTTTGCTAAGTTTCTGTACATCCTGTCAGGCAGTCGGACTCAGCTTTTACTGCTGTTAGGCATAGCACTCTTTACGTCCTTGTTAGAGGTTCTAGGTGTTGGAGTCATTGGCCCTTTCATTGGTGTGGCTACCAATCCAGCAATGATCAATCAGACTCCTGTCTTACAGTGGGTTAGCAATCAAATCAATTTTTCATCACATACTCATTTTATTGCTGCACTTGGGCTATTTCTTATTTTCATCTTTTGCTTTAAGTCATTATTTTATATTCTAACCAACTTTTATATTTTTAAGTTCTGTTTCGACCAGCGTCGAGCACTGGTTAAACGACTATTTAGCTCCTATCTCAAGGCTCCTTATACATTTTTCTGGACTCGAAATTCTTCCTCTGCCATTCAAAATATTACTGCTGAGACTTCTTTATTTGCTCAGGAGTATCTGCAATCCGTTTTAAGCGGTGCAGTTAATCTAGTGATTGTTATTGTCCTTTTAGTCCTACTTGCCCGAACCAATCTTTTGTTTCTGGTTATGGTGTTAGGAATTCTGTTGGCGGTTGCCTTTGGAGTCGGACGCTTGAGCAGACGACTCAGCGACTTGGGAAGAATTCGCTCTGAATCCGAAAAAGGTATGGTTCGGGCAATTAATCATGGCTTAGGTGGGTTTAAGGAAACGCGAGTAGTTGGCTGCGAAACTTATTTTGAGGCAGAACTCGACCATTACAGCCAGCAATGGTCTGAGGCGGTCACTTGGGGACGTTCAATCCGGATGATTTTTCCAGTCCTCGTCCAGTCCGGGTTGATCGTAGTTGTGGTCTTGTTTATTTGCATTAGCCAGTTTCTTCCGAGTTCTAATCCCGGAGCATTAACCACTGTCATGGGAGTGTTTGCGGCTGCCTCGTTACGGCTGATTCCTTCTGCAAATGGTTTAATCAATGCCTTTCAGAGCGTTAGGAACAACAGTTATTCCGTCGATGTAGTGTATGCAGACTTGAAAGCAATTGAACATTTGGAACGAGACCAAAAGCGGCTCAATGCTGCTGCTATGAAAGCCAAAGCTCACTCACCTGAGCGACTTAAACCACTCTCTTTCTATCGTGCGTTAGAGTTACAAGACGTGAGCTATCGCTACCCCAATGCCTCGGAAAACAGTATTCAGAATGTTTCCCTCAAAATTCAGCGGGGAGAGTCGATTGGGCTGATTGGTAAGTCAGGTGCAGGAAAAACCACACTGGTAGATATCATCCTAGGACTATTGGAACCCCAGCAGGGCAATATTTTGGTGGATGGTGAATCGATCTACGAGAATCTACGAGGCTGGCAAGACTTAGTGGGCTATATTCCTCAATTTATTTTCCTGACAGACGATACAATCGCACGGAATGTTGCCTATGGAGTCCCTGATGCAGCCATTGATTATGATCGGCTTCAAACCGCAATCAAAGCTGCCCAGCTAGAAGATCTTGTAAACCAGTTACCGCAGGGACTTGACACCAAAGTGGGTGAACGCGGGGTGCGCCTCTCTGGAGGGCAGCGGCAACGGGTGGGTATTGCCCGAGCGCTCTACCACGAACGTGAAGTTTTAGTGCTAGATGAGGCAACTGCAGCACTAGACAACGAGACAGAACACCTCGTGAGTGAGGCGATTCAGGCGTTGAGCGGGCAGAAAACGCTGATCATTATTGCTCACCGACTCTCAACGATTCAGGGGTGCGATCGCATCTACCAACTGGAGCGGGGCCGGATTGTTCGCAGTGGTACCTTTCAAGAGATAGTAGGCGTCAAGTGAGGGCGTAAATCGCCTATTTGTACACAACTTTAGTCTAACTTCTGTTCCAATTTTCACCCTATGCAAAGTCAAATCGTCACTGGCCACAAAGACATTTCTACGAGTATCATGCCCAATTTTTTAATCATTGGGTCGGCAAAAGGGGGAACTACTTCTCTCCATTATTACCTTAACCAACACCCTCAAATTTTTATGAGTGCAGTGAAGGAGCCACGATTCTTTGCGTTGGAGGGCGAGGTCTTAAACTTTAGAAATCCAGATGCAGCAATTAATCACAACTCGGTCACCACGCTGGAAGCATATCAGGCCTTGTTCAAAGATGTCACTAATGAAATTGCAATTGGAGAAGCGTCTCCTCTATATCTCTACAGCGCTAAAGCGGTTGAACGAATTAAACATTACATCCCCCAGGCGAAGCTCATCGCAGTGCTACGAAACCCAGTTGATCGTGCTTTCTCTTGCTATACACACCTAAGAAGGGAGAACTACGAAAAACTCTCTTTTGCTGAGGGCTTGAAGGCTGAGGAACAACGCATTCAGGACAACTGGGCACACTTGTGGCACTACAAGCAGGCGGGATTCTACTATGAACAGTTGAAACGCTATTACGATGCCTTTGCCCCTGCACAAATTAAGGTCTACCTGTTTGAAGATCTCAATACCGATTCAACAGCGGTCACTCAAGATATTTGTCGTTTCTTAGGCGTCGATGACTCCTTTCAACCAGAGTTGAGTCGTCAGAATGTTTCAGGAATCCCCAAATCTCGCCTCGTGCATGATTTTTTTGCGCGGAAAAACTCTATTCGAGAGGCGATCGCCCCCTTTATCCCTAGTCATTTACGTCAACAAATCTCTCGAAAAATCAAGACCTGGAACCTTGGGAAAAAGCCTGAACTAGATCCAGTAATTCGCCAGGAATTAGTTGAACTCTATCGAGAAGACATCCTGAAGCTACAGGATCTCCTACAACGTGATCTGTCTCATTGGCTGCACTAGCCCACAACATCCTGTTAGGAGTCAAATTTCCATGTTTGTATCCAATCGATTGATTTATCTGCAACTGTGTAAGACTGGATGCACTCATATTGAGTATCTATTAAAAGGATTAATGTCCTGCCAATACCACAAAAAGCATAGTCGCATTCCCCCTGACTTTGATATAAAGGGCAGGGCAATTGTCGGCTCTATCCGTAATCCTTGGGATTGGTATATCTCTCTATGGGGGTTTGGTTGTGACAGAAAAGGGGCTTTATACAAGCGACTAACGGCTCGCAAAATCAAGGGCAATGGGCTAATTGGTAGTGCTCAAAATGTCAGTTTGCAGGATCGATTCCGTGTTCTACTTGCTCAAATCAATAAGCCAATTGAAATGTGGCAGGATGTCTATTCTGATAGTCGAGATGCAGAGCGTTTTCGACGATGGCTCAAAATGTTGCTTAGCCCAGAAAATAAATACCAATTGGGAGATGGGTATGCAATCAGTCCTATCAGCTCCTATGCAGGGCTTTTAAGTTACTATTACGTCCAGCTTTTCTCGCGCAACTATTCCGATCTCTTTTCTCAAAAGGTTGGTGATTTTAAAAAACTAGAGGAATTTGATTTGGAAAATAACTTGCTTACTCACGTCATTCGCATGGAAGCTTTAGAAGACGATTTCCTAAAGGTGATGAAAGCGATTGGCTACGAAATTAGCAACGAGCAGGAACAGGAAATTCGAGCTTCTGGTAAGACGAATTCTTCCTTCCGTGAGCGGAGTATTGATTACTACTATGATCGGGAGACACTTGACTTAGTTGCCGAAAAGGAAAGGTTAGTGATTCAGAAATACGGTTACCAAGCGCCGATCCTAAAGCAAGAAGCAGTGCTTCCTTAATTTGGGTGAAAAAATCCTAATTGATCAACAAGTCTCTTATTAAGTGGTATTAAGTGGAAAAGTTTTCAGTTCTCTCAGATGCTTACTCAAGAGCATTGCTATGAAAGACAATCCTCGCGTTAGTATTATCATCAACAACTACAACTACGCGCAGTATTTGCCGACTGCGATTGCCAGCGCTCTTGACCAAACGTATCGCCATATTGAGGTGATTGTGGTGGATGATTGCTCCACCGATGGTTCACGTGAGGTGATTCAGCGGTATGGCGATCGCATCGTTCCCATCTTCCACGACGTGAATGGCAAGCAGGGGGCGGCGCTGAACAGCGGCTTTGCCGCCAGTCAGGGCGAGATTGTGATGTTTCTGGATGCGGATGACTATCTCTTTCCTGATGCAGTTGAACGGATTGTCGCAGTCTGGAAACCGGGTATTAGCAAGGTTCACTTTCGGTTGCAGGTAGTGGATGGAGAGGGCAATCCCCTGGGCTACTGCATTCCTTCGATTGGCAACAAGCTCCCTTCTGGAGCAATATGGCAGCAGTTGCTAGAAACCAGTAGCTACGTCAGCAGCCCCATGAGCGGCAATGCTTACTGGAAAGCGGCGATCGCCTCTGCTTTCCCCATTGCCCCCGACTATGCCACCACCGCCGACGACTACCTGATGATCTCGTCGCCCTTCTACGGCGAACTGGTCGGCATTAACGATTGCCTCGGTGCTTACCGCGTCCATACCAGCAACCAGTGGGCGTTGACGTCGGTTTCAGGCAGCCGGTTTCGTCGCTTTGTGCAGCATGACTTGCAGAACTTTGCACTGCTGCAACAACGAGCCAGGGAATTTAACCACGAGATCCCCCCCGATTTAGAATTGCGATCGCTCGGTCGGGTGTGGTCGCGGCTGGCCTCCCTGCGACTGGAACCACAAGAACATCCGGTTCCTACTGACAACGTGACGTATTTAGTTTGTAGGGGGGTGCGATCGCTGTGGTTCTATTCTCACCACAATCGTCCAAAACGCATCCTCTACAGTCTCTTTTTTGTGTGGATTGGCTATATGCCAGTTCCGCTTGCCAAGATGGCACTTACTTACCTCTATGCCCCGCACTTGCGGCCTCAGGTGGTTGATTTGCTGTTGAAGAGACTGCGATCGCTGATGAGCAGAGACACAGGGGCCGCCAAAGCGCCAACTCAAGCAAAGACTGAAGAATCCACTGCTGCCACTCATGTTTGATCCCCAAAATCCTGAAAATCCCCATGCGTGTTGCTATCCTCCGTCGTGCCCCCAAAGCTTCTGTCAGCATGGATGTCTATGCTGATGCGCTTGTGCAGGGATTAAAGACCGTCCGCCCCGATTGGTCAATCTTGGAATTTTTCCCAACGTTTGATACAGGCAGGAGTGCCACCTTCCTGGGCGGGTTCCAGAAGTATGTCCAGCGGTATTGGGCATACCCCAGGCAACTGCAGCGACAGTCGGTGGATCTCTTTCATGTGATTGACCACAGCGATGGGCATCTTATCTACGCCCTCAAGTCCACAGGCATTCCCACGGTTGTCACTTGTCACGACATTATTAACTTGACACAACCGGAGCTCTTCAAGGGACTGGCAAACTTCCCCTGGCTTAGTAAAACCACTTGGCAGTATGCTCTGCGGGGAATGTGTCAGGCCGACCGGGTAATCACCGTCTCGGCCTACACTGCCCAGGATGTGACGCAGTACTTAGGACTCGCCCCCGATCGCATCACGGTAGTCGCCAATGGGGTGGAAAAGATCTATCAAACTATTCCCCGCGAGGAGGCGATCGCCTTTCGTCAGCAGCAAGGCATTGCTCCAGAAACCTGCTGCTTGGTGAATGTGGGGTCTAACAATCCCCGCAAAAACATCGATACGATTTTGCAGGTGGTGCGAGCACTGCGCGATCGCCATTTCCCGATTCACTTCTGGAAAGCCGGAGGTGATTTCAGTCCAGCACAGAAGCAATTGATTCAACAGTTGGCCCTTGCTCCCCACATCACCTACCTAGGTCAGCCCGACAAAGCCACCTTGGTTAAGCTATATAACGCTGCCGATATACTCCTGGCGCCCTCGCTCTACGAAGGCTTTGGCATCACGGTCTTAGAAGCCATGGCCTGTGGGTTGCCCGTAATTACGTCCAATGTCTCTTCCCTGCCAGAGGTTGTGGGGGATGCCGCGATCACGACCGACCCGCTAGATGTTGAGGCAATCTGTGCGGCAGTTAAACAGATTTTTGCGGATGGGGGCGATCGCCAAAGGTTAATTGCAAAAGGGCTGCACCGCGCCCAGCAGTTCTCCTGGGAAAAGACTGCTGAACAGGTAGCCACCCTCTACGAATCCCTACTGCCCTTACAACGTTCAGCATCCCATCGCAGCAAGACAGCACCTACCCCAATTGCGTAAATGGATAACTCTCAAATTCCAAGCCCATCCTCAATCCAAAATCTCAACTTTCAAATCTAAAATCCCATGAGTTACCAGGTCAAAGACATCTTCCGCCTCCACGCTAGAGACTTTGTGTTTCAAACACGGTATATCCGCGAAAAACTGTTGCGGGGCAACCGTTTGAAAACACTATTTCTCTGCAACTCCTACCCTAAAAGTGGCACCCACCTGCTTTACCAGATTCTTTATTCATTACCTGGCCTAGTCAAATGGGATGACATTGTTTCAGTACAGGCGCTCTGTGGCGTGATGAACACCGCCGACCACATCCGCTGGAAGATTGGCTCGGCTCCCGATAGAGCAATCGTTCGCAGCCATCTCATGTGTACTGACGAAATTCTCGAAATATTGCAGGAGCATCATTGCAAACTGCTCTTCATTTATCGAGACCTCCGTGATGTGGCGGTGTCTCATGCTCGCTGGGTGACCAAGGAACCCCGCATCTTCCTGCACCCAATCTACCAGCAGATGTCAGGGTTCGATGAACAGTTGATGAGTTCGATCAAAGGGGTTCCTGTTGGTTCTCCCTTTGGCTCAAATGTATCGCAACCCGATATCGGACAAGACTTTGCTCGCTGGAAAGGCTGGCTCTCACACCCCGAAACTCTAACCATCAAATTTGAAGATTTAGTGGGCGAACGGGGGGGCGGCTCTGAAGAAAAGCGGCTTTACTTAGTCGAACAAATTCTTGACCATCTTGAGATGAGTCTTCCGGCTGACCAAATCCGATCAAAATTTGCTTCAACAGCCATGGATCCGGAGGAGTCTCACACCTTTAAGAAAGGAGGGAAGGGGAGCATTGGTGGATGGCAGACCTATTTCAAAGAGGAGCACAAGGACGCATTCAAAAAAGTTGCAGGGGATTTGTTAATTGAGCTGGATTATGAGCAAGACCTGAACTGGTGACCAAGTATCTCTCTGGCGTTTGAATTGACCCACTTTAAGTATATCAGTACTTCTTAACCGTCTGGACGTTACCATTTTTTTCTGATCCATAACACCTTAATGGAGTAGCCATGCAATCTTACGAGTCTCTGAACGAAGTGTGTATCACTAGTGAAACCGATCCTTTCACAGAGGAGCGCTATCACCAGTTCTATCGTTTCTTGCCAAAAGAGGTCTCAACCGTTTTAGATGTTGGCTGTAATACCGGACGGGGTGGTCGTATCTTAAAAGTACTCAATCCCAACTTACAGATTGTTGGTTTGGAATGCGTCAAGGCTCGGCTAGAACGCTTGCCTAAAGAGGTTTATACTCGAACAATTTGTGGATATTCAACTGAGATTCCAGCAGAAGATAACTCCTTTGATGCAATCATTGCTGGTGAGTTTATTGAACATTTATATGCACAGGATGTGGATAAAACGCTTGCAGAGATGTTCAGGACTTTAAAGATTGGTGGACGACTGCTGCTGACAACTCCCAATCCCAATGACATCAAACTTAGGCTGCGCAAACAGAGTGTACTGGGTGGCGCTCATGTTTCTCAACACTTTCCCGATGCGCTGAAAATCAAACTCAAGATGATGGGCTACTCCAACGTCAAGGTCTACGGAAGTGGCAAGACTTCCCGCTACTTGGGTTACACCTTCCCGTTGCTCAGCCTATATGGCAGTTACCTAGCGATCGCCGACAAACGATAGCCCATATCTCTTATCTCCTCTGACCCCGGAGCATAAACGCTAGGACTGGACTAATGACACACTCAAAATTCCGCTTAGGCGTAGTTTTTACCCACCCCACGCAGCACCATGGCCCGCTCTGGCGCAAGTTGAGCGAACAACCTGAGCTTTCGATTAGGGTGCTGTACCTTTCAAACGAAAACCAAACGACGGGCGATAGCTTGCTTGGTAATAATGCCCAGGCGTGGGATGTAGATCTGACTAGCGGCTATGACTACGAATATCTCAAAGACCTGTCGGGCAAAGTACCCACACAGCGTAGAAAAAATGTCATTAGTCCGGGACTGATTAACCAACTCACCCGCGACAACTTTGATGGCATTTTCATGCAGAGTTTCGTCAACTATTCCTATCGATTGACGGCGCTACTCTGTAAACTGCGAGGCATTCCGTTGATTATGCAGAATGATGCAACCATCATGTCGGATATGCGCTATAGCCGTAGCCGTCGGATTGTTATGTCCTTTATGTATCCCTGGATGCTGAACTTGGCGGACTACTGGCTGTCTTGCGGGGATCACAACGAAATTCACCTGCGGCACTATGGTGTGCCCGACGAAAAGATTATCCGCGGCTGTCACCCGGTGGATGGCGATCGCTTTGTCCAAACCATTGCCCAACACCCCGAAGAGGTGCAGCGCATCCGCAAGGAACTTTCCTGGGACGAGAATACGATTCTCTATGCTTTTTGTGCTAAGTATATCGAGCGGAAAAATCCCTTTGAATTTATTGAGGCGATCGCCAAGGCCCACCACAAAGACCCCCGCGTGCGCGGCATCATGCTGGGCGGTGGCACCCTGGAACATGCGATCAACGAACGACTAGCAACTATGAACGGCGAAGTCCTGAATGTGGGGTTCGTCAACCAGAGCAAACTCCCGCTGTACTACGGAGCCGTAGATGTCTTTGTTTGCCCATCGTGGATTGACCCCCATCCCTTAGTGGTGTCGGAGGCAATGGCTTCGGGATGTGCACCAATTCTGAGCGATCGCTGTGGCAACTGGGGCTATAGCGATACCGTGCGTCACCGCTATAACGGTCTGGTTTATCCCTGCGGGAATGTAGACGCACTAGCAGCGGCAATGCTAGAGATGACGGATAGCGAAACACGACGGATGTATCAGGAGCGATCGAAAGAAGTCTTTTCGGAACAAGACCTGTACGCAGAAGTGCGGGCTTTTCTTGAAGTTGCCAAACGCATCCAACAAAAACAACAGCCTGCCAGTAAACGCACAACAAAACCACTGTCGGGTGCAGTTTCGACATGAGCTTCCCCGTCTATTTCAATGCACTGCAACAAGACAAACTGCCATGAAAGTGTTGATTTCGGCATATTCCTGTGAACCAGGTCGCGGCTCTGAGCGGGGGGTCGGCTGGAACGTGGCGCGAGAAGTGGCCCGACGACACGAGGTTTGGGTGTTGACTCGTCCCGACGAGAGCAAGGCGGCGATCGAGGCAGAACTGACTGTCAACCCAATTCCCAACCTGCACTTTGTCTACTTCACCCTGCCCTTCTGGCAAGACAGCCTGCGCTGGGGACAATCTGGCGCGATGCAGATCCACTACTACCTGTGGCAGATCCAGGCTTACTTTGTGGCCAAAAAGCTGCATCAGGAAATTGGCTTCGACTTGGCGCACCACGTCACCTTTGTCAAATACTCGGCGCCTAGTCTGCTCTCGCTGCTGCCCATTCCCTTCATTTGGGGGCCAGTCGGCGGTGGTGAATCGGCTCCGGCTCCCTTCTGGAAAGACTTTGGCCTAAAAGCCCGCTGCTACGAACTGGCCCGCAATGTTGTCCGGGGCATTGGCGAACACGACCCGCTGGTGCGCCTGACAGTGAGGCAAAGCGCTGTGGTGCGGGCCACCACCGAAGATACTGCCCAGCGATTGTATGCTATGGGGGCTGACACGGTGCAGATCGTCCCAGAAGTGGGTCTGCTAGACGATGAAATTGATGTGCTGTCGCAATATCCCATCCTAGATTCTCAACCGATCCGCTTCATTAGCATGGGACGACTGCTCCACTGGAAAGGCTATCACCTGGGAATTCGCGCCTTTGCCCAGGCCAAGCTGCCAGATGCAGAATATTGGTTGGTTGGGGATGGTCCCGAAATGGACAATCTGAAGTCTTTAGCACGAGAACTGGGAGTCGAACAACAGGTAAAGTTTTGGGGGCGTTTGCCGCGCGAAGCAACGTTAGAGCAGTTGAGCCAGTGTCATGTTTTGGTGCATCCCAGCCTGCATGACTCCGGCGGCTGGGTGTGCATTGAGGCGATGGCGGCGGGTCGTCCCGTGATCTGTTTGGACTTGGGTGGTCCCAAGGTGCAGGTGACAGAAAAAACAGGTTTTCGGATCGCTGCAAACTGGCCCGAACAGTCGGTGCAAGAGATGGCGATCGCCATGCAAAAACTAGCCGCCGACCCCCTGCTGCGAGTCCAGATGGGGCAGGCGGGTCGGCAACGGGTCAACGACCACTTTAGCTGGAAAGTCGTGGGCGATCGCCTTAACGCTCTCTACCAAGAAACTGCCCATCGCACCCCGATCACGATCTAATCCCTCACCAACAGCCACAGAATCCAGAAGCCCATGCACGTCCTCATCCCTGTCCTGCACCGCCCCACCCACCCCACGGGGGTCTGTCGCCATGCGGCCAACTTGGCGCAGGGACTCTCAGAACGAGCAGAGGTGAGTCAGGTGACGTTGGTGACTGGGAACTGGCAGGCCGATTACTTTGAAACAGAGTTTGGCTTGCGATCGCCCAAAATCACAGTCCTGCGGATTGCTATCGCGAATCGGGCGATCGCCCGTAACCGCTGGTATCTGTTGGACTTGCCACGACTGGCCAATCAATTGCAGGCGGATGTTGTGCATCTAGCCTTTCCTATTCCATTAATACGTCGATGGTTCAACGCTCCGGTTGTTGCCACCATCCACGACCTATATCCCTACGAATGTCCAGAAAATTTTGGCTTTCCGAAAGTTTTGTTTAACCGCTGGTTCCTAGACTGGTGTGTCAACCGCTGTGATGGGTTGTGCTGCGTTTCTCAAGGCACGCTTGAGGGACTGAAGCATTACTTTCCCAGCATTCACCAGCACAAGCCCACGGCTGTGATTTATAACTGTGTAGACTTGAGCACAATTGCCCCTCAAATTCCCTGCGCTTTACCATTTGGGGCAGAGACTCCCTTCATCCTTTGTGTCGCTCAGCACCGCAAAAACAAGAATCTCGATCTGCTCATCCAGTCTTTTGCAAACTTGCTCCAAGATGGCAGTTTGAGTCCTGCAACCTATCTCTGTTTGGTGGGGAGTGCTGGCCCTGAAACCGAAACCCTCCTGAATTTGACGATATCCCTTGGAATACGGGATCAGGTCGTCCTGCTTTCGGGCTTGCAGGATGGCGAACTGCGCTGGCTCTATGAGCATTGTCTGTTGTTTGCGATCGCCTCTGCCACCGAGGGGTTTTGTCTACCGTTGGTAGAAGCGTTGTCCCTCGGTTGCCGCGTAGTCTGTTCCGACATCCCCATCTTTCGAGAAGTCGGCTCCTCTGCCTGCCACTACTTCACCTTGGGTGACCAAGCGGTTCCAAATCTCGTCGGTGCGATCAAAAGTGCGATCGCTCAGCCCCAACCCGATTCCACCACCATTGACTCCCGCTTTTCAAAAAGCTACGTCACTGAGCAATACCTCAAGTTCTACCGCTGCGTCGGTGTAACTACATGACTTATATCCGCTCCCTCCCCAAAAACGATGGCACCCTCAGCAACACCACGATGTTGCTCTGGAGCTTTGCAACAGCTTTTTTCCCGCGCTTGTTTACCTACTTTGGTGCGCCTGCCATCCTCAACTTTGTTCACTTTGGGATTGTTCCGATCGCTGCTGCCATCACACTCTGGACCTCTCGTGTGCGCGATCGCAGGCAAGTCAGAGTTGCACAAGATCTGCTGTGGGCGATGGGAATTCTCTTGGGCGTGATGATCACCAGCGCCATCATCAACCAGGCCAGCGTTGTAAACGTCTTCCTTTACTTCATGTTCCTGGCAGAACCGATGATGCTCATGGCTGCTCTGATGATGGTGGAAATGGTAGGTGAACGGCTGGAAAAATTCAGGAAGTGGGTGGTGGGGTTTGCCTTTTTTAACCTCTTTCTAGTAGTCGTCCAGTCTATCCTGATGCCGATTGGCATCTATCCCCGCCGAGGAGGGACATTGCAGGACAACATTGCTGGAGTGTTTGCATCGGGTGGAGGCAGCGCCGGAAACTATGTCTCGGCAACCGTTTCATTTTATTTTGCCCTCTATTTCTTGCAAACTTTTAAAAACGTTCCCCTTTGGATTAGAGTCTCAACCATTCTGCTTTCGCTTTACCAGCTTCAGGTCTCCGATTCCAAACAGACCCTGGCAACTTTTCTTGCGGGTGGTGTGCTGCTGGTAATCACAAAGCTCAAACGCCCGGGTAAATTTATTGGCTACTTGATCGTTGCGGTTATTGTCCTTTATCTGCTCTACTGGGCCTATCAAAACCTGCAAGAGGTTCCCTTTGTTCAGCACATTCGCAACTGGGCGGAACGGGATGGGTTGTATGCCCCAGATGGCGAGGGAACCCAGACAAAGCTTGCCGCCTTTCGCATTATTCCGACTCACTACAAAAGTGTCCTGAATGTTTTATTTGGGTTAGGACCGGGGCATTCCGTCAGTCGGTTGGGGGGCTGGGTGTTACGAGACTACGAATCGCTGCTAATCCCTCTAGGAGCAACAGTTCACCCTGCCTCTGCTGAAGTATTTCGTGTGGTGTCGGATGGTTGGGTCGCACAGCAGTCCACAATTTTTTTCCCGCTGTTTACCTGGGCGGGCATCTGGGGAGATTTGGGTTGGCTTGGCCTCGCCGCCTATCTCTATATGGGGTGGATCGTCTGGAGTCGAGTTTGTGTGGATGATTTTGGTCGGTTTGTTGTGCTTTCCACAGTAGTGCTGGGCTTCATCCTGACGCAGATGGAAGAGCCAGGGCAGATGTTGACGGCAGCCTGTCTACTGGCGCTGCGCTGGCATGAGCACAACAACCAGGCAAGAAAAGTGCCTTCTGCCCCAAGACCTACAGGCGTTGCTCAGTATGAGCATAACTTTTTAGATAACGTGAATTCAGGATAAGCTGCGATTCTCTCACCCGGAACTGCGACGAAATCCGTCTGTAAAGTAACAGTTTGTTGTGATGTCAAACGTGCGCACAGCGCACGTTTGACATCACAACAAACCAACTCACTAACTGACAGGGTTAGCAAACGTTAGATTAAGAGACGCACTCCGCATCTTATCCAAACATTCATCGTTCAGGTCTGCACCCCCTCTTTTGCTGTTGGTAAGGATTAGGGTAGGATGCGGGGCAAGAAACTCATTGATTGTCCCAAGCCCTATGGGTCACTCTGATTCATCAGAACCAAACAGCGATCGCTCTACCATTGCCATAGTCTGTGCTGCGGACAACCACTATGCCATGCCCCTAGCGGTGATGGCCTGCTCGGTTCTGGCAAACTTGCCTCAGCATTTGCATCTACTGCTCTTTATTATTGATGGAGGTATTCAAGCAGCCAATCGCCAGAAAATTCTGCGATCCCTCAGCGCAGTCGGGCAAAATCGCTGCGACGTGCGTTGGCTGCCCCCTCCCGATCATCTCCTCAAACAGGTGAAGATCTCAGAGCATATTACCCTCGCTTCCTACTATCGGCTGTTTATTGCTGACCTGCTGCCCACAGATCTAGAGAAAGTCATTTACCTAGACTGTGATCTCATCCTCAATACAAACATTGAAAACCTTTGGAACTTGGATCTGGGCAACGATTATTTGCTGGCGGTTCAGGACTATCAACTGCCAACTCTGGAAGTTGGTTTGTTGAATTGCCAACAGTTACAGCTTCCTGGCAACTGGAAGTATTTTAATGCTGGTGTGTTGCTGGTGAACCTCAGGCGCTGGCGAGAAGCAAATGTCACATCCCAGTTGCTTGATTACTTGCAAAACAACGTTGAATCGATCCGCTGGCATGACCAGGATGTTCTTAACGCAGTCTGTGCTGGTGAATGGGGCGAGATTGATCCCCGTTGGAACCAGACTCCCTTCATCTTTACATTTCCCAGTTGGACGGAGAGTCCTTTCGACGCAGACACCTTCCAGCAAATCATCACAGACCCCTACGTCATTCACTTTGCCTCCCAGTACAAGCCATGGAATGTGTTTCGCTATCACCCTAGCCACAAGAAACTCTTTTACCGATATGTGGATCGCTCTGCTTGGGCCGGTTATCGGTATAGCCTGTTGACAGCAGTCAAAAAACGCATCAAGCGCTTAGCATGGCTCAAACAGTAGCCCAGATTCTATATCATGGGCGGCAGTGTGCCACCCTTCTGCCTATGAAGCGCAGCCGTTCTCAGAATGCCCCCCAAAAGTTAGGGGGCGCCCCCCACGTTGCTAATGTTTGCGCGGCCAAAATCGCCCCCTGCATCCCTGCACATCTCCTGAAAAATTTTCGTCCACCAGTAACTTCTCCCCAAAGGAAGCACTATATAATTGGCACGTTCATTGTAAAAATAAATTAAACTTCGACCTTCAGGTTGCCCTATTAAAAATGCTGCGAAAATCGTTATCTTTTGCTCCCCTAATGGTGGCGATCGCCCTATCGCCCATTCCTGGATCGCTGATCAGCTACTTCGCCGCACCGCCAACGCTGGCCCAAACTGCAACTCCATCGCCCTTTGTGCTCCCGCGGGAAATTGCCAGCGGTACCACCCTGCGAGTCGATGGCTCCGCCAGCATGGCGCGTCCCAACGAGGACATCAAGCGGCGGTTTGAACGTCGCTATCCGGGGACGACGGTCACGCTGGCAACTGATGGGTCAGATCAGGCAATTCAGAAGCTCTTGGCGGGCGAGGTTGATGTCGCAGCAATTGGGCGACCGCTGAGCGAGGCTGAGTTGGCACAAGGGTTGGTGCAGGTTCCCATTCAGCGAGAAAAGATTGCCATTATTCTAGGGCCAGACAATCCATTTCAAGGCAACCTGACCTTTGACCAGTTTGCCCAGATGTTTCGCGGTGAAATTACGAATTGGTCAGAGGTCGGAGGGCCGGATCTGCCTGTCCGGTTTATCGATCGTCCCGACGATAGTGATACTCGGCGGGCACTGAGCACCTACCAGGTATTCAAAGGCCGTCCCTTTGAAACTGGGGCAACGGCTACTCAGGTGGCTGACGACCAAACCGCTACCGTTATTCAGGCTTTGGGGAACAGTGGCATCAGCTATGCGATCGCAGACCAGGTCGTGGGGCAGCCGAATGTCCGCGTCCTGGTGATGCATGGCACGTTGCCCGATGATCCCCGCTATCCTTACTCACAGCCACGGGTCTACGTCTACCGTGGCACACCGACCCCCGCAGTGCAGGGATTTTTGGCCTTTGCCACGGTTCCTCCTGGGCAAGACCCCGCCGAAGCAAGTGCGCCAGTGGGTGCTGCCTCTCCGGCCCTACCCAGTCCCACCCCTGCGAGTCCTGTGACGGCCAGCCCAGAAGCCGTTCCTCCCGCAACCGTCGCCCCCTCTGAGGCGGCTGTTCCCCCTTCTACCAATATCGAAGGAGGAATCCCAGGCTGGCTGCCCATTGTCATTTTGGGTGCGCTGGCAGGGTTAGGCGCTTTAGTGTTGAGGGGGCGGGGTGGTTCTGCACCTCCAGCCACTTCATCGGCTGCAGCGCCCTCCCCTCCAATCACCCCACCGTCTCCCGCTGCTGTGCCCCCCATTGCAACCTCTACCTCAACGCCAACAGTGAGCGCCCCAGACGCCACAGTAGCAGAGCCTTCGGGTAGTATTCCCGCTGGCGCAGCAATCGCTGGGGCGGGTCTGGCCGGGGCAGCAGTGGTGGGGGCGGCGATCACAACACCCAAAAGCCGCATTGTTTTAACCCCCCGCAACTATGCCGATGCCTATGCCTACTGGGAAGCCCCTGAGGCCCACAAAGCCGAGGTACGGGCACAGGGGGGCAAGGATCTGAAGCTAAGGATTTATGATGTCACTGGCTTAGATCCAGAAGGTACGCTCCCTGTTGCTTACCAGGAATACGCGGTGGCTGAAGAGGATGTCGATCGCCATGTGCCCATCATGACGAGCGATCGCGATTACTTAGCCGAACTGGGATATACCACCCCCGACCGACAGTGGTTGCCCTTAGCTCGCTCAAACTCAGTGCGGGTTTCGGCAGCTCCTGGAGTGGCGGCGATCGCCCCTGAGCCAGCATCTACCTCGCCAGTGGAAGCACCTGCTGCCGCACCTCCCGCTGTGGCCGCTCCCCCGGCGCCACCCATCAGCCCTCTGCCTGCACCAGAGCCGGAAGTGGCGCCAGTGGCAGAGCCTCCAACTCCACAGCCAGTCGCAGAAGCAGTGGCAGAAACCGTTGACCCCAGCCTTGCGCTTGGAGCCGCTGCTTTGGCAGCCGGGGCAGGCGCAGTACTAGCCAGTCGGGATGATGAAGACGAGCAGTCGCACGTCGAAGCAGCGAAATTTGACGTTGGTCAAACCGATCTGTCGAGTGAACAGCTTGCCGATGTGGACGAGGGGCTGCCCGACCTGCCCGATGGTTATGGCGAGAGTCGCATTGTGCTGTTGCCCCGCGACCCTCAGTGGGCTTACACCTATTGGGACACTCCCAACGAGCATAAGCTAGCTTTGCGCCAGCAGGGGGGTGAGCACTTGGCACTGCGATTGATGGATGTCACGGGGATCGATCTCAACGTCCAACACCCGCACAGCATTCAGCAATACGATTGTGATGAACTAGCGCGGGACTGGTATCTACCAATTCCGGTGAGCGATCGCGACTATCTAGTCGAAATTGGCTACTTGGCTGCGGATGGTCGCTGGCTGCTGCTAGCCCGTTCCAATACAGTCCGCGTCCCTCCGGTCTTCCCGTCCGACTGGCATGAAGATCTGTTCATGACGTTGAGCTGGGATGAAAGCCTGGAAGGTAGGACCTTCATCACACTGGTTCCCCCCGGCCAACGGGTCACGGATACAGGGAATCCCATTTACGACGAAATCTTTGGCCTGGCAGAATCGGCGGAGTCGCAGCGGGTTGCCGGTTCGTTGTTTGGCTCAATGCAGCACGTCCCTGGCTCCCATGTGCCCGGTTCAGCGCAGCATGTGCCCGGTTCAGCGCAACATGTACCTGGTTCAGCGCAGCATGTGCCCGGCTCAGCGCAGCATGTGCCTGGCTCAGTGCAGCACGTGCCTGGTTCGGTGCAGCACGTGCCTGGTTCGGTGCAGCGTGTGCCCGTGTCAGTGCAGCGTGTGCCCGTGTCAGTGCAGCACGTGCCTGGTTCGGTGCAGCACGTGCCTGGTTCTGCATTTGGCTCCATGCAGATGGCCTCTGGTGCGGCATTGAGTTCTGTCCCCATTACCAGAGTTCCGCCAATCCCGGCACCTGGAATTACGCCCGTGAGTTCCTATGTCTTCCCCTCTGGGGTGGGCATGGGCGTCGTCCCGACGTTTTCGGGACTGACCATGTCGGGGGTAGGAGTCTTTGGCTCTATGCCGCCCATCCGCTCACGCAAGTTCTGGCTAGTAGCGGATGCAGAACTGATTGTCTATGGGGCAACGGAACCTGATGCTAAGGTTTACATTGCAGGGCGAGAAATTCCCCTCAACCCGGATGGCACCTTCCGCTTCCAGATGTCCTTCCAGGATGGGTTGATTGATTACCCAATTCTGGCGATCGCTGCCGATGGAGAGCAGTCTCGCGCCATCCACATGAAGTTCACCCGCGAGACCCCCAACCGCAACACCAACTCTAAAGAGGACGCCAAAGAAGAGCCGTTCTAATGCGGGATGCCTGCGTTACATAACATAATGAGTGTTCTGGTGATGAAGTACACACGCAACGTCCACTTCATCGCCAGAACACTGCTACGTTACGGGTGAATGTTGAAGGCGCACCGTCGGGTTGCCACAATCTCAAATCACACGTCCAATCCCAAGTCCAAAGAGCATTACAACTATGAAATCCCTTCGCCGCTTGCTTATCTTTCCGCTTTTGATGCTGTTCACTGCTCTGCTGGTTGTGGCCTGCGCCAGCGGCGGCACTAATTCAGGTGCAACGGGTAGCAATTCTACGGCCCCGATTAAGGTCGGCTCGAAAGACTTTACAGAACAGTTCATCATTGGCGAAATGTACGCGTTGGTGCTGGAAAAAGCAGGATTTACGGTGGAGCGAAAACTCAATCTGGGGGGCACACCCGTCGCCCAGGCAGGCTTACAGAGCGGAGAAATTGATCTCTACCCCGAATACACAGGGACAGGGCTGTTGACTGTCCTAAAGCTGCCTGCCCAGAGTGATCAGAAGGCTGTTTTTGAGGCAGTCTCTAAAGGCTACAAAGAGCAATTCAATTTGGTCTGGCTTGACCCTGCCCCCATGAATAACACCCAGGCCCTTGCCATGACCCAGGAAGGGTCTCAAAAGTTTGGCGTGAAAACCATTTCTGACATGGTGGCGAAAGCCAGTGAGTTGGTTATGATTGGGCCGCCTGAATTTGAAGTGCGAGAAGATGGGCTACCGGGCATCAAAGCAAAGTATGGAGAGTTTACTCTCAAGGAGTATAAGGCCGTTGATCCGGGCCTCCGGTATAAGGGCCTGGTTGACGGAGAAGCGGATGTGGCAGTTGCCTTTGGCACCGACGGGCAGATTAGTGCTAACAATTTAGTGGTGCTAGAGGATGATAAGAAACTGTTTCCCCCCTACCAAGTTGCGCCTGTTGTCCGCCAACAAACTCTAGATGCCAACCCTGGTCTTGCCGACGCCTTGAATCAACTCGCTCCTAAGTTGACTGACGACACCATGCGTCGCCTCAACTACGAGGTTGATGGGAAACAACGGGAACCGGCTGAGGTGGCGAAGGAATTTCTGACTCAGGCGGGTATGTTGTAGACAGGGTTGGTGATTTTTGGGGGCGTTGTGTTGTCGCTCAACGATGACACAGCGCCACACCAGCTTCCCTTCGTTCCTGGTTGACCTCAAGGTTCGCGCTTCTTTGACTGTGCCACCCTCACTGACCCATTCTCATCGCCTGTGACTGCTATTCAATTTGACCAAGTTTCACTACGCTTTCCGGGAACTTCTCGCTGGGCGGTTGACCACTGTAGTTGTGAGGTGGAAGCAGGAAAATTGGTGGTCATTTTGGGTCCCTCTGGCTGTGGCAAGACAACCTTGCTGAAGATGGTGAACCGCCTCTACGAACCGACGTCGGGTACGATTTACTTGCACGGTCATGATATTCGGCGGATCCAGTCCACCAAACTACGCCAACAAATTGGCTATGTCATTCAGCAGTCTGGTCTGTTCCCTCACATGACGGTGGCTCAAAACGTGGCCGTGGTTCCCAGTCTGCTGGGGTGGTCGCGGGCCAAGATTCAGTCCCGCATTGATGAACTTCTGACTTTGGTAAAGCTGCCGCCAGAGGAGTATCGCGATCGCTTTCCGGCTCAACTTTCGGGGGGGCAACAGCAGCGAGTTGGGCTAGCTCGTGCCTTGGCAGGTGATCCCCAGGTGATGTTGATGGATGAACCCTTTGGGGCGATCGATGCCATCACTCGGGCCAGCCTCCAGGATGAAATTCTGCGACTGCAACGGCAGCTTCAGAAAACTATCCTGTTCGTCTCTCACGATGTGGAGGAAGCGCTGCGGCTAGCCGATCGCATTCTAATCATGCGGAATGGTCAGATTGTCCAGTATGATACTCCTTTTAACATCCTGACTCGCCCAGTCGATCGCTTCGTGCATGACTTGGTGGGAGCCGATGATATGGTGCGCCAGCTCAGTTTGCTGCGGGTTGAATCGGCCATGATCGACATGGCCGGTAACTATCCGCCATCTAACCCCACCATTACTCCCAACGACAGCTTGCGTCATGCGCTTTCCCTGATCCTGAAGACGGGCGCACAGCAGTTAACCGTCCTGGAGGATGGCGCCCCCATTGGCATTCTGACGCTGGAGCATATCCGAGATTCCGCCAGCGCCAGTGTTTAACCAAGAGAGGGCAGGATGAGCGTTGAGTATGACTTGGTGATTGTGGGCGGGACGCGGGTTGCACGGGAGGCCGCGATCGCAACTGCTGTCCGTAAAGCGCGAGTTGCCCTAGTGGATCCTACTCTGCAACCCAACTCCTTGGATTGGAGTGCACCACCACCGCTAGTCACCCAGGCACTCGTTGAAATCGTTAATAAAGCACACCAGGCGCGACGGCTCAGTCAGACGGGATTGATCCGACCCATCACCCAGGGGGTGTCCTGGCCTGCCGCATGGGACTGGGCACGGCACACGGCGGAACAGGTCTGGCGGGAGCGATCGCTGACTCAACTGGCCACCAGTGGCGTGGATGCGATTGCCGCTAGGGGTGAGTTTGTCCGCCGTCCTCGTCTGGCGTTTGTGGCTGGCGATCGTCTGCTGCGATCGCGCACGTTTCTCCTAGCTCCCGCTTGGGCTACCCAAATTCCTAGCATTGATGGACTGGCCACAGTCTCTCCGTGGACGCCAGCAACCCTGTGGGCCGCTCCTACCGCGCCGCCTCTGCCGCAGACATTAGTCGTGCTAGGAGAAGGTGCGATCGCCCTGGAACTGGCTCAAACGTTCAATCGGTTAGGTAGTCAAGTCACCCTTGTGACGACTGGAGAACGGCTTTTGCCCCAGGCAGACTTGGACGTGAGCCACTTGCTGCAGGCCCAATTGGAGGCGGAGGGAGTGACCATCCTCAGCCACACCCCTATTACCCAGGTGCGATCGCTGGAGGGAAAAAAGTGGATGCAGGTTGGCCCGCGTGCCCTGGAAGCTGATGAAATCCTGATCGCCAATTGGTCTGCGCCACAGCTTGAGGGACTTAACCTGGAAGGGGCAGAGGTGCAACACAGTGCCACGGCCATCGTCGTCAACTCCCGACTGCAAACGACAAATCCCCGCATTTATGCCTGTGGCAGCAGCGCCAGCCGGGCGTTGTCCGAGGCGATTGCCCAGGCAGAGGTTCACACCATCCTCCGCAACGCCCTGTTTTTGCCGCTGTTTTCCTTTCGGGAGAAGGCCTTCGCTCATTTTGTTGCTACCGATCCTCCCTTTGCCCAGGTGGGCTTGACCGCAGCCCAGGCGAGCCAACAGTTGGGGCGAGACTTGCAGCCTGTGAACATTCCCCTCAAGCAGGTGGGGATCGCTCAGCTCCGCAATGAAATCACCGGATTTTGCAAGCTAGTAGTTGACCCACGCGGATACCTGCTGGGGGCACAGGTTGTGGGATCTCAAGCTAGGGAAATTGCCGAGTTGTTGGCGGTCGTCATGCGATCGCGTCAAACAATCACGACCTTAGAACAAGTCTCCGGTGGCACGTCTTCCTTTGCCAGTATGCTCCAGATGGCAGCGATCGCATGGCAGCAGCAGGAACTAAAGCGCGATCGCACCTGGCAAGACTGGCTAGAGGGATGGTTCGACTTTCGCCGTGCCCGTGCCCGTTGAGTGCTCACTAACGTGAATTCCGGATACGCTGAACCTCTTGCTTTTTCCTGCATGTCATGCAGGAAAAAGCAAGAGGTTTGGGGCGCCGCGCACGGCGCGGTGCCCCAAACCTCTCTTAACCAGAACTGACATTAACTAGGCTGCGGATCGTTCCAGTCGTTGATCCCGGCCTAACCAATGGGGCAAAAACTGACGGAGCCAGCGTTCCACGGTTAAACCATACCGCTCGTGCTGTATCCGTTGCTCCGATACAGGTTGGGCCTCAGGCCGTTTTAGGTGGTCTGCCGCAACCGTCGTCCAGCGTTCCATCATCTCACGGGTCATCTCAGGGTGAAACTGCACCCCATACGCCGAATCGCCGTAACGATAGGCTTGGTTCTCGAAGGGATCGCCAACCGCAAGCCGCACTGCTCCGTGGGGGATCTCAAATCCTTCCCGGTGCCAGTGGTAGACCGATTGCAACCGCCCAAACTCGGCCTCGCCTGCGGAGGTAGGCTGAATTGGACGGTAGCCAATCTCCATAATGTCGTCAGGATGGGGAGCTACCTTTGCCCCCAGCACTCGTGCCAGCAGTTGTGCGCCTAAACAAATGCCTAGGTAAGGCTTACCAGATTCTAAGGCCGTGGGAATCCAGTCTAGCTCAGTGCGAATGAAGGGAAGGGTTTGGTCATCGTTTGCACTCATGGGGCCGCCAAAAACGATGGTGGCGCAATGGTGGTCAAGGGTGTCGGGGAGAGCATGACCGATCCCCGGACACCGGATGTCCAATTGATAGCCTTGCTCTCGCAAGACTTGCCCGATCAGTCCGGGGGTTGAGGTGGCTTGGTGGACAATAATCAGAACCTGTTTCACGCTGTGCAATGGAGATCACGGAATCCTTAATGATTGTACGTAATACCTTGGCGTAAATTGGCGCTGTCCGGAGTGGCGATCGCTACCAAATTGACATTGAGGCCAAATTGCACGAAAACGATCGCGATGCAAGGCATTCCCATGACTTTCGCCCTTTCAACCAGCAGCGCTACACAAGTCGTGAAATCAGGCCAAAATCTAGACTACAGGTACTGACTAATGTCTTCGCCACAGTCATCTGCTAAGTAGCAGAGTGCTCGATAGCGAAGAGCCACAAACTCGTCGTAGAAGGGATTGAGCTTACACAGGGGAGGAATATGAGCGACCTTGTGGCCAAACACTTTGATATCACGTTCAAAGGGACACTGGGCTGGGATCCATTTGACGATCCAGTGTGCTCTTGATGGGCTGGCTATAGGTAGGTTGGCAAGCCACTGTCGGACAGGGTGCAGTGGATGGAAGCAACCAGAACCATGAAATGAAGTTGAGAAATTCATACGCTCGTAGGCTGGAGCGATCGGACATCGCTCTACGCATTGAAGGTTCTAAGCACAAGATACAGACAGAACTGTAATGAATCGGTAAAGCAAACTTGGGAGAAGGTGTTTTTTTACCGAACTTGAGGATGTCTTTGGGATCAGAGGTGATCCCCATGCAGCGTTTCCATCCAAGCTACAGGAATATTGACTCACAGAGCTACTGATCTAAAGGATGCACGTTGAGATGAGAGTGACAAGGTGTGCAATTCTCATCTAAAAATGTATTCCCAGATCAAGCAGTGCCAATGCCATGCAGACAGACAACCAACGTACTAGAATCCAGAATTGATAGCGGGGATCAAGAATTTTGGTCGATCTGAAGGAAGGAAACGAATCGATGAACAACAAGATGAAAATGATGTTGAGCCGTGTTTTTTGGCAGAGGAGCGCGTTGAAGGGCAAGAACACCCAATAGCATCAGAGTGAGCGTGACCGCGTTCTTGATTCGTTGCATTCGACTACCCTCCAGGAACTTGGCGATCGCTTGCTACGGGTTGAAGTCGCAAACACGACAATCCTACCGTTGTCAGCAGAAAGTTGCTTCATCCGATAGTGCTATCCAACTAGAGGACGTGACGCTCTGCTCAAGGACTGAGTTCCTCCAAATCAACATAAGGAAGATAGATGTTGAATCGTCTCCCTCTTTATTATCGTCAATAGAATCCAGGACTGTCTAATTCAAAAACGTGAAGACCCGACACAGCCAAGCTTATATGACTGATGAATTAGGTCGTCCACAATGACTAATACCTTTGATAAACACCAATGATGAACGCCAACATGACATTATTCGATAGAACTGAAATCACAGCAACCAGAATTTAAACATTCGATTTAAACAATCGATCTGTTGATTAAACAGCCCATGAGTCCTTCCCTGTATATGGCGCTACGCACTCATGACGTCACACGCGTTTTGTGGGTACATGTCATGTTTGAGATGCTCGGCTCCCCTGTTCCCAAGTTGGGAGCAGGGGCTGGGGGATGAGGGCCCGCAAAGGTGACATGCTCTCAGCTTTATCCCTGTTCTCAACTGACCGAAGAGAGCAGTTTGAGCTCCTCTTCTTTCGAGAGAACGCGGCCCTCATCCTCGAAGCCAGCAATCTGGTCAAAGTTAAGGTAACGATAGAGTTCACTCGCGAAGGGATCAATCTTCTTCGTCACAATCTCCAAGTATTCTTCCACCGTTGGGATGCGTCCTAGCAATGCACAGACCGCTGCTAGCTCTGCAGACCCTAGGTAGACTTGAGCACCCTTACCCATGCGGTTATTAAAGTTCCGAGTCGAGGTCGAGAACACAGTCACACCATCCTCAACTCTGGCCTGGTTACCCATGCAGAGCGAACACCCTGGCATCTCTGTGCGTGCCCCCGCAGCCGCAAAGATGCCATAGTATCCTTCCTCCCGCAGTTGCTTTTCATCCATGCGGGTGGGGGGAGCAATCCACAGACGTACCTTAGCTGGCCCTGCCCCTTCCAGCACCTTTGCAGCAGCGCGGTAATGTCCAATATTGGTCATGCAGGAGCCAATGAAGACCTCATGAATGGGATCGCCCGCACACTCCGACAGTAACTTGATGTTGTCGGGATCATTCGGTGCAGCCACCAGAGGTTCTTTAATTTGGTCGAGATCCACCTCAATAATATCTGCGTATTCTGCATCGGGGTCTGCCGACATCAACGATGGGTTGGCCAACCATTGCTCCATCTTGGCGACACGACGCAGGATCGTCCGGGCATCACCATAGCCCCGCGCCACCATGTTCTTCAACAAGGCCACGTTCGAGCGTAGGTATTCCGCCACTGTGTCGATACTTAGTTTAATCGTGCACCCCGCAGCAGAGCGCTCGGCGGTTGCATCAGTCAGTTCAAACGCTTGCTCTAGCTGCAGGTCAGGCAATCCCTCCATTTCAATGATCTTGCCGGAGTAAACATTCTTTTTGTTCTCCTTAGCAACCGTCAGCTTCCCCTGTTGAATGGCGACGTAGGGGATCGCATTCACAATATCTCGCAGAGTGACACCGGGTTGCAGCTTGCCCTTAAAGCGCACCAGCACAGATTCCGGCATATCCAGAGGCATGACCCCCAGTGCTGCGGCAAAAGCAACCAGGCCAGAACCCGCCGGGAATGAAATTCCCAACGGAAATCGGGTGTGGGAGTCGCCGCCAGTCCCAACCGTATCAGGCAATAGCATGCGGTTGAGCCAGGAGTGAATGATGCCATCACCAGGCCGGAGGGAAACACCGCCCCGTTGGATGATGAAATCGGGTAGTTCCTTCTGCGTTTTAATATCGACTGGTTTGGGGTAGGCCGCAGTGTGGCAAAAGCTCTGCATTACCAAGTCGGCACTGAACCCTAGACACGCTAGTTCCTTCAGTTCGTCGCGGGTCATAGGGCCAGTGGTGTCTTGGGAACCCACAGTGGTCATGATGGGTTCACAGGAGGTGCCAGGACGGACTCCTGGCAAACCACAGGCTTTGCCCACGATCTTCTGGGCCAGCGTAAAGCCCTTACCGGTGTCAGCGGGCATTTGAGGTCGCACAAACAGTTCACTGGGGGGCAGACCGAGCGCTGCTCGAGTCTTATCTGTCAAGGTGCGCCCAATTAAGAGGGGAATCCGTCCGCCCGCCCGGACCTCATCCAGGATTGTGTCCGGCTTCAGTTTAAAGGTGGAGATGACTGCTCCGGCTTCGTTTTTGATTTCCCCTCGGTAGGGGTAGATGGTGATCACATCACCCGTTTCCATTCCAGTGACATCACACTCGATTGGCAGAGCACCGGAGTCTTCCGCGGTGTTGAAGAAAATAGGTGCAATCTTGCCGCCCAGGATGTAGCCACCGGAGCGTTTGTTAGGAACGAAGGGAATATCCTGTCCAATGTGCCACAGCACGGAGTTAATGGCAGACTTCCGCGAAGAGCCAGTGCCAACCACGTCGCCCACATAGGCCACGGGATGACCGTTTTGTTTTAATTGGGCAATTGTTTCCAGAGAACCCGGCTGGCGTGTCTCAAGCATCGCCAGCGCGTGCAGGGGGATATCGGGGCGCGTGGTGGCGTGGGTTGCCGGAGAGAGGTCGTCGGTGTTGGTCTCACCAGGCACCTTGAAGACAGTGACTGTGATGGCCTCTGGCAGTTTGGGCCGCTGGGTAAACCAGTCGGCATCGGCCCAGGCATTCATCACCTGTTGAGCATAGGGGTTGCCTGCCTTCGCCAGTTCCTCAATGTCGTGGAAGGCATCATAGACTAGCAGAATTTTGCTCAGGGCAGTGGCAGCGGCACTGGCGATCGCCCTATCCTCTACAGACAGTAGATCGATCAGCGATCGCACATTGTAGCCGCCCATCATCGTGCCTAGTAGTTCTACGGCTTCAACTGGCGTAATGAGGGGACTGGACGCTTCCCCGTGGGCGATCGCCGTCAGAAAACTGGCTTTTACATAGGCGGCCTGGTCTACACCGGGAGGAACGCGATCGCGCAACATTTCCAGTAGTGCAGCAGACTCCTCAGCCGGCGGATGCTGCAACAGCTCACACAGGACAGAGGTTTGCTCCGCAGACAGGGGGAGCGGCGGAATTCCTAAAGCAGCCCGCTCTGCAACATGTTGACGATAAGCTTCCAGCATTTTTGCGCGTCTCCAGGCACCAGTAATGATCACGGATAGAAATCACTGAATTGACTACTGAATTGATTAATGATTTGCCCTTCCTTGTCATTGATGATCTGTGCAGAAGGTACAGCTTCAGGTCTCAACTCAGCATGCTTGGATAAGCCTCTGATCAATAGGCGATCGTCGATCAATCCAATATTTTCTATACGACTATACCCCTACAGTAGCGCGCCGCAACGTTCCTCGTGAACACCGATTGGGCGTTGTTGATTTAACGTCAGTTCTGGTTAAGCGGGTTTTGGG
>DVEB01000240.1 GCA_015295905.1 Synechococcales cyanobacterium M55_K2018_004
GCTGATAAGTCCCTCACACCATATCAGGGTTCACTTCAAAATGAAATAGCCCTGGATTTTGAGGATCAATGCCTGCGCCTGTTCGGTCTGAGTCCTCTGTGTTTCTTTCACATAAGACAAAAGATTTTTCGAAGCAGATATCCTCCTGTCCATACAGCCTTCGTTCTCTTCATGCTAAGGCTCTCAATGATGTTGACCTCCATCTCCTAGGAAGAGATGCAAAATCTCAGATAACCTGTGAACAGGCAACATCTACGATCCCATGAAAATGACAATACCTGTTGGAATTTCAGGACTGAGCGATCGCGAAGCAGCAGCGAGGCAGGCAGCAGGCCAAGGCAACCAAGTGCAGGTTAAAACCAGCCGCACGTATCAAGAGATTTTGCGCGACAATTTGTTCACCTTCATCAACGGGGCCTATTTCTTTATTTCCCTGGTGCTGATTGCTCTGGGTCGCCCCAGCGACGTGGTGATGATTGCTGTTGTAGTGCTGCTCAACGTGGTGGTGAACCTAGTTCAGGAAATTCGCGCTAAGAAAAAGCTCGACCAGATTGCCCTGCTGACCCGCCCCACCGCCTGCGTGGTGCGCGATGGGCAGGAACGAACTCTTGACCCAGCAGACATTGTCGTGGGGGATGTGCTGATTCTGAAACCGGGGGACCAGGTGGTGGTAGATGGTTCTGTGCTGCAAAGCAGCGACCTAAAGCTGGATGAATCACTGCTCACAGGCGAGTCTGATCTAATTCCGAAGCAGCCGGGAGACCCGGTCTATTCTGGCAGCTTTTGCGTCCATGGAACAGGCTACTTTGAAGTGGAGAAAGTCGGTTCCGATAGTTTTGCCAATCAGATCACCGCTCGGGCGCGTAGTTTTCAGAGAACGGTGACACTGTTGCAACGGGAGATTAATCTAGTGATCCGCTTGTTGCTGGCGATCGCCATTCTCCTCTTTGTTCAACGACCTTGCAGGAATTGCAGGAGATTGTGCTCAGGTCGGGCAAACTCCACAACGCCATTGCCATGGCCCAGTCTGCCCTGGTGACGATGGCAGTGCTGGGTTCGCTGCTGCTCATCCCCTTCCTCAAACCCCCCACCCCCGCTTGGGTAGGCTGTGAGCCGTTGAGTGGCGATCGCCGCTATTCTATCCTCGCCTTCACCCTGATCGCAGCCTACATTGGAGTCCTCACCGTTCCTGCCTTGCGTAACTCTTTTGAGTTGCAGGCACTGAGTCTCCCAGACAATCTCATGATCGGCCTGGCAGCTATGCTCTGGTGTCTGGTGTTGCGATTTGTCTGGCGGCGACAGATACTAGAGCAATTCATAGGAATTAAACTGCAGTAGTTCTGTCCTGCCGCCCCATGCCTGCCACCCTTGCCCTCATCGCCCACGATTCTCAAAAAGCCACCTTGGTTGAGTTTGTGCAGCGACACAGTTCTCTGTTGCAGCGCTACCGGCTGATCGCCACAGAAACGACTGGACAACGCATCCAGCAAGCGACGGGGTTGCCAGTCGAGACTTGCCTATCGGGATCCTTGGGGGGCGACTTGCAACTTGCCGCAAATGTTGTCAACGGCGAGGTCGTGGCTGTCTTTTTTCTGCTCGACCCCTATGCCCCTGCGCAGGAACCGGGATTTCAGGCGCTCCTGCGGGCTTGTCTGCTGCACAATGTCCCGGTTGCCATCAACTTGGCAACGGCAGAGGCGATCGCCCTGCAGCTTGCCAAGTCCCGCGTTGCCCATCTCATCTTTAATCCAGGGGCTGGTCAGGGCAATGCCGAGCAGGACTTGACCCTGATCCAGCAGTTGTTGGAACCAGCACTGGACTTGCATATCCACATCACGACACCAGACGTTCACCCGGCAGAGTTGGTGCAGATGGCGATCGCCAGTGGAGCCGATATGGTGCTTGCATCCGGTGGCGATGGCACGGTGTCTGCCGTTGCAGGGGCACTCATTGAGACGAACGTGCCGTTAGGGATCATTCCCCGCGGCACTGCCAACGCCTTTGCAGGAGCGCTAGGCTTGCCACAACTGTTGCCCATTCGCGCCGCCTGCCAGACAATCCTAGCAGGCACACCCAAGCCCGTGGATGCTGCCGTTTGTAACGGAGTGCCAATGGTGTTGCTGGCGGGGATTGGGTTTGAGGCAGAAGCCGTGGAACTCGCCAACCGGGAACTCAAACGACAGTGGGGCGCGGCTGGCTACTTTTTAGCCGGGTGGCGGCAGATGAACCAGCAAAGCGAGTTTGAGGTCGAGATGGAGGCTGATGGCAAGTCCTATCAGTTGCAGGCGGTTGCCATCACTGTTGCCAATGCCGCCCCTGCTACATCCATCCTGGCCCAAGGAGGGGGTGTGGTAGACTTTCAGGACGGCTTGTTGGATGTCACCATTGGTACTGCGTCCAGTCGCATAGAGGCGATTGGCACCATGCTGAATCTACTGGGGTCTGCCATCATCAAACGCGACCCCCAGCAGGCCAACCTATTTCACGCCAGAACTCCCTCCTTAAGAATTGTCACCGATCCCCCCCAAAAAGTTGTGGTGGATGGAGAAATTATTGGCACCACCCCAATTGAGGTGAAATGCATTCCGCAGGGACTCAAGGTGATCCTTCCTTAGGGATCATGGGCGTGTATGTCACGTTTGCCCTCAGCCTGAATCCCTCTCCCCAGTTGGAAGAGGGACTTTGAGAGGCCCGGCTCCCCTGCTGCCAACTTGGGGGAAGGGGCTGGGGGATGAGGGCCGGCAACGGTGGCATCATGCGCTCGATCATTGATGCCTGCTGATGCGCTCTATAGTAGAAAGCGGTGCTGCTGCAAAATCGATGATTGCCTCTACGACTCCTTCCTTTGAAACACTCGAACAGGCGCTGAAACACTACTTCGGCTACGACGAGTTTCGTCCCGGGCAGCGGGCCGTTGTGGAAGCGGCGATCGCCCAGCGCGACCTCATGGTAATCATGCCCACTGGCGGCGGCAAATCATTGTGTTACCAACTGCCGGCGCTCCTGAAAGCGGGGCTAACAATTGTGGTGTCACCGCTGATCGCGCTCATGCAAGACCAAGTGCAGGCATTGCAGGACAATGGCGTCGAGGCAACTTTTTTGAACAGCAGTCTGGGGTTGGCCGACACGCGCCAGCGAGAAGCCGCCATCCTAGCGGGCTCCATCAAACTCTTGTACGTGGCTCCAGAGCGACTCTTGAGCGAGTCATTCCTGCCGTTTTTAGATCAGGTGCACCAGCAGGTTGGCATTGCTGGATTTGCCATCGACGAAGCCCACTGTGTGTCTGAGTGGGGGCACGATTTTCGTCCAGAATATCGGCAGTTGCGATCGCTGCGACAGCGTTACCCCCAAGTGCCCATGATGGCGCTGACGGCGACCGCCACCCAGCGAGTGCAGGACGATATTCTGCACCAACTTGATCTGCGCGACCCCTTCGTCCATGTCGCCAGTTTTAACCGGACGAACCTCTACTACGAAGTGCGCCCCAAGCAAAAGGGTGCCTACTCAGAACTGCTGAACCTAGTGCGGCAGACCCCCGGTTCCGGCATCATTTACTGCCTCAGTCGCAAAAAGGTGGACGAACTGACCTTTCGCCTGCAACAGGACGGCATTTCTGTCCTGCCCTACCACGCCGGACTCAGCGACAAAGAACGCAGCGAGAACCAAACTCGATTCATTCGTGATGATGTACGGTTGATGGTGGCGACGATCGCCTTTGGCATGGGAATCAACAAACCTGATGTACGATTTGTAATTCACTACGACCTGCCGCGCAACCTCGAAAGTTATTACCAAGAGTCAGGCCGCGCCGGACGCGACGGAGAACCTTCCAGTTGCATCCTCTTTTTCAGTTACGCAGACATTAAAACAATTGATTACTTGATCGCCCAGAAGATCAATCCACAAACGGGAGAACCCCTAGAAGACGAACAACGGATTGCCCGCCAACAACTACGTCAGGTGATTGACTACGCCGAAGGAACGGACTGTCGTCGCAAAATTCAACTCGCCTATTTTGGCGAAAGCTTTGCAGGCGGGTGCAATAATTGCGACAACTGCCTGCGTCCGCGTCCGGCAGAGGACTGGACGATTGAAGCAATGAAGTTTCTCTCCTGCGTGGCCCGCACCAAAGAACGCTTTGGCATGGGCCATATTATTGATGTGTTGCGCGGTTCTCGCAATCAGAAGGTCTTGCAGCACCGCCACGACGAACTCTCGACCTACGGCATTGGTAAAGACCACAGCGCCGAAGCTTGGAAAATTTTAGGGCGATCGCTGCTGCACCAAGGCTTGCTCGACGAGACCACCGACGGCTATTCCATCCTCAAGCTCAATGCCCAGAGTTGGGAAGTGATGCGGAAACAGCGCCCCGTATTTGTCACCATGCCCGACCGCAAACCGGAGGCCCGTGATGCCACCCTTCCCCAGCGACGGGAAGAGGCCGAGCGTCTGTTCGACCGCCTGCGGGGGCTGCGGAAGCGCATCGCCGACGAACAAAATGTGCCGCCCTACGTGGTATTTGCCGACTCCAGCCTGCGGCTGATGGCTCAATCGATGCCGCAAACCCTGGAGGAATTTGGCCAGATCTCTGGGGTGGGTAGCCGCAAGCTCGAGCAATATGGCGATCGCTTCATCATGGAGATCATTAGTTTTTGTCAGGAACGGGGCATTCCCCTCCGCAACGCTGCATCATCCGCAAAACCTCAGGACGATGCCTCTCCCGGCGCTCCTTCCCTTTCGTCCACCCACTTCTACACCCTCGACCTGCACCTACAGGGGTTGTCGCCAGAAGAAATCGCAGAAAAACGAAGTTCTGCTCTGCGAACCGTGTATGACCACCTGGAAAAACTGATCGAGGCTGGACGCGACGTGGACCTGGATGCACTGGTGCCCCCCGAGCGGCAGGCGGTGATTGAGGCGGCGATCGCGCAGGTGGGAGCCTTCGCGCTCAAGCCAATTCGGGAACACTTGGGTGAGGCGTATAGCTACGAGGAAATCCGCTTAGTTAGAGCAAGGTGGCGATCGCAGTCAACCGCCATCGATTAAGGTCCAATAAGGTTCAAGCTCTAAAGTCGCATCAGGTACGGTCTTCTGCCCACAACCGAACAGAAAAAAATCGGTAGGATGGGAGATAAGGGGTCTGGATGACAAGCTCCCTGAGCCACGCCCGGAGGTTGCCTAGTGCAAGGATGATTTTCCGATCACCGACGGAGCTAGGATGAGATATCCCATCTGGGACAAAACCCCGTTATACTCCTACTAAATCTCTCTGTTTGAACCCTTCTGTTTGATATTGCTCGGTTCGATTCCTGCGTCCTTCCTGTTTACTCGCGATCGCACGTCCTATGACCTCCTATGCCACCTCTGCTGCCAGAGCTGATCTGAGCGAACTGCGCCGATTGAAGACCTTGCTCCCCCCCGAACTGCGGAGCTGGGTTACGATTGAGGCCACAACTGCCGTCAATCCTCCCCTGATTACCAGTGAAGAGATTGGCAAAGACCAGGTTGAAGTACAGATTGACCTGGCCAAGTGGGATGCCTTGGCGCTCGACCAGCGCAACCTGCTGTTCTGGCACGAAGTGGCCCGCATCCAGAACGACACTATCCCGCGCGATGGCTGGGAAATGGCAGCGCTGGCGATTGGCCTGGGGGGTGCCGTGGGAGAGCTGTGGGTGCAGGATGGTTTGCTGTTAATGCTGGCGCTGGCACTCTGTGGTGTGTCGGGTTGGCGGCTCTATGCTCGCAATAACGGTCAGAAGACCTTGCGAGAAGCAATTGAGGCCGATGAGCGGGCGATCGCCCTAGCTACTCGTTTCGGCTACACTCTGCCTAATGCCTACAAGAGCTTGGGGAGTGCATTGAAGGTTCTGATTGAACAGACACCCAAGAAGCAACTCCGGAAGCGCTATGAGGCTCGTCTGGATGCGCTGAAGAAGAGTGCAGCAAAGGCCAAGGCCAAAGCAAAGGGCGAGTCTGCTTAGAGTCTGCTTAAGGGGGCCCATGGGGCAGGGCTGAACGCTGTTTGGCTCGGCGTTGCAGGGTTTGCTAAGGCGCATTGCCACTTCATTCACGCGCAGCAAAAAATCCTGAAGCACTCGCACCGCGAGTGCTTCAGGATTTTTTGCTGC
>DVEB01000336.1 GCA_015295905.1 Synechococcales cyanobacterium M55_K2018_004
TGCTGCGCGCCCGTTTTACACTACGACAAACTGCTACTTTACAGACGGATTCTGTACGAAACACAAGCACTTTGTGGCTTTGCACGCGGCTTACTCCAAGCTACTGGTTTGGCTTTGTATCGTCTAGGCCCAGCCAGTCTCGAATGACCTGAAGTTGGTTCGCAGACGGAAAGGCGGGGGGATAACAGCGTTTCACATGGTAAGCCGCTTCCCACAAGCTCATTTTCTGATACCGACACAGGTAAGCAATACAAACCGTTGGCGATCGCTCGACCCCAGCCAGACAATGCACGTAAATCGGCTGGTGGTTGGCAATTGATTGATAGATGAGATGAACGGCTGCTGCCAATTGTGGGATCTGGAGTGGAAATAGGTAGTAGCGGTCGGGCAGGATGTAACGTTGGCAGTGGAATTTGTCAGCAAATTCCTCAGGTAGTGCCCCTTCCGCAGTTGCATTCAACGAAAGAATGCTTCGGATTCCTGCCTGCTCAAGCAGGACACCATCGTGATGGGTTGGTAGCCCCCCTACCGCCAGTTGATTGGGCAGAACCCAATGAACCTTGCCCATTGGTTTGTCAGTGGAAGAAAATCGGGAAGGCAGCATAGGATGGTTCCAGGCAAGTTGAGACAGCGATCGCAACATCCTCATCGGTAGCGAGCAGACGCATGATTCCAAACCAACGCATCTTGCCCCACAATTGCCAATCAAAGCTGTGATTCAGGAATTGCTGATGATTTGGGCAACAGTTCCTGCCGGAGCAAGACTCAATTGCATGGTTCAGCTATCCTACCGTTGCTATACAACGGTCACTGCTAACTTAGGTAAGCCAACAGACTCGACAGGTCGAGATAGCTCTCGACCACATCTGCTAGGGTATCCAACATCATTTCTCGCTGTTCGCGATAGTTTGAGATGCCAGTTGGCAAAGACTTCAGACCTCGTTGCTGACGCAGGCGGTTGAGCCATGCCCGCCGCCAAGGGCCATTGTCGAAAATGCCATGCAGATACGTTCCCCAGATGGACTGGGTAGAGTCCACAATGCCCAGATTCTTGTCATCAAACAGGGCATTGTAGGTGACGTTTGGCTTCTCCTCTTCGCCCTCGGCCCAGTGGCTGCGCCCCTGATGAATCTCGTAACCCAACACCGGCAACCCTGCCTGGGGGTAATTTGAACTGACCTGTCGTTGACGGGCCACCTTCTGTCCAGTAATCACAGTTTTGAGGGGAATTAATCCCAGCCCCTTATACCGTCCTTCCTGGCCTTCTACCCCTTCCGGATCGGCCAGCATCTTGCCCATCATTTGAAAGCCACCGCAAATGCCCAGCACGGTACCCCCAGCAGCGGCATAATTCTGGATGGCCTCAGCCAGTCCGGTGCGTTGCAAGGCCAGCAGATCGGCAATCGTGGTCTTGGAACCAGGGAGGATGACAGCATCGGGGTAGCCGAGGGAGTCCTTCAGACCGACATAGCGCACTGTGACAGTTGGTTCGGCCTCCAGAGGGTCAAAGTCTGTGAAGTTGGAGATGCGAGGCAAGCGGATGACCGCAATGGTCAGTTCGCTATTGGATTTTGTATCGGGGCGCTCTAGCAGAGAGAGGGAATCTTCTGCGGGGAAGGTATGCTCTAGCCAGGGAATCACCCCTACGACGGGAATCCCCGTGCGTTGTTGCAACCAGTCAATGCCGGGCTGTAGCAACGCTTTTTGACCGCGGAACTTGTTGATAATGATGCCTTTGATTAAATCGCGTTCATCGGGTTCTAGCAGTTCTAGGGTGCCAACAACGTGGGCAAAGGCTCCCCCACGGTCAATATCCACCACCAGCAACGTCGGGGCCTTGAGGTGTTTTGCCACGCGCATGTTGGTGAGGTCGCGGTGCTTCAGGTTGGGTTCGGCGGGGCTGCCCGCCCCTTCACAGATCAGCAAGTCAAATTCTTCGCTGAGCCGTTGCAAGGATTCCTCAATCGCTTGCCAACCCGGTTCAAAAAACTGCTCGTAGTATTCCATCGCAGTGGTGCGGCCAACCGGTCGCCCCTTCAGAATTACCTGCGAAGTCATGTCACCTTGCGGTTTCAGCAGGATAGGATTCATTTCAATGCGGGGAGTTACCCCCGCTGCCCACGCTTGGACGGCCTGGGCGTGGCCAATTTCACCGCCACTGGCGGTGACGTAGGCATTGAGGGCCATATTTTGCCCTTTGAAAGGAGCGACCCGCCACCCTTTGCGACTGAGGATGCGGCAGAGCGATGCTGTGAGCAGTGATTTTCCGGCGTGGGAGGTAGTGCCCACAATCATGATGGCTTTCATCAAGACCTCCGATAACCCAGGTGGAATGGGAACAGGGATGAGTTCAACGCGATCGCTCTGGAGGAGCGGCAAGGCAAACCAGGCAGCTAGACGGGGATACTGTGGTTAAGTGCGACGGTCAGTTGGTCTGCTGCGGCAATGCAAGGGATTTACCATGGGCACTACAGCAGCCAGTCAGGTAAGCGCAGCCAGCGAGTGGTAAGATTGACCAAATAATCCCACAACGAGGGGCGATCGGGAAAACCATTTGTTTCCCACTCAGCGACGAACTGCCGACCAAGGGGGGTGAGCCGAAAGCTATCGGTCAGCCCTTGCCCATCGACCTCTCGTCTCAGTAATCCCACTTGTGTCAGCCACAGCAACTCATTTTCCGCCGTCACTTCTGAGAGGGGGCGGCGCGTGTACTGGTTTGCGACCCCTGCGGTGGTGGCGATCGCCTTTACAGAAACGCCCTGCCACCGCATCGTGGCAAACAAGGGGAGCAAGAATGGAGCACAGCGAACGGCTCGTTCAGCGCGTTTGAGTGTTGCAGCAGGATAGTGGACAGCAGACCTTTCTTGAGGTTGAGCAGCAGTCATAGAATTTTCTAGCCTTGGGAGGCAACAGGCATTTTGTATCGTTGATACTTTCGTCTATCTTATGCCGCTTTTCCTGCCAGTTCCAAGATTAGCAGGATGCCTCTGATCGAATTTGCCGCCTTGTCTGAAAAGACGGACAAAGTGGGCTGAGTTTTGTAGCTGGCGACACACTTTTCATTGAGATCGACTGGTATTTCTTAGAGTGTTCGCTTTGAATCCAGGCTACTGTGGCATCGTTTGCTCGCAAGATAGATTTCTGTTTACATCTCTGTCTACAGGCGCGCTAGCCATGGTGGCAGGAGATGTTTCTCGGATGTTCAGCACTTGTTTAAGTCGGACAATTAGGGACATTGAATGTGAATCACTTGTGAATCTGTGAATCACTTGTGAGTCACTAGGATTTGGACAAATTCAGGCTTGCTTGGGGCGATCGCCCCGAGCTGGATACGTTCAAAGTTAAAAGCGCATAAGGGTGCCTCTAGGGTTCCGGTATAGGCTGCTTCGAGTCTATGCGACTGGTCCAAGAGAGGACGGTCAGCAGTGCAATGATTCCTTCTGGAGAGGCATTTTCTTCGGGGGAAAGCCACTTCAAGCTGACTACACGGCGGGAGAAAAGCCCGGGAGAAGCAGCGGTCACTTGACCTGTTGTTTTCCCGGGCTTTCTTGTTTTGTTAGCCGACTGCTGAGAACCATCTCCCATCGTTTGTGAAGTAGACGTCGTTTTGCTGCACACACTTCACAAAACACAAAAGACAGCACAACCACCATGACCAATGTTGGAACCAAAGAACGGTAAACTGCTGTGATACAAAGCCCCTTAACCCCCGCTGGTTGCGTCTGAACAGACCTGTTTTTTGCTAAGCCGCGCAACTCAGACCCTAGCCCCCTCTATTAAATCTGGAGCTCAAAGCTGAAACAGGGCCGCATTTCACAATTTGACCTATCGCTAGGTTAGCCTTCATGACTGATAACTTATTCCAAAGCCCAAATGGGCAATCTCAAGCTCAACAAGCCCTAGAACGGGAAGCTCGACTGCCTCTGACTGGGTGGCAGCAGGAAGTGAATCGGGGGCTAGAGTACGGCTTAGAAGCCGCTGCTAGTATTCGCGATCGCTCAATTCCCACCTTCTCTCGTGGTGAACTGCCCCACTACGCAGGCATCAACACCTTCCTCAAGGCCCCTTACCTAGAAGATGTCCGTAAGGTAGGTGAGTATGATGTGGCAATTGTGGGAGTCCCCCACGACAGTGGCACCACCTATCGCCCCGGCACTCGCTTTGGCCCTCAAGGAATCCGTCGTATCTCAGCGCTTTATACGCCCTACAACTTCGAGTTAGGAATCGATTTACGAGAACAAATTACACTCTGCGACGTCGGAGATATCTTCACGATTCCCGCCAACAACGAAAAATCCTTTGACCAGATCTCTAAAGGGATCGCCCATATCTTTAGCTCTGGGGCATTCCCTATCATTCTGGGCGGCGACCACTCGATCGGGTTCCCAACAGTGCGGGGAGTGTGCCGCCATCTAGGTAACAAGAAAGTGGGGATCATTCACTTCGATCGCCACGTTGATACGCAAGAGACCGACTTAGATGAGCGCATGCACACCTGCCCCTGGTTCCACGCCACCAACATGGCGAATGCCCCAGCGAAAAACCTAGTACAGCTTGGAATCGGTGGCTGGCAGGTGCCCCGTCCTGGTGTGAAGGTCTGCCGGGAGCGGGCCACGAACATCCTAACCGTCACCGACATCACCGAAATGGGCCTCGATGCAGCGGTAGACTTTGCCCTGGAACGTGCCCTCGACGGCACCGATTGCGTCTACATCAGTTTTGATATCGACTGCATTGATGCAGGCTTTGTCCCCGGCACCGGCTGGCCCGAACCCGGTGGTCTGCTGCCCCGTGAAGCGCTTTACTTGCTGGGCAAAATTATCCAAAAGGCTCCCATCTGTGGCCTAGAAGTGGTGGAAGTGTCGCCGCCCTACGACATCAGTGACATCACCGCACTGATGGCAACCCGCGTGATCTGTGATGCCATGGCTCACCTTGTACTTTCGGGTCAGCTTCCCCGCCGGGAAACGCCGACCTACATTCACCCTGAAGCCAACATGGCGGTTGATCAAGCCTGGACGTAGGTTCTTCCTGCGACGCGCTCAACGCTTGTCACAGCTTGAGTCTGGGTTGACCCACACAAAACAGTTTCCTGCACACGTGCGACTCCTCATACCACTCCTCCCATGCACGAAACCGATATGACAAAGGCTCTCATTCTCACCCTGCGGGACTGGTGGGAAGCAGAGGACAGGCCTGTCATTGCCCGCATTCATCTCATCGTTGGCAAGTTTACCTGTGTAGAACCTGCCAGCCTCCAGTTTGCCTTCGATGTGCAGACGCAAGGCACCTTTCTAGAAACGGCAGAATTGGTGATCGAAGAAACGCCCTTGATTGCCTTCTGCCACACCTGCCAGCAAGAATATGCCCCCGCAATTGGCATCCAGTATGCCTGTCCAGCCTGTCGTTCGCCAATGGATGACATCCGCTCTGGGCGCGAATTAAAGATCGAGCGGATTGAATGTACCGTCCCCTAGTTCAGCATGTGGGTGTTTGCCAGCACCCAGTGTCTCACTCCTTACTCGCCTCTCTCCTGCTTACCTATGCACCAAACCTACGATGCAGCCCTAGGCATTAACCTCCTCCACGCAAACCAAGCCGGAGCCGAGCATAACCGTGCTCACCTAGATGCATGGGGCATCACTTGCCTAAACATCATGAGCAGTCCCGGTGCTGGTAAAACGGCACTGTTGGAACGCACCCTCGCTGCCCTCACGGCGGATTTCAGGATTGCCGTAATTGAAGGCGACATGACGACTGAACTGGACGCCGATCGCCTCCGTCAGTACGGTGTCCCTGTGATTGCAATCAACACTGGCCGTTCCTGCCACCTGGACTCGCGCATGGTATCTGGCGGCCTACATCGTTTGGAGCATGAATACAACCCTGCCGAGTTCGACCTGTTGCTAGTAGAGAACGTTGGCAATCTGGTGTGTCCGGCTGAGTTTGAGGTGGGTGAACACGCTAAGGTTGCCCTACTCAGCGTCACCGAAGGAGAGGACAAGCCGCTAAAGTATCCCATTATGTTTCAGGAAGCGGACTGTTTGTTGATCACGAAGATGGACCTCGCACCTTACCTCGATGTAGATCTCGAGCGCATTATTGCCAATGTGCGTCAGATGAACACAACGGTCAAGATTATCCCCGTTTCTGCAAAGACGGGGGAAGGTCTGGAGGTTTGGCTGGATTGGGTGCGCTCTGTAACAAAACCTACGGGAGTGCCCGCCTGATTTCGGTAGATTTGCAGCCAGGATTCGGGAGTGGGGGCACTTTAGCCCCGACGCATTTGCCCGGATCCATCGCATCAATTTAGGAGTTTGCATGAAGCGTCGTCGGTTGTTTTCCCTCTGTAGTGTTTTTCTGTTCGCTGTTTTGCTCACGGTCGCTTGTGGCAGTCCACAGGTAACCACGTCTAGTTCCGGGAATGCCCCTGCAGCAGGCGGTGCCCCGGTCAGGCTGGGCTTCAGCGCGTGGCCTGGTTGGTTTCCCTGGCAGATTGCCCAAGAACAAGGCATCTTCCAACAAAATGGAGTAAATGTTGAGCTGAAATGGTTTGATGGCTATCTGGACTCGATTAATGCGCTGGCAGCAGGACAGCTAGACGGCAACAGCCAAACCTTGAATGACACGATCAGTTCTGTGTCGGGTGGGGCTGACTTGGTGATTGTGTTGACGAACGACAACTCAACGGGGAATGACCAGATCATCGTGCGCGAAGGAATTAACTCCATTGCAGATCTGCGCGGCAAAAAAGTTGCCGCTGAGGAAGGCACGGTGGATCACTTCTTGCTGCTGCTAGGACTGGAAAAGGCGGGTCTGACCCAGGCTGACATTGACTTTCAACCCCTGGAGACGGGGGCAGCGGCGGCGGCTTTTGTGGCAGGCCAACTGGATGCGGTAGGTGTGTTCGCCCCCTTCACCACGAAGGCGTTGGAACGTCCCGGTAGCAAGACGCTATTTAGCTCGAAGGATTTCCCTGGCGCAATTTCTGACCACTTGGTGGTGAGCCGTCAGCTGGTGAGCGATCGCCCCGATGATGTGCAAAAACTGGTGAATTCCTGGTTTGCCACGCTGGACTTTAAGGCTCAGAACCGCGACAAAGCAATCGACATCATGGCAAAACGGGCGGGAGTATCCATCGAGGAATACAAGGAGTACGATGCAGGGACCCAGATCTTCTCAGTGGAAGAAAACCTGAAAGCGTTTACTCCCGGCAACGACATGACCCACCTGAACTTTGCAGCCCAAGAGATCAGCAAGTTCCTGGTACAGGCTGGACTGTCGAAACAAGCACCCGACCTGAGCCAACTCTTTGACGACCGATTCGTCAAAGCCTATGCAGAACAGGCCGGTAAACGCTAGAGCGGAGAGGGAAGAGCATCCCATTTATCCAATTCACCATCAAAGACCGAGTATTGTTGTCTGCCTGATCGTCCTATCTCTAGCCTCTAATTTCAGACTGAGCGATCGCCATGACCTCCTCAACTCCTGACTTTACTCCCATTGATCCGCCGAGGCGGGGAGAGATGCTTCCTCCTACCGTTTTCTGGCGGATTGCAGAAGCGATTCCGCAACGGCTCACCTGGATTTTGATAGCTCTCTCCATTGTGGTGCCCCTGATTCTGTGGGCAGTCGTCTCTCACATGGTGCAAAATCCCCTGTTTTTTCCAACGCCATCACAGACGCTAGAGGCCCTAAGCAGACTGTGGCGTGAGGGAGTCCTGAAAACCGATATTCTGTACAGTCTGTTTCGGGTGTTGAGTGGATTTTTGCTGGCGGCGATCATCTCCATTCCTCTAGGCACCCTGATGGGCACCTTTGCCAGTCTGCAAGCACTGTTTGAACCCATTATCGGGATCATCCGCTATATGCCTGCTCCAGCCTTTATTCCCCTACTGATTCTTTACTTCGGTCTGGGGGAAGCGCCAAAAATCCTGTTGATATTTATCGGCACCTTGTTCTTCAATACCTTGATGATCATGGATGCCGTCAAATTTGTCCCTAAAGAACTGATCGAGACGACATACACCCTGGGAGGCCGCCGGCCACAGGTTTTGTTTCAGGTCATCTTTCCCTATATCATCCCTAATATTATCGATGCCTGTCGCGTCAATATGGCGGCCTCCTGGAACTTGGTGATTGTCGCAGAACTCGTGGCTGCAAATGAGGGGTTAGGGAAGCGTATCAGCATTGCCCAACGATTTCTGCGCACCGATGAGATTTTTGCCGGTTTAATCGTCATTGGCTTGATTGGTCTGAGTATTGATCTCTTATTTCGGCTGCTGCTGCGGATGTCTTGCCGCTGGTCTGTCAATCAGTAATGTCGCTATTCTATTCAGTTAAGGGATTTGCAATTAACCAAAGACTGAAATGAAGCAATAACCTACCCGTCATAGGCTGTGTGAGGCGGTAGCCGTCACGCATCGGGGAAATTTTATGTTCATGCCAGTCCCTCAGCCATTTATTCCCTCCTCCATGAAAGACGAAGCGTTTGGCATCATTCCTATCCTTAAGCAGGGCGACGACTGTCAGTTCCTCCTAGTCCAACACCACGCCGGACACTGGGGCTTTCCCAAAGGCCATGCTGACCCGGGCGAGACAGCGATCGCCGCTGCCTGCCGCGAATTTGAAGAGGAGACGGGCATCACTGCCTATACCCCCCTCACCCAATTCTCCTTCTCCGAGCAGTACACCTTCATTCGCAACGCCCAAACGATTCAAAAAACCGTTGTTTACTTTCCAGCCTGGGTGCAGACCACCGAAGTCACCTGTCAGGCCAAAGAAATTCAAGCCTTTGCCTGGTTACCCTACGAAGCCGCCCTAAAGCGACTCACCTTCACCCCCGCCAAGCAAGTCCTCACTGAAGTCCAAAAATCGCTGCAACAGTTGCCCCCACCCGAAACGAGTCGATAAATCCCGTCCCCTGGAGAATTGTGACTTTGCGATTTTGGTTTTTCCTCACGCCCCACCTCACCCACCTTCCCTCCTATGCACCTCGAAGTTACTCACCTTTACAAACAATTCCCTACCGCCCGTGGCTCCATCACTGCCCTGAAGGACATTAATCTGCACGTTGAAGACGGTGAGTTTGTCTGTGCTGTGGGTGCATCTGGCTCTGGCAAATCGACCCTGCTGCGCTTAATTGCAGGACTGGAGATGCCCACAGCAGGAGAAGTGCGAGTCGATGGGGTGCTGGTAACAGGGCCAGGTGCTGACCGGGGGATGGTGTTTCAGAACTACACCCTCTATCCGTGGATGACAGTGGCAGATAACGTCGGCTTTGGTCTGAAGTTGCAAGGAGTCTCCAAACAGCAGCGGCGCGAACAAGTCTCCTATTATTTGGACGTGGTGGGACTAACAAAGTTCGCCGATGTGCTGCCCAAACAACTTTCGGGCGGGATGAAACAACGGGTGGCGATCGCCCGTGCCCTGGCGTCGCGTCCCAAAATCCTGCTGATGGACGAACCGTTTGGAGCGCTGGATGTGCAGACGAAGGAAACGATGCAGCAATTCCTCCTGCAACTGTGGCAGCGTACTAACATCAGCATTCTGATGATCACCCACGATGTGGAGGAAGCCGTCTTCCTGGCCCAGCGGCTCTACGTTCTCAGTGCCCACCCTGGTACGGTGGAACGCGAAATTGTCATCAACCTGCCGCTGGAACGCGACCACCAGATTCGTCGCCAACCTGCGTTCCAACACTACCGCGAGGAAGTGCTAGACCTGCTGCGCAGCAAGCCAGCAGAACCAATCGATTCACTGCTGATCTTGTAACCCAAAGAAGGCATAGGCCGAGCGCAAATACCAGCGCCGCAGTCTTGCGAGCGGGAAGCGTTTGAGAGGTTGTCGCAGGAGAGCAGGGAGGTCTTCCACCCGCTTTCTGCCAGCGAGAATTTGGGCGATCGCCCGCCCACACCAAGTTCCGGTTGCTACTCCGTTACCGTGATAGGCGAGAGAATAGAACACACTGGGATCTGCGCTGAACTGGCCAACATGGGGGGTCAGCGTCGTCGATCCACAGACGAGGCCATTCCAGTAGTGGGTAACTTCGACGTCTTTCCAGGCGGGGAACATCTCGCCTAACCGACGAATCATCCAACTACGCTGGCGATCGCGCTCCTGCTGATCCCCCCTAGTGCCCCCCCGGCTACCCAGTAAAAATCGGCCATCCTTCAACAAGCGGAAATAGAACAGCAGCAGGCGTGTGTCATAGAGTGGTGTTTCCGTTTTCCACCCCTGGGCCGCTAGTTCAGCAGCAGTAAGCGGACGGGTTGTGATGATATTAGAAATCACAGGCAGGAGTGTGCCCCGCAGAGAAGGTACCAATTGTTCATCACTGTAGCCATTCGTTGCCAGGATCACTTGCTTGGCGCGGAGGGTGCCACCGGGGGTTTGCAGCAGATGCCAGTGACCTGACTTTTCCCAGGCTTCGACGGGGCTTTGCAGGGAAAGGGTGAGGCCTGCTTGTCGGACAGCGTTTGCCAGCCCCCGGCTGTACTTCAGGGGATTGAGGCCAAAGCCAACCCCAATATGCAGTGCACCGTGAGCTTCGGGGCTGTGGTAGGCGTGTTCTGCTAAGTCTTTTTGTGACCAGAGCGTGCAGGGATATTCGGCAATTTCTGTTAAGAAGTCATATTCTTCCTCCAGGGCTTGCCAGCGAGAAGGTCGGTGGGCAACGAGAATTTCACCAGTTCCCTGGGCGTCGATCTCAATCCCTTCCGATGCGGCAATATGGCGAACTAATTCCGTCCCCTGGCGCTGTTGCTGGGCAAACCGACGGACTTCCTCGCCACCAAATTTTTGCAACAGTTGGTGGTTGGTTAGCCAAGTTGCCCCCACGCAGACAAACCCACCATTACGACCTGACGCGCCCCAGGCAACAGTTCCTGCGTCTAGCACATGGGCTTGAATGCCAGCTTCCTTTGCCAAGTAGAGGGCAGCATTCAGGCCAGTGATGCCACCGCCGATGATGGCAACGTCGCAGGTCGTGTCCTGAGACAGGGGGGTAATGTCTGTAGGAAAAAGAGGGGGGACCGTGGTTTCCCAAAAACTGCCAATAGGCTGAGTACGGTCGTAAAGGTTGGGATGGTAAAGCATACTTGTGGATTAAGCGGCATCTTGAGCAATAGTCGAATGCGGATGAGTACGATAAACGCCGATAGCAACCTGTAGACCAATGGGCCATCGCTGATTGAACCCATGGTTTTGGGAGTGAGCGGTGCATAGAGTGGGACTCTCACTTCCAAAAACCATAGTCGGATTCAGCAATGTCACCAATCAGGGGCAATAGGGCTAGTTTGCAAACTGTCAGTGTTTGCGAGAACAAGTTGAGGAATTGGGTAGTCTACAAAGTGGAGACGATTTTGAGCGATTGTTTTGAGGATAAGCCCGTGCGAGTGACCAGAAGAGCAAGCAAAGTCAGGCAACAACAGAGTTGGCAGCGCGATCGCCCACTAAAATCAGCCGCAATGAGACGCCTACTTTCGGCCAAAAACCTGGATCTTGTTTCTCTCACCATCTGTTCCTGCGTGCTGACGATTCTGTTTCACGCGGCGGCAAACTTGCCTCAACCCCACCCAACCGTCAGCAATACGGCGTCTCATTCTGCTAATGCAGCATCACCAGTGCGAAATCTAGGTTTCCAACCCTACACGCTGACCGCAGCGAAGCCAGAAACGCAAGAGGAAGAGGAAGGCTGAGTGGCATTGCTGAATCTAATCTAACGTGAATTCGGGATAAGCTGAAACCCTTGCTATTCCGTGCGCGACGCCCAAAACCCTCTTAACCAGAACTGACGTTAATCTAGAGATTAAGTGCTTGAAGGGGGGTAAACTCTGTACACTCTTTCCTCAAACATTCACCTCTGGGTGCAGAAGATAGCACCCTCCCATACACCGATCAATTTATCCCAGCGTACTACTGTCCGTGGGTCGGGCAGGGTGGGGCAGAAATTGATTTGTCGAGCCAACCGGTAGCCTGCTGCACACGAGCCAAGGCTTCATCGGGCTGATCTTTAAGCAGATAAACGAGGGCAATTGCAGCCTGCTCTGCGGCTCTTGCTTTGCGGTTGCCCTTGAGCCGGTGCCAGTCATTGGGGGCGATCGCCAGTCTTTCTGCCAGTGCTTGGGCAAGTTCTAAATCACTGAATTGAGACAGGGCAGTGGTGTTGGGGGCCACGAGCGTTTCGGCAATCAGGGGAGAGGTATCCGGCATACAAACCACCATTGACTGACAATTGAACTTGAGATGCTTACCCCTACTGTAGAGGATTCGCCCAGTTCTGGTACATTGCTCGGGTGAATGTTGAGGGATTTGTGATGGAATCATGTACCCGCCTAGAATGCGTTGGGCGATAGCCGCAAGGCTTGGAATCAGTATCAGTAACAGCAATTCTCATTTTGCCCCTCTCGTGTGGGATGTTTGCACTCTGTGCGTGCAAACATCCCACTTCTAATTTTCATACTGATACCGACTCCGTCGGTTATTAAGTCGCTTTGTCGTGGTGTAAAACCTTCACACAGCGCCCATTTTACACCACGACAAACTGCTACTTTACAGACGAATTCTGTATGAGAATTGCTGTATCAGTGATGAACGTGATGAAACGATGATGCAGGAATGCGATGATGGGATAAAGCCCTAACGTGTCTTCCTCCCTGACCTCCACATTCCACCCTACCCTCATGAGCGTCCCCAGTCCCTTTGACCCAACTCTGGAGCAGGAATTGCAAACCCTGGAGCAAGACTATCAAGCGTTTAAGGAACGTTACCTACAGGTACAGCGAGACTGGCAACGACAGCAAGAACTCAAGGAGCGCTATGAAGATGTGCGGGGGCGATCGCTGCAAGAGCGTTCCGCAGAACTAAGAACAGAACTTAAACAAATTCAACAACAGTTAATTAACTTAGAAGTAGCCCTCGAAAGTCGTTTGTTTTCCTGGAAAGGGGTACGCGAAGTGTTTTGGCAAGTGGTGCGATTTGGTGGGCTGGGCATTATCATCGGCTGGATGTTGCGCTCCTGTGCCGGTTAGCACGTCGGACGTGACGGATTACGAAGATGAGTGAATACTCTGGCTCATCGGCAATTTGGGTTGACTAAAATGTTATCAGGATTTCCCGAAACCCTTGTCCTTTAGAGCGATCGCACCGGTCTGATAGCTGCGCCTCGAAACTCTCAGACAGTCATCCCAGCTTGTCGATGACGCATGGTGGCTCGTGAGACGCTACAACTGACTCCCAATGGATCGAACTGTGTAAGCGATTCCTGGGTGGGGCGATCGCTGCATGACTTCATCACCAGCAACACACCCAAAACCATTTGCACTGGAGGGACGAACTATGGTTCGCAATGTTGGTAACGTTGATCGCTGGATCCGACTGGTTCTGGGGGCTGCCCTATTGTATGGAGCGTTTGTCACCTGGGGAGCAGTACTGGGTTACATCCTGTTCATCGTGGGTGGAATTCTCGCCTTCACAGCAATTTTTGGAATGTGCCCACTTTATTCAGTGCTACACATCAACACCTGTAAACGTCCGTTAAATCAATAGACCTAATCAGCCATCTTATTTCTCCTTGATTTTGTGGGGAGGGTCTGCATTGTGTGCCCTCCCAACTCCCGCAAAATCAAAGTGTTTAACGTGAATTCGGGATAAGTTGAACCCCTTGGTGTTCCGTGCGCGTTGCGCATGGAACACCAAGGGGGTTTGGGGCACCGCGCCGGGCACGGTGCCCCAAACTCCTCTTAACCCGAACTGACGGTCTTTAGGTCCTGAAACTTTCGGTACTGACAATAGTGGCACCTGCTTCATAGAGCAGGTGCCACTTTACGTTATAGGCTTTCCTGTCCGGATTCTTTGAACCCAGCAATGAAGTCTAGATCAGTGTAATTTTTTTAGAACGGCCTGCCCAAAGATCAAGAAGCTTGTTACTTCTAATACCAGAAATTTAATATTTGTACTTATGAGGCAATGCCACTCCAAATTTGGTTCAGCCTATTTATCTAAGACTTTCTGCAACTTTTGCGGGCTTCATCGAAGCTTCAAAAAGCGAATTCTTTTAATCACGCAATCTAAGCAATCTCCGCAGATAGCCTTGTTACAATAAACTTTGTGAATAAATTAGTTGCCCGTCCATTTGTCATTTGCCTGCTATCCTTCAATTCTGAGTCGAGGAGTTACCAACGTGTCAGCTTTTGTAAGCCGTCACCATCAGCCCATCAGTTCCGAAGAGCAGTATCTTTACGATCACCTGCTGTCGCGGATCGAGGTTGAATCAGCAGAGCAGATGATTGAGCGGTTCTACGCTCTGTTTATTGACGGGTCTCGCTATCCAGAGGCAGATGTGTTGGCGGCTCTCGATGCAGTCACCGCTTCAAAAAATGCTGCGGAAGAGTTTCGCTATGTTTTGAATCGCTGCTGCCACATCCTGATTAACCGTTGGCAAGCGCGATCGCAATCTCAGACTGCCATTCCCCGCCTCATTGAACTGTTTGAGACTGAACCAGGCACCTCGGCAGCAGCCCTGCGGCGTCCCCGTGCCGTCCGCCGCCTGCGGGAACTGAAGCAGCAGTTCACCCAAACAGAACAGTACCTCACCCTGCGTCGTCTGGCCCAAGTGGTGAATCAGTCTATTGAGGCTAGTCAAAAAGCTGGCCAAAGCCCATTGGGGACTCTGATCCGCCGCTATCCCTACCTGTACGAACACTGCTTGCTGAGTGAATATAGCGCCCTCGAACAGCAGCATACTGTCCGTCAGCTTCGCGCCACCATGCAGCACCAGTTTGAGGTAGATCTCTCCCAATACATCACCTACCAGTTTCGGCGCGGGCAATTGAACCGCGAGTCCTCCAGTCGAAATGGGGGGGGACTGCCTCAGCGAGGGACATCATCGCCGACCTCGGTTGCCCGATCGCCAAAACCTGTCTCCAACCCCACTCTGTTGGATGACCATGAAGTGAAGCAAGCTGTTCAGCATTACATGGGTCGTGTTGAGGGCGATCGCTCCTACCGGGACTTGGCCTACCATTTCCTGGCCCAGAGTGGTCATTCTCAGACCTTTCGTGCTTTCAAGGATGACCTCTACGAATACCTAACGGCCTCTGTTGACGCGGAGTATGGTCGGCGGCAGTTTTACAATCAGCTCCATGCCCAACTCAGCAACTTGCTGCCCGAAAGCAATGGCAAACTTTTGAACGATCTCCTCCTCGTGCGGACTTGTAGCCAGCTTTTGAACTTTCTTGTGGTCGAAAGCCCGAAGAACCCGAATCATTTTGTCTTCATTGATCTGCTCAACAACCTTGGTCCAATTCTGACCACGGGGCTGTTGCTTAAGGTTGTGTTGCTCTGCCGTCGCGTTAAGCCTGTCTTAGAGCGGCGTGTCTCTATCCTGTTTAGCCACTACGAGAGTTGCAGCCGCGATGCCGTGCAATGGCTGATTAACCTGCTCGAAAATCTGAATGTGGCCCTCAGTGCCCACTTTGGTTCCCTCAAACTGTCTCTTATCAGATGAGGTTCAAAGGCTGTAGCGTTATGGAGTTTTGCTGCTGAGGCTGAATGCGCGGAAGTATTGGGCTTGCTTTTCAATCCGAGCAGCGAGGCGATCGCACACCAAGTTACACAACTCAAAACTCAACTCATCGGCGATACTGTAGTAAGCAGACGTCCCTTCGGTGCGCCGATTCAAAATGCCCGCCTGCAACATAACCTTTAGGTGTTTCGATACATTGGCCTGACTAGTTGCAGTAGACTCGACGAGTTCCTGCACACACTTTTCTTGCCCCCGCAGGACATTAAGAATTTTTAACCGGGTGGGTTCACTTAAAACACTGAAGTATTCGGCAACCTGTTGGACAATTTCAGGCGGAATGACATCGGGATTCATAGGGGTAAGCGTTGCAGGGTAAAGAGATAACTTGATTATATCAATTAACCTCTGTATAACAATTGAGTAATTAACCGGAATCGATATCGACTCCACCGATTATTGGGTTAGTTATTGGGTTAGATGGTTGTCGTGTAGAACAGGCACTCGTTCTACACGACAACCACTTGCTAACGTCAGTTCGGGTTAAGCAGGTTTTGGGGTACCACGCACGACGCGGTGCCCCAAAACCTTTGCTATTCCGTGCGCGGCGCACATGGAACAGCAAAGGTTCAGCTTATTGAGAATTCATGTTACTTTACAGCCGGAGTCTGTATGAAAAATTAATCGTCGGCTGCTGCCCTTCGACGTAGCGTGAGAAAGGAAAGTGGAACGTACGTACCGCTTCTCAGGGAGGAAGTTGGCGATGGAGTTGGCGGAACGGGTCGCATGGTTGCGGCAAAACACGCAACTGGGGGTGTTGACAGAAGAGGTGCTGGCGGCGATCGCCACCCAGATCCAGGTCGAAACCGTCCAGGCAAACCGTCGTTTGGGATTGGAAGACACTCCCCCCAGCGCTTGTTACATTCTGAAGTCGGGCCACTTAGAAAGCTATCGCACGAGTCCTGATAGCCTTGCTCATGTTTCCAGTCTGTTGCCGGGGGCAGTCGTTTATTTCAAGGAACTGCTGCTGGAGGAACCTGCCGAGCAAACTGTTAATACCCTGACCGACTGTGAGTTGTGGGTGATCTCCCGTGAGGCGATCGCCAGCCTAACAGCACAATACCCCGAAATTCGCCTCGCCTTTGCTCGCAAACTTGCGGCTGACCTCAACCAAGTTGCCTCCCAACTGGCCTTTGAGCAGGAACGCCAGAGGGTACTGCGTCCCTACCTTGTTCCCAAGGTGCAGCGGGGGATTGTGGGTGCCAGCCGCTACGCCGTCCGCCTGCGCCAGGCCATTCGTAAAGCAACGAGCGATCGCGCACCTGTCCTCATCTTTGGGGAGCCGGGGCTGGGCAAAGACAACATTGCCGCTTTGATCCACTTTGGCAGTAAAGCGCGGAAACACCCCCTGATCAAACTGAACTGTGACACTCTGCAACCGAACGGAGCCGACTTGTTTGGTCGGGCAGGCGGCAAACCGGGTTTGCTGGATTGGTTGGGGGAAGGGACACTCCTGCTCAACAATGCTCAAGACCTGCCCAAAACCATGATGGATGCAATCTGCCGCTTGCTCACGCAGGGGGAATACTTGCCCGTTGTGCGTGAGGGCGACCCTGCGCCCGAACCGCGTCGCTCGCAAGCGCGTATTATTCTCACTGCCGAGCGCACTTTGCCAGAGATCGAACGCGCTGTGAAGCACTCCATCAAGGTGCCGCCGTTGCGCGTGCGAAAAGCAGACCTGGAGGCACAAGCCAATTACTATCTAGCGTTGTACTGCACTAGTCGCGGCTTACCGAAACCTGCGATCGCCCCTGAAGCTTTGCGGCGTTTGCAAGGATATGACTTTCCTGGAAATTTATCAGAGCTAGAGAGCCTGATGAAACGGGCCGTCATCCAGGCCAATGGTGCGCCAGTTCTGACAGAGGAAGTCTTCTGGTCAGTTAGCTCCAAAGCACGTCGGTTTCGGGTGAATTTGCTCAACGCCTATCCCAAACTGCGGCAGTTTTTGCGGAGTCCCTGGTATCCCGACCGCATCAATTATGGATTCACACTCTGGTTCTTTGCTCTGGTCGTTGGCGTCTTGTGGTGGGGGCCGCAAAGTCGTGACCAAAACGTTGCGCTGAACCTATTTTGGGCCTGGTGGTGGATGTTTGTTCTGCTGGGCTATCCCTTTGTTGGACGCGTGTGGTGCGCCGTCTGTCCATTCATGATTTATGGTGAGGTTGCCCAAAAACTATCCCTCTGGTTATTTCCCCGCCAACTACTATCTTGGCCACGACCAGCAGCCGAAAAGTGGGGTGGCTGGTTTTTGTTTGGCCTGTTTGCGTTGATCCTGTTGTGGGAAGAACTCTGGGATCTACCCAACACGGCTTACCTATCTGCCTGTTTGCTGATGTTGATCACAGCCGGAGCGATTATTTTTTCGCTCCTGTTTGAGCGGCGATTCTGGTGTCGATACCTCTGTCCAATTGGGGGTATGAACGGTATGTATGCCAAGCTAGCCATGATTGAGTTGCGAGCGCAGCAGGGGATTTGCTCCGCCAGCTGCACCACCTACCAGTGCTATAAAGGTGGTCCCCAAAAGGGCGAGGGTTTGGCAACGGAGGGATGCCCAATCTACTCTCACCCCGCCCAACTGCAAGACAACCGTGATTGTGTTCTCTGCATGACCTGTCTGAAGGCTTGCCCCCATCGTTCTGTAGAACTTAATCTGCGTCCTCCTGGCATTGAGCTATGGACAACCCACGAAGCGACTCCCCATGAGGTGTCTCTACTGTTCTTGTTGTTAGGCGCAGTGTTGCTGCATCGCCTGCCAGAAATTTTCGCTTGGTTGGGCTGGCCGATCTCCCTCCTGGAACAGGCCTGGATCCATCTAGGCGCATCTCTGGTTGCCTTGGCTCTGCCGGGGGCGATCGCTCTGCTAGCCCATCAAGTCCTGCGATTGCTGACCCCCAAATCTCGCCCCTTTATTGAACTGGCCTACGGCTATCTGCCGCTCGTATTAGGGGGCACCCTGGCTCATTACCTGCGTTTAGGGCTGACGGAAGCAGGGCAAATTATCCCAGTGACACTTGCCACGTTTGGCCTCAGCCACGCCGGCCTGCCCGTGGTTGTGGCGCATCCGGCAGTCATTGCGTTTCTCCAGGGTGTGACGTTATTGGGGACGCTAGCAGGAAGTATGTTGCTGACTCAAAAAATTGGACGACACCCCTGCCATACTTTGTTGCCCCAACATCTTGTCATGGGTGCGATCGCTCTGGTTTTCTGGCAGGTGATCGTGGGCTGGTCAGGCAGCGTGTCCGGGTAAGCCCAAGTCATCAGTTCGACGGGCGGTTCCTGGTGGCAAAGGGCTATGCTCTACGCAACACCTCTGAAACGAACATTAGCTTGGGTTAGGGTGCTACGCGCTCATGATGGAAACCACGTTTTGTGGGAACCTCCGCTGCACGGGGGGTTCCACAAAATGCGTTGGCCTCACCGATGCGGGTAGTGTTGTATTAACGTGAATTCGGGATAAGCTGAAGCCCTTGCTGTTCCGTGCGCGACGCACACGGAACAGCAAAGGTTTTGGGGCACTGTGCCGGGCGCGGTGCTCCAAAACCCGCTTAACCCGAACTGACGTTTATATTAAGAAGCCAGGGATTTCTGCGATCGCATAGCCTCAACAAACCGTTCAAACAGGTAGTCAGCATCGTGAGGGCCAGGACTGGCTTCGGGGTGATACTGTACCGAAAACAGCGGCAGGGTCTTGTGGCGGATTCCTGCAATAGTGCGGTCGTTCAGGTTGAGGTGGGTGATCTCCACCTCGGCCTCTGGCAAAGACTCGGGGTCGATAGCAAAACCGTGGTTTTGGCTGGTGATCTCAACCCGCTGTCGCAGCCCTGCTGGTTGATTAAGGCCACGGTGCCCAAACTTCAGCTTGAAGGTTTCTGCGCCTAGCGAGAGGCCAAGAATCTGGTGCCCCATGCAAATGCCGAAGACAGGCTTTTGGGCAGCCAAGAGTGCTTTTGTGATAGCAATGCCTTCAGCAACAGCGGCTGGGTCGCCGGGGCCATTCGACAGGAAAATGCCATCAGGGTTATAGCTCAGGATCGTTTCGGGCGGTGTGTTGGCGGGAACAACAATGACCCGACAGCCATAACTGGCCAGACGCCGCAGGATGTTGCGTTTGATGCCAAAGTCGATTGCCACCACCGTAAACTGGTCTGTATTTGGCTTGGCGCTGCTGCTAAACTCCCAGACAGACTCAGTTGGGTCTGACCATTCGTAGATTGTCTGCGTCGTCACTTCCTTCACCAAGTTGAGTCCCGCCATGCTGGGAGCCTCCTGCACCTTAAGCAGGAGATCGGCAGGATCCAGGATGTCGGTCGAGATGCCGCCATTCATAGCACCTACGGAGCGGATCCGGCGAGTTAGGGCGCGTGTGTCGATGCCATAGATGCCAAGGATATTGTGTTGCTTCAGATAGTCGGGCAAGGACTGGGTGGCTCGCCAGTTGCTAGGACGCTGACAGATGTTACGGGCGATCGCACCTCTGACTTGGGGCCGTGCCGACTCTTCATCTTCAGGGTTCACCCCAGTGTTGCCCAACTCAGGATAGGTGAACGTCACAATTTGACCACAATAGCTGGGGTCTGTCAGGACTTCCTGATATCCTGTCATGCCTGTGTTGAACACCACCTCACCAATCGTGGTGCCTGTCGCCCCAAATGACCAACCTCGAAATGCAGTTCCATCTGCCAGCACGAGCAATGCGGGTTGTGCCGTCGCCAAAGCCATACATCCTCTCCAAAAGCGTGCGCTATCTCGCGTTACTATCCTAAGCGCCAACGGGCATTATAGCGGAGACCCTTCCACTCAATTTCATAAGTTCCCATAGTTTCAGCCATTCTCAGTCTGAAAATTAGAGGTGGAATGTTCGCACCCCGGCGGGTACGAACATTCCACCTCTAGTATGGTTTTAGCCCTTATGGTTTTAGCCCCCCATGGCGGGCTAAAACCAACGTGAATTCTGGATAAGGTGAAACCTTTGCTGTTCCGTGCGCGGTGCCCCTAAACCCGCTTCACTAGAACTGACGTTAAAACCACACTAGAAGTCCAAAGTGAGAGTTATTGCCATAGGTTTAAGCATCCTCATTTTGGCGATTTTGGAACGCGATGGTTGCTGCTGAACTCGTCCCAACCTGCTCAGCCGCTCCAAGCTAAATTCAAAGTGTAGCCACAGTCATTGAGGTTAGGACGGGGTGCAAAGAGGAGGAATCCCCCGGTCGAGGGCTGTACCCATCATCCCCATTGTCCTAACATCACATCCCCAACCCCTGCCCAACCTGCATTCTCTCTAGCCACACCTTCATGTCCACGCTGCCTATCCGCCACTGCATTGCTCTCCTGGCCTTGCTTGCCCTCGTCACCCCTGCCTGCAGCACCAGCCCTCGTCCCGACTTAACCGATACTTCAGTTCCCTCCCCTGTCTCTACGCAAGCCACCGCTACTCCAGTCGCCCAGCCCTCTTCTGCCCCCACTCCCGCAGCCAGAGATTCCTTTCAGCGTGGACTAGAGCGGGCTTACAGTGCGGCTGTATTGAGCCAGTCAGCCGAGTCGCAAGACGACTGGCGATTGGTGGCGGGGCGTTGGCAGGCAGCCATCGACTGGATGGCAAAGGTGCCACCGGGCAGTCCTGACTATGCCCGCGCCCAGACAAAGATCCAGGAATACCGCAGAAATCTGGCGATCGCTCGTAACCAGGCCAACCGCTCAGTCCCTACGGCTCCAACGGCGGTCGTCCTGGTGCCGCCTGTCACTCCTGCTCAACCGTCCCCATCCCCTCGTCCAGTGCCGCAACGAGCGCCCAGTGCGGCTCAAGGGCCGCGCTTGGTCAACCCCCCAGTGCCAGTGGGGGGGGCAGCTGCGGCTCCGGCAGCAAGCGGACCAACGGTCGTCCAGGTGCCCATTGTGCGGCGATCGGGAGGTACGCCGATCATTGCGGTTACCTTCAACGGTAACCAAGTCTACGAAATGATTGTGGACACGGGGGCCAGTGGCACGCTCATTACTCCGGCCATGGCGAGAGCCTTGGGAGTTGTGCCTGTAGGTCAGGCCCGCGTCAGCACTGCCAGTGCCGATAATGTGGTGTTTCCCCTCGGCTATGTCCGATCTATTGCCGTGGGTGAGCTATCAGCGCGTAATGTCCTGGTGGCAGTGGCTGGCCCAGAGTTGGATGTGGGACTGTTGGGCCACGATTTTTTTGGGGACTATGACTTGACGATCCGGCAAAATGTGGTTGAGTTTCGGCACCGATAGCCCAGAAATGGCATGTGGCGCTGTGGACGTTGATTCAGTACGGCACTGTGGTGCGCGACGCCCCCCCCAGTTCTGGTTAAGCCCCCAGTTCTGGTTAAGCGGGATTTGGGGCACTGCGCCCGGCGCGATGCCCCAAATCCCTTGCTTTTCCGTGCGCGACGCGCACGGAAAAGTAAGGGTTTCAGCTTATCCCAAATTCACGTTAACCAGAACTGACGGTTTTTAATGCTTCAACTTTGGACTAATGGCCAACAAGTTCACCAACTCATAAGCCACGGTTGCTGCGGCGAGGGATGTAATTTCAGCATGGTCGTAAGCAGGGGCAACTTCCACGATATCCGCCGAAATCACCGACAGACCTGCGAGTCCGCGCAGTACGCCTAGCAATTCACGGCTAGTCATGCCTGCTAATTCGGGTGTGCCTGTTCCCGGAGCATAGGCCGGATCGAGAACATCTACATCGATGGACAAGTACAGTGGGTGATCACCCACTCGCGCCCGAATACGTTCAACCACTCCTGCAATACCGATGGTCTCAAACTCATCACAGTGAACAATCCGAAAGCCCAGTTCCTCATCTTTTTGCAAATCGTTACGGCTATAGAGGGGGCCACGGATTCCGACGTGCATTGAGGCGCTGTCTAAAAATAGGCCAGCCTCTGCCGCCCGGCGAAAGGGGGTGCCATGAGTATAAGGCGCACCAAAGTAGGTGTCCCAAGTATCCAAATGAGCATCGAAATGCACCAGGGCCACAGGGCCATAGCGATGATTAATTGCCTTGAGCAGCGGGTAGGCAATCGTATGGTCACCGCCTAAACTCACAATCGCCCCACACCGTTCCAGCAAATCGGTTGCTGCGGTTTCAATCTGCTGGATTGCTTCATTAATGTTAAAGGGGTTGCACACCATATCTCCTGCATCGGCCACTTGTTGAACCATAAATGGCTCAGTGTCATAGGCAGGGTGGTACTGCGTGCGCAAATGGCGGGACGCTTGACGAATGGCCTGAGGACCAAACCGCGCTCCAGGGCGAAAACTTGTGCCTGCATCAAAGGGAATACCGACGATCGCCACATCGCACTGGGGGACATCCCGTAATTCTGGCAATCGTGCAAATGTAGACGCTCCCGCATAGCGAGGCAAAATCGTACCGCTGAGGGGCTGAATTGGGTTGAGATAAGGTTCTTGCATACGGATGAATGGATGCCGTAATTGACCGAGAGGAGGGTTTTAACCACAGCTTAAAGGATTTCCGTCAAATGCTATATTCAACTTGCAACGGCGCACCCTAACCCGACTCATGAATCCTACCCATCAAGTCTTTCCGGTTGTCTGGCAGGATGACCATGTGATGTTGATCGACCAGAACCAGTTGCCCAACGAGTTTGATCTCGTTCAGATTAGTCGTTGTGATGACATGGCGATCGCCATCAAGACCATGATTGTGCGGGGGGCACCAGCCATTGGGGTGGCTGCGGCCTACGGGATGTACCTAGGAGCGAGGGAGATTACCACCCATGAGCGGGATGCTTTTCTGTCGCAACTAGAGGCGATCGCCGACCAACTGCGGGCTACTCGCCCCACGGCGGTAAACCTGTTCTGGGCGATCGAGCGGATGCTGAAAACCGCCCGCCAGACCCTTGGCCCCGTCAGCTATATGAAACAGGTCTTGCTGGAGACAGCCCAGGCAATCCAACAGGAAGACCTAGCCACCTGTAGGGCGATCGGGGATCATGGGCTGGCAGCCCTGCCCAAACAACCCGCACAACTGCGGCTGCTGACTCACTGCAATGCAGGTGCCTTGGCCACTGCTGGTTATGGTACAGCGCTGGGAGTGGTGCGCTCGGCCTGGCGGGAGGGGCGACTGGAACGAGTGTATGCCGATGAGACCCGCCCTCGCCTGCAAGGTGCCAAGCTGACAGCCTGGGAATGTGCCCAGGAGGGCATCCCCCTGACCTTGATTACCGACAGCATGGCAGCACACTGTATGCAGCGGGGCATGATCGATGCGGTGGTCGTGGGAGCCGATCGGATTGCTGCCAATGGAGACACTGCCAACAAAATTGGCACCTACAGTTTGGCACTGGTGGCCAGGGCACATAATGTTCCCTTTTTTGTAGCTGCGCCACTTTCCACGGTAGATTTCCACCTAGCTGATGGTAGTCAGATCCCGATTGAAGAACGGGATCCTGCCGAGATTTTCCGCATTGGCGACACGGAAATCTGTCCGCCGGGAATTCAGTTCTACAATCCAGCATTTGACGTTACGCCAGCGGAGCTCATTACCGCGATCATCACTGAGCATGGGGCCATGAGTCCTGCTTCCCTCGCAACCCTGAGCGAGAAACAGGCACGCTGAGGCTGAAGCAGCTAGACCGTTGAATGCATTTGCAGCGCTGTGTGTCCCCCCCCCCAACAAACATTAAGCCAGTCCTTAACGTCGGTTCTGGTTAAGAGGGTTTTGGGTCACCGCGCCGGGCGCAGTGACCCAAACGCGTTGCTCTTCGGTGCGCATCATCCACAGAAAACCAAGGGTTTCAGCCTATCCTGAAGGCACGTCAACTCACGCTGCCAGGGTCAGCATGAGTTGACGCAGGCGGCGATTCGGGGGGAACTGGGCGTAGACGATTGATCTGGCTCAAGGCCCACTGCGCGGTTTCCTGCACCTCCGGATCGGGATCATGCACCGCGTGGAGCAGCAGTTGGCTAACCTGGGTCATTTGGTTGTAGAGGCGGGTCAGGTCTCGGATAGCATTTTTTCGCACTTCAGCGCTGTCATCCTGTAATGAGACTAGAAGAGCGCGGTTTAGCGGGCGCAACGTGCGATCGCCAATTTCTGCCAGGGCCGCAAGGATTAAACTGCGTTGCTGAGAGTCGGCTGACACCAGAGCATCCACCAAGGGTTGCAATGCTTGCGCGTCCCCCTGCTGTCCCAGCTCCCAAATCGCTTTACGACGCACATTAGAGTCGGGGTGTTGCAGGTCTCCAATCAGCTCCTGAACAATGTTGAGGCGGGGCAAGCGAGTCGTTTCAGCCCCGGCGTCAGCTTCGGGGATACGGAGAGGAATGGAATTCGCTTCGGGGGGGAGAGAGGTGTGGATGAGGCTGGCAGGCGGCGACTTTGAGCTGAAATGCTCAACATGAACAGAATTCTGTTCCGCAGCAATCGATTCCAGAATGTCTGCCCGACTTGCTCCCGATGCTTCAACGGATACCGCTTCGGTGCCACCTAAACATAATTCAGTTTGGGCGATCGCATCCTCCTGCCGATCCAGCCAATGGGCTGCCATCGGACGATCCATCGGACGATCTAGTAAATGATCTGCCACTGTGGGCATCTCTGCCGCTTCCAGCAGAGGAGGCCCACTACGGGCAGTGTGAGGCGATCGCACCACAACAGTACGAGTCCGCTGCTGAAGCAACACACCAACCCCCAGGCCAAGTGCGAGTAAGAGTCCTAGGGTAATGCCAATCTGCTGGGAGTGCTGTGGCGAAGTGCGACCAGGTGCCTCCGATTGGGCCGCACTCAGATCAGGCGTCATTGCTAAACTCACCAGCGCCAGACTGATCAAGGCAAATTTTCTGGGAACACGACACATCACCCTGATCCTCCAGTGTGTTTAGGAGGGTTGTTGCGAATCGGAGTTGAGCGAGCGCGAAGCGGTGGCAAACACACCGTCTGCCACTGGGGTGACGACGGCAGAAGCAGTAGTCTCTACTAAAGAAGCACATGGGCCGTCAGAAGTTTCCGCTGCAGGGTCAGGTTTTTTGAAGCGGAGACTGACCGAGGCCAAGGTGACAGCAAGTTGCTCTCGTTGGTTGATTAGGTAGATGCTAACGAGGGTCAACCCGACTCCCAGCCATTGTCTGGGGGTGAGCACCTCCGAGAGAAAAAGATTACCAAACAGCAGAGCAAATACAGGCGTCAAAAAGGTCAGAGAACTAAGACTGGTGAGGTTGCCGGTGGCAGCGAAGTAAAAGAAGAGTCCGTAGGCGATCGCACTGCCAAAAATCGTCGAGTAAGACATTGCCAGCCAGTCTGACCAGCCCAAATTCTGCCACTGGTTGACCTCTGTGAAGGCCGACAGGGCAAACAACGGAATGCCTCCCAGCACCATGTGCCAGCCCGTTGCCGCCACCGGATCAGCATGACGAGAGACGTAGCGCATCATCACCGTGCCAACTGCCATCGACAGAGCGGCCAGCAGCATGAGCCACTGCCCGTTCCGGAACAACTCTTGCAGCAGATCTGCGCCAATGGCTGGGGAAATGCCCCCATGCAGGGCCGCCTGAATGACTCCTGCTGGCAATCCCAACAGGCTGATCCCGACTACCCCAAAAGCTAGTCCCAGCCAGCCCCACAGCCCCACCTGTTCACCAAACAGAAAACGAGCCATCAGGGCAACCGCCAGGGGTTGGGAATCGATCATGACGGATCCCAATCCTGCTCCTGTCCGCATCAACCCTTCTGCCAGGAACCCTTGAAACAGGGTGCCATCGACCAAGCCAAACAGCACAATCCATCCCCAAGCCAGCCAACCACGCGGCTGTGGTCGGCCCAACAACCAGGCGATCGCCAGAATCAATAGTCCTGCCGGAAACAACCGGACACCTGCCATGAAGAGGGGCGTGGTGTGTGGGATCACTCCTTTCATCGCCACCATCGCCGTTCCCCACAGGAAGAAGGGAGCAATCAACAACAACGGCGGAAAAGTAGCGTCGGATTTGATCAGTCTCAGAGTCATGGCAGTCCTGATTAAGTCTTGTCAATCTTATCTAATTATGTAGTTCTATTAACGCTGTAATCGTGTTGTAACAAACATCGACCCAAATTCAATCGACCTTGCCACTCATTTTGCGGTGCTTGTGGCTGCTGCACTCCTCAAGCATTGGCAAAGTAGATCCCTGTAGATCCCTGTTTCGCCCTGGTCGTAGACCTTTGCTTGGCTCTATGGTTAGCCCATGTCCGGACCAATATGGCGCTACGCGCTCGTAGACAGTTTTTTGTGGGAATCCCCGCTGCACAGGGGTTCCCACAAAAAACTTTGTCCTCACCTGGGCGTGGAGCACATATTGCTCTGGTTGCTGACGTTTGCCCACCATGCGCAGGGGGCTGCCAATTCCTAGGAGGCGGGCAAGCTGACCAGAGGACTGTCCTGAAGACAGTCCTTGTGACATGAATGCTGATCATGAATTCTTAAAGGTGCGATTCCTGAGGACAGTCCTTTGGACTGCACTACTGGACTGGGCTACATCAGTCTCCATTGGCTCGCTGCTCCAACACCTCAGGCGTTAACTGGCGAGAGCCTGTCATCGTTGCAGGCTCTCATCCCCCAACCCATCTCCCAATTTGGGAGACGGGACGCCGAGCATTTCACCGTCTCTCTCCCAAGTTGGAAGAGGGATTTGGGGTGAGGGCAGAGGTGATATACCCCCTTCACTTGCAGCGACAGCCATCTGGAGAACGTGCCTAATATATCCTCAGGATTGTCCTCAGGATTGTCCTCAGGATATGGTAGTATCGAAACAAGACTGGAGGGTCCAGGAAGAACAGCCTCCACTGGTGGGTTTATCTTCCGCTGGCGCACCATTCCGCCAGAGTGGCTAACAGTCCATCACCATAAAATTAGGTGATGCCAGTGCTAAGACTAACATCACCACAAGAACAAACAGAAAGTACGTAACTAAGCCAGTTTGCCGACTGGCTTTTTTCATTTTACAAGCTTCGATACTTTCCACGCTACCTCCCCTCCGGATCGATATCCAGCTTTCGTGAAAACGAAGCCAGCTTCGCTAAAACTGTCACCGTACTGGCGAATCTCTGAAGGGAGCAAATCCAATAGATCCGCCACTTCTGAAGTACTCAATAGCCACCCGTTCTGATAAGCCTTCTCCAAAACTTCAAGGTAGGCAAAGCGATTGGGTTCTGGGGTAGAAGGCTGAAACCTGGAGGCAATTTCAGCAGCGATCGCCGCCACTAAGCGGGCAAAGTCTGGTGGAACAGTGGACAGTCCAGAGGACGATTCAACGGGTTGCTCATCCCCCTTCGGCAAGCCCCGACGCTCCTTGAATTCTGCGGTTGTTCCACCCGAGTTAATGAAATCATGCAGGTCATCCAGAAGTTGAATTTGCTGAGCATTGACATAGGCTTTATTTCCTATTCGCTCGGGTTTAATCCCAAGCGCTTCTAACCTGGTGTAGACTGCACTTCTGACCAAGTTATACCGCTCAGTTAATTGATTCACAGGTAGACGATCAATCTCGCCGTTACTCATGCGCCAACTCTATCCTCTGGACTGTCCTCAGGATAGTTTCTCATAGTTAATGTGAGTTCGGGTGAAGCGGCTTTTGGGGCACCGCACGCGGCGCGGTGCCCCAAAAGCCTCGACTGTCTGGGCGCGATGCGCCTAGACAATCAAAGGCTTCAGGGTATCCTGCATGCACATTATCACCCTGCACACATAGGTGAGGACAAAGCGTTTTGTGGGAAACCCCGCTGCGTAGGGCTTCCTACAAAACGTTTTTACGCCATGAGTGCGTAGCGCCATAAAGCGCCCTCTGAGGCTCAAGAGGCATTACGCGCTTACTAAAGCAGGAACATCCGCTCTAGCAAGATTGGTTCCAGTGACAGACAAGCCATAGACCTCAGCAGAATTATTAGGGCTTTCGATCAGCTTTACCCTGTGGAGTGTTGCCCCAATCTTGCGGATGGGTTCTTCCAGCAGGTCGCGGATGTGGACAGCGATATTCTCAGCGGTGGGCACGACGTTTGCAAAGTAGGGGATGTCGTAGTTCAAGAAGGTGTGATCGAAGGGTTCCACAACATGCTCATCAACGGCCTTCTGGAAGGCTACTAAATCTGCGATCATGCCAGTGCGGGGATCAATTTCACCTTTGATGGTGACTTCCAGATGATAGTTATGACCATGACCATTGATGCGAGCGCACTTGCCATAAATTTCGCTGTTTTGCTCTAGGGTGAGGTGGGGCAGGGCAAGGCGGTGGGCAGCGCTGAAGTGGGTGCTAATTGTCAGGTAGGCTTCCATATGGTTTCCTTCGTAGTCGGCCCAGAGTTCGGGGTGTTCGTAGAGCGTAATGCGGACAAGGGGAAGATGGGGAGCAAGGCGATTCCAGATCACCCGCGCTATGTTCTCAGTGGTGGGTAGAGTGTCCTGAAACTCAGGCCACACCTCATTTAAGTAGGAAAAGTTCAATTGGCTGGTGATTTCTCTCTTGATGACTTGCTTCACATCAGAAAGGTTGAGCACCATACCGTATTCATCCAATTCGCCCGCCATTGCGACGTAAACCACATAGTTGTGGCCGTGGCCGGGGGCATTGGCGCATAGCCCAAAGCGCGTCGTGTTTTCCGCTTCACTGAGTTCTGGCAGCCAGTAGCGGTGACTGGCAGAGAACTCAGCCCGACGATTGATAATGCATTTCATGGGAACGTTCACCCAAAAGGTTGTTAATTTTTGTAAACCCTTCCTTTAGGGTAGTCGAAAAGGGGGGCGGCATGGGTAGATCTTTGCGCTTGAGGAGAATTGAGATGACCCAATGTGCAATCCACACTGATGTACGGATGTTAAGTGGGGGATGAACGCCGTCCTGTCAGGCGATCGCGCAATTGCTTAATGCGATCGCGCAATTTTGCCGCCTCTTCAAACTCTAGCTTCTTGGCTGCCTCCTTCATCTGTGCTTCCAGCTTCACAATCAGGTCTGGAATATCATCCAGAGGCATTTCATCGGAGTGCTCAAAGACTTCCTCTAGTTCCGCTGCGCTAACTCGCCGCGACACTTCCAGAAATTGCAAGATGGCATTATTTTGCCGTCGAACGATTGGGGTCGGCACAATGCCGTGCTCTTCGTTATATCGCTTCTGGATGGCGCGACGGCGCTCCGTTTCCTCGATCGCCCTTGCCATGCTGTCTGTCAAATTGTCGGCATAGAGAATTGCCTGTCCTTGAACGTGACGCGCCGCCCGTCCGATGGTCTGCACGAGCGATCGCTCTGCCCGCAGAAAGCCCTCTTTGTCAGCGTCGAGGATGGCAACGAGGGAAACCTCTGGCAAGTCTAGCCCCTCCCGCAGCAGGTTGACCCCCACCAACACATCAAACGCTCCCTGACGCAGATCCTGTAAAATTTCAATCCGTTCGATGGAATTGATCTCAGAGTGCAGGTAACGGACGCGAACGGCTCGTTCCTGAAAATATTCTGTCAAGTCTTCCGCCATCCGTTTTGTCAGAGTCGTGACTAAGGTGCGTTCACCTTTAGCGACACGTGCATTCACTTCACTGAGCAGGTCATCGATTTGCCCTTCTGTTGGGCGGACAAAGATCTCAGGATCCAGCACACCCGTCGGTCGAATAATTTGTTCAACAACGCGTCCGGTTCCTGGAATATAGCGTTTGACCTGGGCATTGCCCTCACCCACGAGCTCAAACTGACCGTCTGAAACCTCCAACTCCCAATCGCCAGGAGTGGCAGACACAAAGATACATTGGTTCACCTTGGCCCAAAATTCTTCTTCCTTCAACGGACGGTTGTCGGCGGCACTAGGAAGGCGGAACCCATGTTCAATCAAGGTCAGCTTGCGAGAGCGATCGCCATTATACATCCCCTTAATTTGCGGAATTGTGACGTGCGACTCGTCAATCACCAGCAGCCAGTCTTTGGGGAAGTAATCGATCAAACATTCGGGGGGTGTCCCGGCTGGTCGGCCTGCCAGATGTCTGGCATAGTTTTCAACGCCGTTACAGTAACCAATCTCGCGCAGCATCTCTAGATCATAGCGGGTGCGTTGCTCTAGGCGTTGAGCCTCGAGTAATTTCCCAGCCTTTTCTAATGCCTCGAGTTGTTCTTTCAGTTCTTGTTGAATTGCTTCGCAGGCTTCCTGCAGTCGTTCTTCAGGCGTGACAAAGTGTTTTGCTGGATAAATATTCACCGACTCCATGCTTTGCAGGGTTGAACCCGTGATCGGATCAATGTATCGGATTGCATCAATTTCATCACCAAAGAATTCCACACGAATGATGCGGTCCTCATAGGCGGGGCCAATTTCTAGGACATCGCCCTTGACGCGAAAACGGCCTCTCCCCACATCCAAGTCATTGCGTTCGTACTGGATCACGGAGAGGTCGCGGAGAATCTGCCGTTGGTCAGCCTCCATTCCCACTTTGATAGACACGGCTGCATTCAAATACTCTGATGGAATGCCCAGGCCATAGATGCAGCTAATAGAGGCGACCACAATCACGTCTCGCCGCTCGAATAGCGATCGCGTCGCAGAGTGCCGCAACATATCGATCTCGTCGTTGATCGAAGCCGTCTTGGCAATGTAGGTATCGGTAACGGGAATGTAGGCTTCTGGCTGATAGTAATCGTAATAACTAATGAAATATTCCACTGCGTTGTCGGGGAAAAATTCACGCAACTCGTTACACAACTGGGCTGCCAGTGTTTTGTTGTGAGCCAGAACTAAGGTTGGCTTGCCCACATTCTGGATCACCCGCGCAATGGTGTGGGTCTTACCAGTGCCGGTTGCGCCCAGTAGGGTCTGATAGCGGTGATTGCCATTGATAAACTCAGTCAGTTGGGCGATCGCCTTGGGCTGGTCTCCCATGGGCTCGAACGGCGCTTTGATGTTAAATCCTGCCATCCCTACTCTGCCTTCTGTGTGTTACGCTCCACCCTACTATGATGACTGATCTCTTCCCATCTGGGGTGACAGGCTTTACGACAATGCCCCCTTTGCAGAAGGACTCCGCGCCTCCCTCCTTGTTTAATATCCATCGTGAGAGTTTGAAGAATTGGCGTCAATGGTGCAAGCTGTGGACTAACTCTAGGCTTCTGTCAATGACTGGTCTTCTACTTCAGCGCGTCCTTTGCAAAGTCCTCTCAAGCCTAGTGCCACCAATCCTGGCAACAGAGCGGGGGTGGGGATTTGGTTCACAGGTCTGCTAGACACCACGATTTGCCCCGTAGCTACTTCGCCATTGTCGCCCACTTCACCGATATACACCGATATAGAGGTAGAGTGGGCCACTGGTCGAAACCGGACTCGTGAGATTGAAGCCCAAGCTACCGTTGTCTTCCATGCCCAAGTAACCAAATGCACCTAGCCCAGTGGTGGCGTTGGCATCAAAGCTGCCCAGCGTGGCGATCGCATGATTAATTTTGAGATTGCTATAGTAGAAGACGCTCTCTTCACCTGTATCTTCTCGCCTGTAATCTATGTCTGCTTTTCCGAAGGTCATTTTGCGTAACAATAAAGCCGATGCGGTGAAACGTTTTCATCCTTGGATTTTCTCTGGCGCAATTAAAGCAGTTGACCAAGCGGTGCGTGAAGGGTCTGTTGTTGAAGTTGTGAATGAGAGCGGCGATTTTTTGGCCGTGGGGCATTACAGCCCCAGCAACATTGCAGTCAAAATTCTGTCGTTTCAGCCCGTGGAAGAGCTTGGAACCCTGTTTGAGGAACGGGTGAAACAGGCGTTTGCAGTGCGGCAGAATGCAGGTCTTGTGGGGAGCGATCGCACCAACTGCTACCGTCTGATCAATGCGGAAGGCGACGGTCTACCAGGGTTGATTGTGGACTGGTATAACGGCACCGCAGTTGTGCAAGCCTATTCACTGGGCATGCAGGAAGCGCGATCGCACCTCCTACATGCGCTTCAGTCCATCTATGGTTCGGCCCTGAAAGCAGTGTATGACAAGAGTGCGGCCGTGTTGCCCCGGGCAGAAATGCCAGTGGAGAACCAGTATTGGCTGGGCGATCGCACCCATGAAAAGGTACTAGAGAACGGACACCAGTTCTTCGTTGATTGGGAAACAGGACAAAAGACAGGATTCTTTCTAGATCAACGAGACAACCGGGCCTTATTGGGAAACTACGCAACCGGGAAACGAGTTTTAAATACTTTTTGTTATTCCGGTGGATTCTCCGTATATGCTGTGCGAGCAAATGCCAAGGAAGTTCATTCTGTTGACAGTTCAGCAAAAGCGATTGAATGGACAAAAACTAATATTGAGCTAAACAATTCAGCAAATATTTCTCATACCGCATTTACAGCAGATGTTTTTACCTTCCTGAAGGAGTGTGATGCCAGCTATGATGTCATCATCCTTGATCCACCAGCCTTTGCCAAAAATATCACAGCACGTCATCAAGCTGTCATGGCCTATAAGCGGCTGAACTCTCTTGCTTTGCATAAACTTAGTCCGGGTGGCCTGTTATTTACCTTCTCCTGTTCGCAGGTGGTGACTCCCGACCTGTTCAAAGGGGGAGTCACCGCAGGTGCGATCGAGTCTGGTAAGGTAATTCGCATTCTCCACTCTCTCACCCAACCAGCAGACCATCCCGTCAGTATTTACCACCCCGAAGGGCTTTACCTGAAGGGACTCGTCTTACAAGTAGACTAAACGGCGTTGCTTCACTCAAAGGCTCCTCTCCCTTGCCTAGAAGGAGATTGAGGGCAAGGGCAAAATGATTAACCCAGCAATCGTTGAGACTACTTCTATTCAACGTCAGTTCGGGTTAAGAGGGTTTTGGGGCACCGCGCCGGGCGCGGTGCCCCAAAACCCTTGCTGTTCCGTGCGCGTCGCGCACGGAACAGCAAGGGTTTCAGCTTATCCCGAACCCCGGCTAGAGCTAGCAGCCATTTTTGGGCAATGAACGTCTTTAGATAGTCTTGCCATTGTCTGAACGGCTGCTTTTGGGGCTGATGGAGTTGGGCCAGCATCTCTAGGGTGGCGGGGTGCTGGAGACAGTCAGTCACTACGGCTGCTTCACCCACATAAAGCTGCCGATTTTGGCGATCAAGCAGCAGATAGTGCTGGGCAGAGTTACCATCATCTCCCAAGCGATAGGACGAAAGCAAAGGGTTTATATCTGGATGGGCGCAAAATAACTGCCAAGCTTGGGTGTTGCCGATGCCAACAGTTTCACCATCGGTGTAGCAGACTTGAGCAAGTTGGGGTTCCCAGTACAGCCCCAACCATCGAGCCTGGGTCTGAAGCCCAAATGCACGTTCAAACTGAGCAGGGAGTGGTATGGCAAGAGGCTGAATTAGGGAGACAGACATAGTAGTTTGATAATGGGTCATAGCCAAAAGCGGGTGAGGAGGGATAAAAGAGTTTGACAACGCAAAGCGTGATAAACAAAAGTGGCGAGTCGTCAGAGATGGGCTGAATTATTTATAGGCATCGTTTTTATAGGTATCGCTCAAAGGCAGAGAACCACTGCCTTTGAGCGATAGTTTGTCTAAGAGGATATTTGGAAAGTAGCAATAAACACTAGTAACAGAAAAGCTTCCCGG
>DVEB01000326.1 GCA_015295905.1 Synechococcales cyanobacterium M55_K2018_004
GTGCGCTGCGCGCACGTTTTACACCACGACAAACCGACTCAATCACCGACGGATTCCGTGTCATTAGTGTCAGGAAAGCATGAGGACGGGGTGCCGGGGTAGACCCCCTGCGTCCTGTCCTCGCCGCCCCTTTGGTTGCTGGCGGATCGTTACGAGGATGATTCACTCACGGTTAACACAGTAGTCGCAGCTCGGCCAAATTCTTCGGGAGCATACTGCAAGTGGGCTTCAGTGCCTGGATAGAGGAAGGTGCCTGGTGTCACGGAGCGAGCCAGATAGTGGAGGGTGTAAACACCTGCATCGAGGCGATCGCCGTAGGCCACAATGCGATCGCGGTAGATGGTCTGATACCCGATCTGCCAGCTATCGGACCGGGCCTGCAGCGCCCGTGTCGAAGTTTGGAAGCTGGCATCGACGGCTTCCAGGCCTGCGGGCAGGGGATCTGTGATGAGGACATGGTTGACGGGATGGTCAGTGACAATCTCCAGTTCAATATCGAAGACCTGACCGGCTTGTACGGTGAACGGTTCACGCGTAGACACCAGTCCCATGCGCTTTAGAACCGTGGTTTGATTGGCCGGGTGAATTTGGCGCGTGACCCGTAGACCGTTGAAGCGTCCCGGTGCATCCTTTGGCAGCGGATAGCGATAGGTTGCGAGGTAGCGCAAGGTTCCCTGGCCTGACTTTTGCAAGGTGAGGGTCTGCTTGCCACGCGGCAGATCGGCCATGGGGACGGAAGTCGATGCCGTGGTCTGGTTATAGCCCTGGAATTGGGCACTCAGCAAAGATTTGTTTGCCAGTGTGGCAGTGGCAGTGAAATTGGGCGGTTCTGGTAATAAGCGAGAATAGACTGTCAACGCAGTGAGTGCCTGGGCGTTGTCGTAGGTGCTGCCCCAGGTGCCCTGCCGGCGCTGGTCTAGCAAGCCTTGTGCGAGGCGATCGAGTTGTTCCATCGGTGCGTTACGTGCTGTGAAGAGCCGTAGGGCTTCCGCTTGGGTTGCGGTTGCAGAACCCAGCCATGCCCATCCTTGTGGGGCATTGACCGTGGCAGTCCGCCCCGTCTGATAAATGGTCTCCTGGAGTTGGGCAGTCCATGCGTTTGCTTCCGTTTGCCATTCTGAAAAACCAGACAGTAGCCGAGCCAGTTGGATTTGCGCCATTGGATCGAACTGGGCGCGGCGTTCGTACAGATCGGCAAGGAAATCGCTCCGCCGATCGCCCAACGCCTCTAGCCCCAGCAATGCGCCTAAGCGCACCCGATCCTGACAGGCTTGTTGTTTGCAGTAGTCGTACTGGGCCGGGTTTGCCAGGATTTTTTGTAGGTAGGTCTTGAGGCGATCGCGCAGGCCAGCATTTACCTCAAATCCGACCTCGGTTGCCAGGGCAATACTGTCAGCCGCATAGGGCGACACAAAGGGGTCCGATTGTTCCTGACGCGGGAAGGAGGCAAAACCGCCATCGGGGCGCTGTAGTCGCTGCAACCGTTCCAGGGCATTGGCAGCCTGTTGTGGGGGGCGATATTCGCCGAAGGTCTGCCCAAAGGTTTGCGAGAGGTAGTGCAGGCTGGCGGCGATCGCCAACTGACTGGCCGCCGTTTCTAGGAAGGGGAGTTGTTCTTCCTGCAAGACTTGTTTTGCCGGTTGCGTGATCTCGGGGATGAGCGTACTTGCTAAGGTCAGGTCTAACCCCCCAATGGAATTGTCCTGCGGCGGATTAACGTTAAGGGGGATCTGGACTCGGCTTTGAGTGGCTCCTGTGTCCACCACCTGTTCTGTCATGTGTTGAGACCGAATCTCCAGGGGGACCTCGAAACCATCTTCGTTACCGTTGAGTTGCGATCGCAGTCGTATTTTCGACGGGTTCTCATTTTGAACCACCACCGGGAAGCGATAGGCTGCGGTTGCCCCATTGGCTGGGGCGTTGGACTGAGTTTGGATGGTATTGGTCTGACTGGTTTCGAGGCTTAGCCCACCGTGGACACTGCCACTAATCGAGAGGGTGCCAACATTGCCCGTATTGTTGGTGACTGCGAGGCCAATCTGAAGGCGATCGCCTGGTCGGGCAAACTGCGGCAGTACAGGATTGGTCACCAACGGCTTTGTGGTCACAAAGGTGGCTTCCCCATTGCCGTAGTGGAGCTTGCCATCCGTGGCCACCACCATCACCCGCCACGTGGTCAGGTCATCGGGCAGGGTGAAGGTCACGCTGGCTCGGCCCTGGTCATCAGTTTGCAGTGCCCCGTTATAGTAGGCCAAAGCTTTGAAGTCGGTGCGGATGCGGGTGCTGCCCGCACCTGCGGCAAAGCCACCACCGTAGCCCCAGCCTTTATCGATGGGGGAACTGGGCTGCTGCAAAACCACATCGGCCCGGTTGTCTCCAAAGCGAGTGGAGACGGGCTGTTCGGCGTAGACAGTCTCTACCAGGTTAGGCGGGCGGTAGTCCGTCAGTTGGCGCACCGCCTCGTTGACCACCATGACTGTGAACTGGCCCGCCGTGGGTCGCCCCTGGGCATCCTGAAGTTGCAGTTGCAGGGTTTGGGACTGTCCTGGTTGCAGCGTCTGCTGGGCGGGGGTGACCTGGGCCTTGAGGTAACGGTCTTCCACGTTGACCTTGAAGGGGGTCAGGCCAATGCGCACTAGGTCTTTCAGCGTATCGAGTTCTGTGGTGCTAATTTGCTCCAGGGGCGTGCCCTGACGCACGAGGACAGCTTCCACCGCAGCATTGGGCAACATTTCTGGTGTCACCTGGAACTGGACTTTGGGAGCGCTCCCCGTCACCTTGGTCACGCGCTTCAGCAGGGTGCCATGGCGCACCACAGAAAAATACAGTTCACCGGCGGGATAGGGAGACTGGATCAGGACGGTCGCCGTTTCCCCCGGTTTGTAGGTTTCTTTGTCGAGTTCTAGTTCCAGGCGTTCGTTGGTGTAGCGATCGCCCCAGACTGCGGTCCCTTCACCCGTCGTCCAGATCTGGAGGTCAGTCGCCGTGACCTCTTCACGACGGTTCGTAAAATTGGCTCGAATCCGATAGGAACCTGCTGCGTTTGGCGTGAGCTCGACCGTCACCGGCGCTTGGCCAGAACGGACCTCCTGTTGGGCCACGGTCTGGTACTCCACCTGGTCTTTTGCGGTGCGACTGCCTTCAATCACCTGAGTCACACTGCTGTAATTCATCTTCTGCAGTTCAATGCGCACTGGTTGATTGGCGATCGCCCGTCCCTGGGGATCGGTGACAATCACCTGCACCTTAAAAGGCTGGTTGGCCGTAGCAACGAAATCGCTGTTCAGACCGATCAGGCGATCGCTCACCAACACCGTAAATTCTTTGCTGCTCGACACCGAGAGATTTGAGACGTCCGACACTTGCGCATCAACCCGATAGGTCATCGGGTAGGGCAACCCTGGTTCCACGGAAACCGCCTGACTGCTGCTGCCGGCACTATCGAGGGCGCCACTATTTTGCAAAACATCGGGTGAGATGGTGGGTTCTTCTTCAGGCCAGAACCACTGCCGCCCAAAGGAAAATTGCTCCCAGCCGGGCGGCACAAAATAGGCCCGCTGACGAGTGACATAGTACTTCACCTTGCCGCCTTGCACTGGGGGGCCAAACAGGTAATTACTCTGGGTTTTCGCCGTGACGGTTTCACCCATCTGAGCGATTTCTTTGTCTAACGTTAAATCGACTCTAAAGTTGGGTGGCTTAAATTCTGCAACACGAAACTCACCGAGAATTTCCACGCCAGCATCACTCTTGGCACGCATGGTGTAAAAGCCCAGCGGTTGGGTGCGCTCTAAGGGAACCTCGAGAGAAAAGGTGCCAAATTCGTTGGTGGTCTGTGTCCCCAGGTTGGTGATCTTGCCGTTGGGGTCTTCCATCGTAATCGTGTAGCGGACATTTTTGTCTTGCCGCAGTTCACCATTTTTGAGATAGGTGGCAATGCCGGTAAACCAGCCGGTTTCGCCAGGTTGGTAGAGCTGGCGATCGCTAAAAATGGTGCCGCGGGCCTCCGGTTTGTCAGCATTCCAGCCCAGCGACATGCCGTAGTCGTAATCGCCGCTCCAGTCTAATGTGCGGACGAAAGACCAGTCCTGGCCTAGGCGGGCAATCGTCAATAACTGTGGCGGATTTTGGAAGCTCGCCTTTCCCTTAAAACAGCCGCGCAGGGTGGCGGCATTGAAGACCAGGGTGCCAGTTTCATCCGTTGTTCCAGTGGCACAGGGAGCCGCAGAGCCGATGGACTTAGCCTCTAGTTGCGACTCATACACCTCAATCTGGGCATTGCCCACGCCTTTTCCATCCGACAGTTGATGCACGCGCACCAGCCCCGATTCTGGGAACCACTGCGCAAAGACACCAAGATTCGTGAGTTGCACCAGGCCATAGTAGCTGGGTTCACGCCAAGTCTGTCGTCCATCCTCTAGGTATTGATAGGTTTTTGCCTGCACCCCATAGGCAAGCATCCCTGTTTCACCGCCCAACAGTTCTTTTAGGGGAATGGCAACTTCGGTGGATTGATTCTTAGTCTGGGCTGGCAGCGGAAACGATTGCCAGGTGGCAGGCTTGGGTAACAGATCCTTGCCTTCGCCGTAGGGATAGGCCGAATCAACATAGACCAGATCGGTCGGTTGTATGACGCGAAACGCGGCTTTATAGCTAGCTTCGGGCAAGTTAATGGCGGATAAATTGAGTTGCAGGTTCTTGCTGGCAGGGAAGATGTTGAGATCCGTCGGTGCCCAAAATTCAGGCGCAACATCCCCCGTGGAATACTCCACCGTGACAGGCTTGCCCAGCGTTTGCCCAAATTTGTCCTTCAAGTTGGCTCCCAGCGTAATGGTGTAGGTGGTGGCCGGTTCGAGGGACCAGGGGTTGAGGGCCATGGCGCGATCGCCCTCATACACTCTGACGGGTTGTGGCGATGACTTAGGAGGCGGGGAAATTTGCACCTGGGCGATCGCCTCCTCCGCAGACAGTCCATTATTGAATTTCAACGTTGCAACACCGGCAACGAAGCGTCCAAAAGCACCGCCCGCATCGGGTTGTCCCGTCAGTTCAATGCCCTGGAAAGCAAGAGGGGCATAGGTTTTGACTTTGCTGACAAAGGGCGTTTCGCTGGGCAGATTGCCCTTGGCCGGACGCAAACCGGGGGCAATCTCAACCCGATAGGTGGTGGCTTGAGCGAGCGATCGCTCTGGGGTGAGGGTATAGATCCAGGGCTTCTGGGAGGGGTCAAACTGTTGTTGGGGCGAATTCTCCCGAGTTGACTCACTGCCCTGAGTGTCGTCCTTCAAGGCAACCCGCACCCCAACGCGACTGTCGCTGCCTTCTGGGATCAGCGCTGCTTTTTCCTGCAAGGTCGCCAGGTCTAACTCCACATTCGAGGTCACTTCCAACGCTGGCTGGAGGTCGATTGGTTCCACTTCATCAGTCGATTCCAGCGGCAGTCCCGGCAAGTTCACAAGCTTGACGGGTTCAGTATTAAATGTCCAGGCTAAATCCTGATCCAGGCGATGGTTGTTCAAGTCCTCTAGTCCGGCCTTGAGTGTCACCCGCACTCGCGTTGCCATTGGGATCGCCTCATCCATCTGAAAGCCCACCATGCGTGGCGTCAGGAAGCGGAAGCGTCCGGGCAGGGCAGGCGTAATTTCAAACAGGTCTAGCTTTTGTTGGCCCTCGCCATCCAGGCTTTCAACGGGAATGAGGGGGTCTTTGAAGCGGATGCGAATCTGCGACAACGGTTTGGCTTCCCCTGTAGGACTAATCTGCTCAATCCACGCGGGCAACTGTGGCAGGGGGAGGGGATCGACCGCTGCGAGGGGTTGTCCTGGTAGCAAATTTTGGGGGTGGCAGGACGACAGCCACCAAGCCATTAGCAATCCCAACAGCAGCCCCATCGCCAATTTCATTGTGCGCCGCATGGCAACAATCCCCTCACTGGTTTCCGATCGGTTCCTCCCTTTGATAAACGCACATTTCCGGAATTGTCTTCCGAGTTCCAACAATTCTTAATTGATCGTCTTTTAACGTGAATTCGGGATACGCTGAAACCCTTGCTGTTCCGTGCGCGACGCGCACG
>DVEB01000022.1 GCA_015295905.1 Synechococcales cyanobacterium M55_K2018_004
ATTTGCACAACACAATTTGCACAACACAATTTTGCATCACACCACGTCAGCTTTGGTTGAGGGGTTTTGGGGCACCGCGCCGTGCACAATGCCCAAAAACCCTTGCTGTTCCGTGCGCGCCGCGCACGGAACAGCAAGGGTTTCAGCTTATCCGGAATTCACGTTAATACTGATCGCTTGTAGGATTCCTGTGTCAGACAACAAACGTCTAGTGTGATTTTCGCCTAGATTTTCGCCTACTACGGACAGACAAAAACCACACCAGCAGGCCAAAATGAGACCTGCTAACCCCCTGAAGCCTGAGTTCCTGTGAATTCAAACGCCATACGCTAAGAGGCGACCTAGAGAGACACTCTACACGTTTGCTTCAGCCTTCTCCAGCTTGATGGTGAGATAGCGAATGACCTCTTCACTCAGACGCATGGCTCGCTCTAGATTTGCGACGGTGTTACCGCTAGCGGTGTAGTTCATCTGGACGTAGATCCCTTCGCGGTGCCGATCAATTTCATAGGCCAGCCGACGCTTACCTCGGTGCTGGGTTTCGATGTTGGTTGCGCCCTGTTCCTTCAGCAAATTCTGATACTTTGTGATTGCTTGATCGGTCTGCTCATCCCCCAGATCGGGACGGAGGATATACATTGTTTCGTAGTTCATTCAATGGCTCCCTTATGGACAAACGGCTTTAACGGTAAACGTTGAGAGCGACTAACCGTGGGAGAATCATGGATGATTCCCACGAATGCTCCACCGGACATTCACCTTCAAAGCAAGGATCTACAATTCTATCACTGATTCACACTGTAAAGCTATGGCGCAGCGCTACGTGCGGGTGCAGACAACAACCGGACAATTGTTTTATGGGCTACTTTTACTGGATCGCAGGGTCCAGGTGTTTGATGCACCGCCTTGGTTGCGGGGGCAGGCCACTGAGCAATATTTGGAGCCAGGGAGCTACCGTTTGTTAGCGCCTTGCGCTCCTTCAAAAATTGTGGCGGTGGGGAAGAACTATGCCAAGCACGCTGCCGAGATGGGCGGTGAGACTCCTCAAGAACCCCTGCTATTTCTCAAACCTCCCACCACCGTGATCGCCCATGAGACCGCAATCCAGTATCCTCCGCAGTCTCAACGGGTTGACTATGAGGGGGAACTAGCGCTGGTCATTGGCGATCGCTGCTGTGACTGTACGCCTGAAGAAGCCCAGGCGAAAATCTGGGGCTACACAATCGCTAATGATGTGACGGCGCGGGACTTGCAGAAGAAAGACAACCAGTGGACCAGAGCAAAGGGGTTTGACACCTTTTGTCCGTTAGGTCCCTGGATTGTGCGGGAGATCAGCCCAGCAGCCCAACTTCAGACCTTCATTAACGATGACCCCAACCCAGTCCAGTCGGCGCTGATTAGCGAGATGACCTACCCTCCAGAGTTTTTGGTGTCCTACATCAGTCAGGTGATGACATTGTTACCAGGGGATGTCGTCCTCACTGGCACGCCCCAGGGCATTGGCTCCCTGCATGTGGGCGATCGCATCCGAGTGGAGATCGAGGGGATTGGCTGCCTGGAGAACCCGGTGGAAAGCCGTAGACCAGCAGGCGTGGTGGCGATCGCCTGACCCGTCATTCTCCCTTCATCATTCCCCTAAAACCATCGGCATTGCTGATTTAATCAATGATGTTTTGAGTGAGGGGCGCACTCCGTGCGCCCCTCACTCAAAACATCATAATTTGGATTAAGCAACGCCAAACCATCAATTCGGAATCAGCTAAGACGCTTGACTCTCGTGCGCACCACAAAAGTCAAGCGTCTCAGCCCACCCTGAATGCCCCCTTGTCTAGGGCTGTTTGATGGCAGATGACAACCCTAATAACGTGAATTCCGGATAAGCTGACATCCTTGATGTTCCATGCGCGGCGTACACGAAACACCAAGGGTGCTGAGGCACCGCGTCGGGCGCGGTGCCCCAACACCCGTTGAACCAGAACTGACGTTTAACCGGATGACCTAACGCACCTGCATGTGAACCGCCTCGGAGAGCGTCGGGATCTCGGCATACCGACCCATTGCAGACTGGACTACCGAGTAAACAACCGCAGCAACCACACCCAAAAACACAACGTTGTAAAGAGTCTCAAGGATCAAGCCATCTTGAAAGATGGGTTGCAGGATGAAGCTAACGGCAATCCGGCAGAGGAAGACCACAATACTAATCATGATGGCCTGCATCGCATTGAAGCGGATGAAGTGAGAGATATTCATGTTCCGCACCACTAGCAGGAAAACCACGAAGAAGATGATCAGGCTAGCAAAGGGCAACGAGTAGATCTGCAAGAGCGGCAGGAAAGGCAGTAGCAAGACCTGGAGTGCTGGAAACTGGTTAAAGAATGGCATACCAAAGGTCAAGCCATCAAACAGGGGGATGAGGTAAGGGAGGCATGAAAAAAACCGATCTGAAGGGGTTGTCGCACCACGCCAAGTCATGATTGCTCTCCTCAAGCCTTTACTATCTGCGTGAACTCATTCTAGAACCTACTGCTAATAAAGTAACGCATTTTCCTGATGAGCTTCCTGCTCTGACTGGGTGGTCACAACCCTTAGGCAATGGACTGCCATATCGCCACTCAAGATTGCAATTCCTAAAATCTGGGCACTCTGGATTTGATATCTCTATCCGGTAGTGGAGGCTTGACTACTCCACTGCCTAATGGAGACGTTGACTTCCTTGACCTAGTGTTCCTGTATCATCCTGACCCCTTACACGATCGGTGCTTTGAAGTTGCACAGAGGGTGGATGGAAGTCTGAACGTGCAAGTTCTTTGCAGACTCTTTGTGTAGTTCCAACCACAGGCCGTGCTCCCCAGGACCCAGGAACTTGGTTGCGCGTGCTAGGCCATTTGGTAAGACCCCTGCAATCTTGTAATCCCTGATTCAGACTGGGATGCCAGGATGTAGAACCGTCCTATACCAAATCTCGGCTTGCTCAACCAGGGTGTCTACTTCCTGTCAAAGTGACCATGGTGACCCAAAAATGTCCTCTCCTCTGACCCGTGAAAATTTGCTCTGTCCCAAAGCTGAGGTGCATCACTCTCAGCAATTTCTGTACAACATTATCAATAGTTCTGTTGATCCAATCTTTGTCAAAGATGAACAGCACTGTTTTGTGTTGGTGAATCAGGCGTTTTGCAAGCTAGTTGGGCGATCGCAAGCAGCACTTTTGGGTCAAACAGATTATGCCCTTTTCCCAGCAGAGCAGGCCGATGCCTTCTGGGAAAAGGAGAGTCAGATCCTCAGCACTGGCGAGGAAAGTATCGACGAAGAGGCCATTACGACTCAGACAGGTGAACTACGTTACCTCTCGACGCGCAAAAGCCGTTTTCAGGATGTCAGCGGTCGTTACTTTATTGTTGGCACCATTCGTGACATTACTGAACAACGGCAGGCATCACTTGCTCTTGCCCAGGCCAAAGCTGAACTGGAGCAACAGGTTGCCGCCCGAACCGCCGAGTTGCGGGAGCAGGAGCAATTTCTCCGCAGTATTTACGACGGCACCGACCAGGGAATTTTTGTCGTCGCGGTCAACGAAGACGGTAGTTTCCGCTATGCAGACTGCAATGCCGGCCTGATCCGCATCCAACCAATCTCTAAACAAGACTTGGTGGGCAAAACCCCCATAGAGATGTATGGCGAGACGGCTGGAGCCCAAGTCGCCCACAACTACCAAACCTGCTTGAAAACGGGGGCTTCCTTTTCCTACGAGGAATGTATTCCAAAACCTGATGGTCAACCCCAGTGGTTCTTCACCACCCTCTCTCCGGTGCGCGATGTCGCAGGGCGCATCTACCGCATCATTGGCACCACCGTCGATATCACGGAGAGCATTCAAACGAAGCAAGCCCTGCAGGAAAGTGAAGAGCGCTTCCGGTTGGTGGCTGAGCAAACCGGGCAGTTGATCTATGACTACAACTTCATTACAGGAGAAATCCGCTGGGCTGGGGCGATCACCCAGATGACCGGCAAAACACCAGAGGAATTTCAGCAGGTCGATGTCCATGCTTGGGAGCAACTCATCCACCCTGAAGACCGCAGAATGGCGGCAGATTTGCTGGAAAAGTCGATTCAGGAGCGATCGCCCTATTGGGTAGAATATCGCTTTCAGCAGGCAGATGGCCGCTACATCTTTGTGGAAGACCGAGGCGCACTGCTGGAGGATGCCACTGGCGAAATCTACCGCCTAGTGGGGACGATGACCGATATTACGGAACGCAAGCAAGCCCAGTTTGAACTAGAGCAATCGGAAGCGAAACTCCGCCAGCGCAGCGAGGAACTCCAGGATGCCCTGCGCCAACTCCAGCGCACCCAAACCCAGATGATTCAGGCAGAAAAAATGTCGAGCCTGGGGCAACTGGTTGCCGGGGTCGCCCATGAGATTAATAATCCAGTGAACTTCATCTATGGCAATCTTTCCCATGCCACCCAATACATCCAAGACTTGATGGGGTTGCTGCTCCTTTACCAGCAACACTATCCTGTCCCTGCCCCTGCCGTTCAAGCAGAAGCCGAGGCGATTGACCTCCCCTTTATTCTGAAAGACCTACCCAAGTTGATTGCTTCGATGCGCCTAGGGGCAGAGCGGATTCAAAAAATTGTCGCGTCTCTGCGGACATTCTCGCGGATGGACGAGGCCGAATTCAAAGCGGTGGATATTCACGAGGGCATCGACAGCACCTTGATGATTCTGCAAAGTCGGTTAAAGGGCAAGAGTAATGCGCTCACGAATGACCAAGGCCGTCGTGTTGAGATTCGGCTGCTTAAGGAGTATGCTGAATTGCCTCTGGTGGAGTGCTACGCAGGGCAACTGAACCAGGTGTTTATGAATATCTTGAGCAATGCAATTGATGCCCTAGAAGATGCTGCAGAGCGATCGCACCGAATGCTTTCCGGCGAAACCTCAGACGAAACCTGGCAGCCCACCATCCGAATTCGCACAGCCCTGCTGGAGGGGCAATGGGTTCAGGTCTGGATTGCCGACAATGGCCCCGGCATACCAGAGGCTGTCCGCCAGCGACTCTTCGACCCTTTCTTCACCACCAAAGAAGTGGGCAAAGGCACAGGCATGGGGCTTTCTATCAGCTATCAGATCATCACTGAGCGCCACGGTGGCACCCTGGAATGCATCTCTGAACCTGGCAGGGGGGCCGAGTTTGTGGTGACCATCCCCCTAAAACAGCGACAGTGATTTGACGATCAGGGATTTGAAGAGGAACCGATCCGCTGCAACGGCTCGGCAGTTGAGTGCCTCAGGATTCTCCTGAGGAGCGACTACTCAATATTGGCGACGCGAAACCCCATCTGACACTCGTACTGGGTTGGGAACTGCTCTGCCATCTTTTGCAGCGCCCGCCCGCAGCGCAACTGCCCCTGATCCCATCTTGGCTGTCCTTGCTGATCAGCCATCAAACAGGTTTGACAGACCTGCTGAGGTTGCAGAAGCTGATCTTCCATCAGAATGACTAACATGTGACACCTCCACCGCGCCGTTCATCCTAACGCTTAGTGCCGACAAACCTATTCTAAGCCTGCCCCCAGAAGCGCTCTAGGATTGTTGATTAAATTTATCTGTACCCATCTGTACCCAATTTAGAGGCAGAGCAGCACCACCGAAGTATCCGATGATGCTGTTGGAGGGACTGAGAGAGACGCGCCAGACTCTCGCACGTCGTCCCATCCCCGATTTTTCGTTTGCTGCATACGCCGCCACCCAGCAGTGCATAGCAGTTCTCATTTTGGGCTTCTGGTGAGGGTTGCACCCTACAGATGCACTCCTCCAACGCCTAGTTTTCATCCTGAGAATTGCTGGCCTTGACAGGAACTTTATGAGGCCACTAGGAAAGGGAGGTATGATCAGGGATCTGGGGTTGATATTCTGTGCCTTGAGATGCGGCGCTTCAGTGAGCGATCGCAGCGGCACTGATCCGACCTCAAGCTAACGCTAAGTTCGACGCCTGGCTTTGAGTGAGCGCGTGTGTACACACTCCTCAAACGGCGACTATCGAACTCACGTTAATCTACTGTCTACGTATTACGGAACGCTCGTGACGGCATGAGTGAAATTTTTCTGGGGGTTGACTTGTGACTCAATCAAACTGGGATATTTTAGCGAAAATGGATCCGGCGATCGCTGGGATCATTCAGCGTGAGCTTCAGCGTCAGCGCGACCACCTGGAACTAATTGCCAGCGAAAACTTTACTTCGGCGGCAGTAATGGCAGCTCAAGGGTCTGTCCTGACGAATAAGTATGCAGAAGGACTGCCCAAAAAGCGGTATTACGGCGGCTGTGAATTTATCGACGAAGCAGAGCAGCTTGCCATCGACCGGGCCAAGCAACTGTTTGGTGCGGCCCATGCCAACGTGCAGCCTCACTCTGGTGCCCAGGCAAACTTTGCCGTCTTCCTGGCTTTGCTAGAGCCGGGGGATACCTTTATGGGCATGGATCTCTCCCACGGCGGCCACCTTACCCACGGGTCGCCGGTCAACGTGTCGGGCAAGTGGTTCAAAGCCTGTCACTACGGGGTGAACCAGGAGACTGAGCGGCTAGACTTTGACCAGATCCGTGAACTGGCGTTGCAGCACCGTCCTAAGCTGATCATCTGCGGCTATTCGGCCTACTCCCGTGTGATTGAGTTTGACAAGTTCCGGGCGATTGCCGATGAAGTAGGGGCTTACCTGATGGCTGACATCGCCCACATTGCAGGGCTGGTGGCCGCAGACCATCACCCCAACCCTATTCCTCACTGTGATGTGGTCACCACCACTACTCACAAGACCCTGCGTGGTCCGCGCGGTGGCCTCATTCTGACACGCGATGCCGAACTGGGTAAGAAGTTTGATAAGGCTGTCTTCCCTGGCACCCAGGGTGGCCCACTAGAGCATGTCATTGCAGCCAAGGCGGTGGCCTTTGGGGAGGCCCTCCAACCTGAGTTCAAGACCTATGCGGGCCAAGTGATCCAGAATGCCCAAGCCTTGGCGGCCCAACTGCAGCGACGGGGTGTGAAGTTGGTCTCTGGTGGGACGGATAACCACCTGCTGCTGTTGGATCTGCGCTCTATCGGCATGACGGGGAAAGTGGCAGATCAATTAGTGAGTGCAGTCAACATTACAGCCAACAAGAATACTGTGCCCTTTGATCCGGAATCCCCCTTTGTCACCAGTGGTCTGCGGCTGGGGTCTCCTGCGATGACCACCCGTGGCATGGGGACGGCTGAGTTCACAGAGATCGGCAACATCATCGCCGATCGTTTGTTAAACCCAGACGATGAGGCGATCGCCACAGAGTGCCGTCGTCGCGTCGCTGCACTCTGCGAACGATTCCCCCTCTATCCCCACCTGAGTGCGCTGGAACCTGCCCTGGTATAGCGCTCACGCATCGGTTAGGACAACGCGTTTTGTGGGACCTCCGCGGCGCGGAATTTCCCACAAAACGCGTTTGACAGCATGAGTGCGTAGCGCCATATCGTCAAACGCCTGTGTCTACGAGCGCGTCAAGATCAGGAAAACAGTCTGCATTAGGCCAACCAGGATACCTAGAAGCCCTCCCAAGTTGACAATGCCCTGAAGTTCGGTGCGGACAATTTCCTGGATAGCCAGTTCCAGGTTTGCTGGCGAGGTGGCCTTGACACGGTTAATAATCACCTGGTCAATGTTCAGAATCGGGATAATTTGAGCAACGATTGCCTCCAAGTCCTTCTCTAGGTAGCGTTCCAGCACAAGCGCCAATTCTCGACTAATGGGATAGAGGGAATCACTCACCACCCCAGACGTACGGAGACGGTTCAGGATGAGCACAGCAACGTTGTGCCAGTCCACCGAGTTACTGAGGGCATTAAACAAATCTTCGCCGCGCGTTTGCAGGTAGGTGCGCACAGAGTCGCGCAGAGTCTTGCGCAGTTGACGCACTGTTGAAACAGGCAGGTTTTGCAGGGAGAGATTGAGCAACCATTCCCGCAGGCGTTGCTGCACACTGAGCGACTGGATCAGTTCGGCAAGCAGGGTGTTGCTGGCTTCTCGTTCATCCAGAAAGTGCGATCGCAACCGAGATAGGGCATTTCTCACGCCAAACAAATTGGCCACCACCCAATAGGTGCCGCTTGTTTTTTCCCGAAACCCTTCATCAATGATTTGAATGTTCCGGTCGGTGAGGAAATCGATAATGCCCTGCCGCAAAACGTCTGGGGGCAGCGCAACATCGAGCAACCACCGGGACAATTGCTCGGCCTGTGCTGGAGTCAGTTGCAGTTCCAGCAAAAACTCATCAAACACTTGATTAAGTTGGGCTTCTAGGAAGTCTTCACGGCGTGCCAGAACGGTCACCAGACGCGGTAACGACTCTCCCACCAAGTCATGCAGGATGTTCGCGAGAATTTTGGCTGTCTTCTGTTGTTTGTCTTCCTGGATCTGGTCGAGTGCCAAGTTCAGGAGCCACTTAATGGCCTCAGTCACTCGCTCTGTTTCTAGCAATTTGCGGGCCAGATTTTGCAGTTCTTCTGGAGTCAACAGCGACCCCATAATAGCGTTCGAGATGCGTTGCGCCAGTCGCTCCTGGTTACTAGGAATCAGGCCAGGGGTAAACGGCAATTTGCGTCCCATCACGTAGATTGCTTTGTAGGGACGAAACAGCATCTTGATAGCAATGTCATTGGTGAAATAGCCAATGACACCGCCTAGCACCGGAGGAGCAATCAGTAGCCAGAGGTTGAGGAGATTCAAGGGTCAGCAAGGGATGAAGCGATGGAGTCGGGTTCGTCAGGGAGATTGCTAGCAAACCAATCACCGATGGGGCGGGTTTTGACCGTCATTAAAGCAGAAGCATGGATGGGATGTTGACCAAGTCGCCCATCTTAGCAGATCGGTTCTCAGCCGTCTCCTGCATTCGCAATATCTCTTTCAGACGTGAAAGAGACAATCATCATTCCCTCTATCGTATCGTTTCGATTTAGCAGACTTCCATTATTTGCTCGCCACCAATACTCCCATCATGCCTCCGGCGATCGCATAGTGTACTGCGTCTGTAAAACCAGCCTGCTGTGCCAGCTTTACCTGTGCTCGTCCCGTCGGAAACCGCTCTATGCTAGGCATGATGTAGGCATATTCCTGCTGCAAGCCATACTGCTCGGCCAGCGGCACCACCCGAAAGTCCAGATACCACTGTTGAAACGTTTTCATCACAGCACTTGCAGGCCGATGAAAGTCAAGGATGGCAGCCTTACTGCCAGGCTTCAAAACCCGCTGCATTTCTGCAAGGCTAGCGAGAATATTCGGGATATTGCGGAGGCCATAGCCCATCGTGATGGCATCGAAGGTGTTGTCTGCAAAGGGCAGCTCTAGGGCATTGGCCTCAATCCAGGTAATGGGGTGAGGGGTGGGGAACTGCTGGGCGATCGCCAACAGTTCTGCCGAAAAATCGACCCCAAACACCTGACCAGCCTCACCCGCTTTGCGAGCGAGCAATCGTGCTAGATCTCCACTGCCGCAACATAAGTCCAGGCACACAGCGCCAGGTCGAGCACCACTCCAGTCCACCGTCATCTGTTTCCAAACACGGTGCAGCCCATAACTCAATTGGTCATTGAACTGGTCGTATACCGGAGCAATGCGGTCAAAGAGGGCTTGAATTTGTTGCGGCTGGGGCGATTGGGTCACAGAGAAGAATTGAGGGACAGAACGCGACGTGCCAATGATGGAAGTTACGGCTGCAACTAACCATTGCCAACTCATGATCTGTCGAGCATCGTGTCAAATTTATCGACTCGTGTCAATTCTTATAGCGCTATTTATAGGGCTACACGCATAGGTTAGGGCGCAGCGTTTTGTGGAGAAACCCCACGGCGCGAGGTTTCCCACAAAACGCGTTTGACATCACGAGCGCGTAGCGCCATAACAGCCATGCCCAGCGTACTCACCCTAATGGCGTTGCTTCACCCCCAAAACCGGTACTGTAGGGCGCGAAGCGTCCTACAGTACCGGTTTTTATCCTTAACGAAGTGGCACACCGCTATATGATCAGGAATGGCAAATTTAGCCCCTCCGATCCATGACGTTTTCTACTTCGACCAGTTCGATTCCGCCAGTTGCAACAGAAGATCTCTCTGCTTTGCGACAACGCTTGCTTGATCTATTTTGCCAGGTTGCCTATAAAGAGGGCGACTTTTTGCTGTCGTCGGGGCAGCGCAGCACCTACTACATCAACGGTAAACAGGTGACACTCCATCCCTGGGGTGGGTTAGCCGTAGGGCGAATGTTGCTATCGATGGTGCCGCCAGGGGCGATCGCCGTTGCTGGTCTGACCTTGGGGGCAGATCCGTTGGTGACGGCGACAAGCGTAGTGGCAGCGTTGGCAGGGCGATCGCTGACACCCTTAATTATTCGCAAGGAAGCAAAAGGGCACGGGACACAAGCCTACATCGAAGGGCCAACGCTGCCTGTAGGTAGCGAGGTGGCCGTGTTGGAAGATGTCGTGACAACGGGGCAGTCCGCCTTAAAGGCAGTCGAACGGTTGCGAGAGGCAGGCTACGTGGTGCAGGATGTGATTTCGCTCGTAGACCGCAATCAAGGCGGGGCAGAACTTTATCAGCAAAAGGGATTGCGGTTCCAAACCGTATTTACTATTGCAGACCTACAAGCACGCTGGGCCGCACTACAAAGCGGGAACTCTGCTGCCAGCCAGTAAGTCCTCTTCTTGCATCATTCCAGCGTTCACACTTTCAAGTTCTATCTATGCTGAGGAGACCATGAACCGACGTAAATTCATTCGTGATGCCGGGGTTAGTTTTATCGCATCGCTAGTAGCAGGCGTTGCCTCTAGCTTCCAAGCATCGCAAGCGCAAACTCGCAGGTCAGTCACGATCCAATTTTTAGGACACAGTGCGTTTCTGTTTACCGGCGATGGTCGCCGCATTCTCAGCAATCCTTTCCGTCCGATTGGCTGCACAAAAGGCTACCGCGCTCCCCAAGTTGCTGCTGATCTCGTGATGATTAGCAGTCGTTTGTTGGATGAAGGAGCGTTGGATGGCATTCCAGGCAATCCTCGCTTGCTGGCAGAACCCGGAATTTACCAGTTCCGTGGGATGCAGGTGCAGGGGATTCGGATGGATCACGATCGTGTTGGCGGACGACGGTTCGGTTCCAATATTGCCTGGCGCTGGAACCAAGCTGGGATCAATTTTCTCCACCTTGGTGGAGCTGCCGCCCCAATTACCGTCGAGCAACGCATTTTGCTCGGACGCCCTGATGTGTTGATGGTTCCTGTAGGCGGTGGCCCCAAAGCCTACAATGCGGCGGAGGCAAAAGCTGCGATTGAAGTCCTCAACCCCAAAATTATCATTCCGACTCAGTTTCGGACTCAGGCTGCTGATCCCAATGCGTGTGACATTCAAGCCGTCGATGAATTTTTAACGGTGATGCAAGGCACACCCGTTGCTCGTCGAGGCAACACGATCGCTCTGCAACCAGCCGATCTGCCAACGCAAGGTGCCCGCGTTGAGTTAATGTCCTATCCCTTCTGAGCAGTCGTCAAACTCTCACGCCAGATCTTGATCTGTCTTACTTATAAAAAACGTCAGTTCGGGCTAAGCGGGTTTTGGGGCACCGCGCCCGGCGCGGTGCCCCAAAACCCTTGCTGTTCCGTGCACGACGCGCGCGGAACAGCAAGGGTTTCAGCGTATCCCGAATTCACGTTATAGAGGGAGGACTTTGTCTCCCCTAGGGGGGCAAACATCCCACGTCTAAATTTTCATCCTGAGAATTGCTGCCTTTGCTCCCCATCTGTTGCCCGCGTGTTTGAAATTAGTGTAGTGTCTGATGCTCGATTCAATACAACACTGACTCAATGCAGACAGTGCCAATGACAGAGGGCTGTTGAGCCTGCCGTTTGTGACTTAGAGGATTGCACTGTAAGCACAATCGTGTTGCCGGAATCCGCATCATCCACGTTATCGTAAAAAATAGTTAGTCTTTTTGTTGCAGTCCTCCTATGCAGTCTGAATATTCGCAGCGTCGTGAAGCATTAATGGCAAAGATTGGCAAAGGTACGGCGATTTTTCACAGCGCGCCCGTTGCCGTGATGCACAACGACGTGGAATATAACTTTCGCCAGGACAGCGACTTTTTTTATCTGACGGGGTTTAACGAACCCCATGCTGTTGCGGTGCTAGCCCCTCACCATGAAGAGCATCGGTTTATTTTGTTTGTCCAGCCCAAAGATCCAGACAAAGAAACCTGGACAGGCTATCGGGTCGGGGTAGATGCGGCGAAAGAGCAGTTTGGGGCAGATGCGGTCTATCCCATCTCAGAGCTGGACGAAAAACTTCCTCAGTATGTCGAAAAGGCTGACCGTATCTTTTATCGAATTGGGCGCGATCGCACCTTCAACGAAAAAATCTTGGCCCTCTGGCAACGCCTACTCCAGACCTACCCCCGCAAAGGGATTGGCCCGACCGCAATTGAAGACCCAACGACAGTGTTGCACCCGCTGCGGCTGCTCAAGAGCGAAGCAGAAATTGCCCTGATGCGGCAAGCGGCAGAAATTGCCGCAGAGGCCCACAACCGGGCGATCGCCTTTGCCAGACCAGGGTGTTTTGAGTATCAGGTGCAGGCCGAAATCGAACATACCTTTCGGCTGAGGGGGGCTGAAGGTCCTGCCTATCCGTCTATTGTGGCGTCTGGCCCCAATGCCTGCATCCTGCACTACACCGCAAATACACGTCAGATTCAGGCAAATGACCTGCTGCTCATTGATGCAGGCTGCGCCTACAGATACTACAACTCCGACATTACTCGAACCTTTCCGGTGAGTGGGCAGTTTACGGCGGAGCAGAAGATTCTTTACGAGATTGTCTTGCGGGCACAGTTGGAGGCGATCGCACAAGTCCAACCTGGCAACCCCTACAGCAAAATGCACGAAACGGCAGTGAGCGTAATTGTCGATGGCTTACTTGATCTAGGGTTGCTCCAGGGCGATAAAGAAGAAATCTTCAAAGAAGAGAAATATAAGCCCTTCTACATGCACAGGACTGGTCACTGGCTAGGGCTAGATGTCCACGATGTAGGAGTCTATGCCCACGGAGATACCCCCCACAACTTTGAACCCGGACAGGTGACCACCGTTGAACCAGGGATTTACATCAAACCCGACTTCAAACCTGCCGAGGGCCAACCTGAGGTAGACGAACGTTGGCGTGGCATTGGCATTCGTATTGAAGATGATGTTCTTGTAACTAGTGCGGGTCACGAGGTTCTTACCGCGGCAGTGCCCAAGGAATTTTAACGTGACTTCGCTAAACGATTTTGATGGTGTCCGACACCCCGTATGACCAACTAGGCTGCGCAGCAAACTTGCACTTGGCAGGTGCCAGAGCTTGAGCATCTGGTCTGCACCGCCACTGACAAGAACTTGTCCATTCGGGCTGAACGCCAGAGTATAAATGGCCTGCCGATGAGCAGTGAGCTGGCAGAATGCTTTGCTAGTTTTCATGTTCCACAGTTGGATTAAGGCATCGTTGCCAGCAGTCGCCAGGATGCGGCTATCAGGCGAGAGCGCGATCGCATTGATGCCATCGGGGTGAGCCAGCAAGGTTTGCGTGCAGCGCCACAGGTGGCTAGAGGGGGGTGGGGCGTCAGCTTGGCCGCATCCGCGTAGGTCAGAGGGGTGGTGGGGAGGAGGGGGCGCTGAGGGGGTGGAGGAGTTGGGCGATCGCTCCAACTGTTTTGCTTTGGTCAGGTCGGCTTCAGCACTCAGTTCCAGCCCCATGAGCGAATAGATGAAGCCACGATAGCGATATGCCTGGATATAGGCAGGATTGACTCGGATGGCCGCACTGAGGGCCTCAATCGCCTCTCGATAGCGGTTTGCCTGCACATGGGCTGAGGCCTCCTGATAGAACCGTTCTGCACTGGATGCTTGCCTCCGAATCACGGTTTCTGCCGCAGCAGCCGTCTGAGCGGAGACTGGAGAATTGGGGACAGCAAAAGCCTGCGGCAGTTGTTTTAGCTTCTGGTAGGCTTCATTGATGGCTTTGATTTTTTCTTCTGCCAAGTATTTGAGATCGGGGTCGTGAGCAAAGCGATCGGGGTGCCAAACCTTCACAAGTTGTCGGTAGGCTTGCCTGATCATCTCCTGAGATGCACCAGGTTCTAACCCTAAAACAACGTAATATTGGCGAAACTCTGCCATAGATCCAGACCCTTGTACTCTAGCAATCCGGTCTCCCCTGCAAGCGGGTCAAGCGAACATCAAACAACAACTTCAACAGACACTTCGCGCTCCCATGGTGTCTCTCCTGGTGACAGCATTCCCTTGATGCTGCGGAAGGCACCATGTCCTTCAGACAGGTAATCGCGCTTGACAGATCAAAGTTTTATATCTGTGCATCATCAAACTCCTACAATCATCCCGAACAATCGGTAGAATTTTTTTAATAGCGATCCTATCGAGTTCCTGGTGGAGTGGTGAGTTTCGGTGCTGCTTCCAGGAGCGTTTTCAAGAACGCATCGGAACGCTGGTTTTGTTTGCTTTTTGAATTCCTGCTTGAACTCATTGAATCAGTTAGATAGGTAGCGATCGCCATGCAAGTTGTGGTTCCTCCGACGATCAATCGTGAGCGGTTTCGGGTGCTGCAATCCCAGTTGCGCGATCGCTGGCAGAGCATTGACAACTTCGACCAAGGCGAGACTGATATTTTGGTCGTCCCTTCCCTCAGCTTGGATCAGCAGGAGTTGCAAAAGGTCAAGGGCATCCACCACTACGAAGAGCGGCTGCTGTTTTCCCTGATTCGGCTGCGCAATCCCTGTACGCGCTTGATCTATGTCACCTCTCAGCCGATCCACCCCAGCGTCATCGAGTACTACCTGCAACTCCTGCCAGGGATCCCCTTTTCCCATGCCCGCGATCGCCTCCTGATGCTGTCAGTCTACGATGCTTCCACTAAACCGCTGACGCAAAAGATCCTGGAGCGCCCTCGCATCATCGAACGCATCCGGCGAGCATTACGCTCCTCTTGTTCCTACATCACCTGCTTTAACTCCACAGAACTAGAGCGACAACTTTCCCTACAACTAGATGTGCCATTGCTAGCCGTTGACCCTGACTTGCTAGCATGGGGCACTAAGAGTGGCAGTCGCCAGGTCTTTGCTGAGGCCCAAGTGCCCCACCCCGACGGCAGTCTACAAGTGTGGAGTGTGGCGGATTTGGCGATCGCCACCGTCAGTCTGTGGGAACGACACCCCCACTTGCAGCGGATGGTGGTCAAACTCAACGAAGGCTTTTCCGGTCAGGGCAATGCCCTGCTAGATCTGCGCCCCCTGTATGCGATCGCTCCCCCCCATGCCTCAACCGCAGAGCGGATTGAGGCGATCACTCGCCACTTTCATCACCTCAGCTTCCAGTGCGAGACCGAGACATGGCCTAGCTTCAGTCGCCGTATTCCCGAACTGGGAGCAATTGTTGAAGCCTTTTTAGAAGGAGAAGCGAAGCGATCGCCCAGTGTGCAGTGCCGCATTACCCCCATAGGCAAAGTAGAAATCCTTTCGACCCACGACCAGATCCTCGGTGGTCCAGATGGGCAGATCTTCTTAGGATGTCGGTTTCCGGCGGATGAAGCCTACCGTCTGCAACTGCAAGACTATGGCTATGAAGTAGGTAAAGTGCTGGCGGAGAAGGGCGCCCTAGAGCGCTTTAGTGTCGATTTCCTAGCCATTCCCCAGGCCAACGGTAGGTGGGACATTCAGGCAATCGAGATTAATCTACGTAAGGGTGGCACAACCCATCCCTTCATGGCGCTCAAACTGTTGACTGGCGGACGCTACGACAGTGCGACTGGTCAGTTCTACAACCAACAGGGCAAAGCGAAATATTACATCGCGACTGACAATCTGCACAAAGACCGCTATCGGGGGCTACTGCCTAGCGACTTGATGGATATTATTGCCCGTCATGGGCTGCACTTTAATCACAACACCGAGACTGGCACCATCTTTCATCTGATGGGCTGTCTCTCAGAGTTTGGCAAGCTAGGACTCACCAGCATCGGCAACTCGCCGCAGCAAGCTGAGGATATCTACAACCAGGTGATCCATGCACTGGATGAAGAAACCCAGCCCTTTGAGGAGCGATCGCACACTTTTGCCTCCTTTGCTCCACCGCTCACCTGGGAGAGTTCAGTGCTGCAAGCGTAACTGCATGGCCTCACCTCCGGAAATCCAAAATTTTCATGGTTCTCTGCCTCTCCTCTACCCATCTCCAGGCTCTACGCAACCATGCAGAGCGGGCCTACCCCCACGAGTGCTGTGGGCTGCTCTTGGGGATCAAAGGAGCAAGCGAGACGCAGGTGATGACCGTGTGGGCGACAGAAAACGCCTGGACGCCAACAGTTGAGGAACACCTGGCAGGATCGCAGGCAACGGACATGAAGCATCCCCACAGTCAGCGCGATCGCTACTGGATTGATCCCAAAGACTTGCTAGAGGCTCAGCGCTATGCCCGCGATCGCCACTTGAATGTGATTGGAGTCTACCACTCGCACCCTGACCATGCAGCAGTGCCCTCGGAGTGCGATCGCTCCCTAGCTTGGGCGGAATATTCTTACGTAATCCTGTCAGTCGTGCAAGGTTGCGCCCAAGATTTACTATGCTGGTGTTTGGATGAGAATCATCAATTCCAGTCTGAACCCTTGGTGGTGTCCCCCTCAGCACTGCCAGAGTGAACCTGTCATGTCATGCTTACTGAACTGCTATGTTGAATCCAAACCTGGATGAGATCCAGTTAACTAAAGATGATTACGAGCGATATTCGCGCCACTTGATTTTGCCGGAGGTGGGACTAGAGGGGCAAAAACGGCTCAAAGCGGCCAGCGTGCTGTGTGTTGGCACGGGTGGCCTAGGGTCGCCACTGCTGCTTTACTTGGCGGCAGCAGGGATTGGGCGCATTGGGATTGTTGACTTTGATGTGGTTGACAGCTCAAACCTGCAGCGACAGGTGATTCACGGCACCTCCTGGGTAGGCAAGCCCAAGATCGAGTCTGCCAAAAACCGCATCCATGAAATTAACCCCTACTGTCAGGTTGACCTGTACGAGACGCGGTTGAGTTCCGAAAATGCCCTTGACATCTTCCGTGACTATGACGTTATTGTGGACGGCACGGACAACTTCCCCACCCGCTACCTGGTGAATGACGCCTGCGTGCTGCTGGGCAAGCCCAATGTCTACGGCTCCATCTTCCGGTTTGAGGGGCAGGCTTCGGTGTTCAACTACCAAGATGGGCCGAACTACCGTGACCTCTATCCTGAACCGCCACCGCCAGGGCTAGTGCCTTCCTGTGCCGAGGGAGGTGTGCTAGGTATTCTACCTGGGGTGATTGGGGTGATTCAGGCAACGGAGACGGTGAAGATTATTTTGGGCGTGGGGCAGACGCTCAGCGGTCGCCTGTTGCTTTATAACGCCCTCAATATGACCTTCCGTGAGTTGAAGCTGCGTCCCAACCCAGTGCGTCCGGTGATTGAGACGTTGATCGACTACGAGGAGTTTTGTGGCATTCCCCAAGCGAAAGCCGCTGAGGAGCAACAAAAAGCAGCCATGCAGGAAATGACGGTTACTGAACTGAAAGCCCTGCTTGATCAGGGGGCTGAAGGGTATGTGCTGATCGACGTGCGCAATCCGAACGAGTACGAGATTGCCCGCATTCCTGGCGCAACGCTGATCCCACTACCAGAGATTGAAAATGGAGATGGGGTTGCCAAGGTGAAAGCGCTACTCAACGGCCACAAGCTGATTGCTCACTGTAAGATGGGCGGGCGATCGGCAAAAGCACTCAGCATTCTGAAGGAGAAAGCAGGCATTGACGGGATCAATGTGAAGGGTGGCATTACTGCCTGGAGCCGCGAGGTAGATCCAACCGTGCCTGAGTACTAAATCATCCCGACGCGAATTCGAGGGCTGTCCGTCACGACTCGGCCTGTCTATGCTTGAATGGCCTCTAAAAGATGGGGCTGTGCGTTTTGGGCTGCAACTAGTTTGAGCTGCAAATAGATTTCCAGAACCTCAGTTGGGGTTAGGCAGGTTTTGGGACACCGCAGGATACGCGCTGTCCTAAAACCTGCTTAGCTCTGCGTTGGGCTAACAATATGGTGCTACGCGCTCATGATGTCAAACGCTTGTTGTGGGCACCTCATCTACGCGGGGGTTTCCGTACCAAGCGTTGTCCTAATCTATGCGTGTGGGGCTATACCTTCACAAGATCCTCACGATCATCATTTAGGTTTGAGTCGGGAGAGGTTTGCGGGACGCAAATTTATATCGCACAAATTTGCATCAATTTAGATTGTGAAAATTGTTAGATTGTGAAAATTGAGATTGAGAAAAAATACTTAACTTACAAAAAATCGATTGAATAGCAGTTTAGCCAATCTCTTTTATGGCTTGGAACCAGCAACATCTCGTTCAGGCTGATGTGAAAACTGCTGCTCCCAGCGGTGTCAGTTTTCATGTGCGTAATCTCTCCAAGGTCTATGGCATGGGCGAAGTCGAAGTCGTGGCCCTGCAATCGATTGACCTAGATCTGTACGATGGCGAATTTGTCGTGATTCTGGGACCATCGGGTAGTGGCAAATCGACCCTGCTGAACATCCTCGGCGGGTTAGATGTCCCCACCAGTGGCCACGTCTACTTTCACGATCGCGACCTCACCCACACCAACGAGGCTGAACTGACTCGCTTTCGACGCGATTGTGTGGGGTTTATCTTCCAGTTCTACAACCTCATCCCCAGCCTCACCGCACGCGAAAACGTCGCTTTGGTGACTGACATTGTGCGGCACCCGATGCGGCCAGAGGTGGCCTTAGAGCGGGTAGGATTGGGCGATCGCCTCGACCATTTTCCCTCCCAACTCTCTGGTGGCGAACAACAACGGGTGGCGATCGCCAGAGCCATTGCCAAGCGTCCTGAAGTCCTGCTCTGTGACGAACCCACTGGAGCGCTGGACTACAAAACTGGAAAGCTGGTGTTGGAGGCATTGCAGCGGGTGAACCAGGAATTGGGGACGACGACGGTCGTGATTACCCACAACGCGGCGATCGCCAATATGGCAGACCGGGTGGTGACGATGCGGAGTGGTGAAATTACCCGCATCCAGCGCAACGAGAAAAAAGCGTCGCCAGAGGAGTTGGAGTGGTAATGAAAGCACTCGACCGCAAACTAGGGCGCGACCTGCGCCGGCAGTGGGGGCAGATTCTGGCGATCGCCCTAATTGTGGCCTGTGGCATTTGCAGTTTTGTGGCGATGCAGAGTGCTTACGAATCCCTCAAGTTGTCGCAGACCACCTATTACGAGCAGTACCGATTTGCCGATGTGTTTGCTCAGTTGAAGCGGGCACCAGAGTCTTTGCGATTGCCAATTGAGGCAATTCCTGGGGTGAGCCAGGTGCAGACGCGCATCCTGGTGGATGTGACATTGGATGTGCCCGGACAAACAGAACCCGTGACAGGACGAATTATCTCCATCCCGGCCCAGCCAACTCCCATGTTGAACGACCTCTACCTCCGCCAGGGGCGTTATATCGACCCAGGACACCCAGAGGAGGTGCTGGTCAGCGAAGCATTTGCTCAAGCGAACAATTTGCAGTTAGGCGACACAATTGGAGCCGTGATCAACGGGCGCTGGCAACAATTGCGCGTTGTGGGGTTTGCCCTGTCGCCAGAATACGTTTACGAAATTCGTCCGGGGGCGCTATTACCCGACAGCAAGCGATTTGGCGTGATCTGGATGGGGCGCAAGGCGATCGGCTCGGCTTTTGATATGGAGGGAGCATTTAACGATGTGGCTGTGTCCCTAGCGCCTCATGCCAGTTCTGCCGAGGTGATTTTTCGCCTCGACCGCTTACTAGAAGCCTATGGTGGACTGATGTCCTACGACCGCAAGGATCAACCTTCCAATCGGTTTGTTTCCGATGAAATTGTGCAACTGCGTGCCCACGCCATCATCCTGCCTGTTATCTTTTTGGGGATTGGTGCATTTTTGTTAAATATCGTGTTGTCTCGCTTAATTAGTACACAACGCGACCAGATTGCCGTACTGAAAGCATTTGGCTATGGCAATCCAGCGATCGCTCTCCATTACCTCAAATTTGTGCTGGCGATCGTCCTGTTGGGGGCTACTCTTGGCATCGCGGCAGGACTGTGGCTGGGGTCTGCCCTGACAGGGATCTATACACAGTTCTACCATTTCCCCGTGTTGCAATACACCATCAGTCCAGCATTAATATTCACAGCGGTTTTCATCAGTAGTAGTGCTGCTGTAGTGGGGGCGTTTGGGGCTGTGCAACGGGCTGTGCAACTGCCGCCAGCGGAGGCGATGCGGCCCGAACCGCCAGCAGTTTTCCGCCGCACCCTCCTAGAGCGGCTCGGGTTGCAACGATTCCTATCTCCTGTGGGACGCATCATTCTTCGCAATCTGGAGCGCAAACCCATCCAGGCTATTCTTTCTATTCTGGGCATTGCGCTCTCTGTTGCCTTGCTGCTAACGGGGCGGTTTTCGATGGATGCGATCGACTACATCATGGAGGTGCAGTTCCAACAGGTGCAGCGCGATGATGTGACGGTTGTGTTTAACGAACCGCGTCCGGCGCGGGCGACCTACGAAGTTATGCACCTGCCGGGGGTGATGCAGGCAGAACCATTTCGCAGTGTGGCGGTGCGGTTGCGATCGCAGCACTACACCTACAAGATTGGGGTCATGGGGTTAGACCCACACGGTCAACTGCGACAACTGATCAACCGGGAGTTGCAACCCGTCCAGTTGCCCCCCGATGGCCTGGTGCTGACCACTAAATTGGCAGAACTGCTGCACGTCGAACCGGGTGACTCGCTGACGATGGAGGTACTGGAGGGCGATCGCCCCGTCAAAACCGTCACGCTGGCGGCAACGGTGGATGAACTGGTGGGTGTGTCTGCCTATATGGATCGCCACGCGCTGAACCGACTGATGCAGGAAGGTGGTACGCTTTCTGGCGCATTTCTCAAAGTCGATGCCAACCAACTCGCCCCCCTCTACACCCAACTCAAGCAAACGCCTGCTGTGGCAGGCGTCACCCTGCGGCAGACCATCATCGAGGAATTCAAAAAAACGATCGCCACTAGCCAAGGCATCGCTACCTTAGTTCAGGTTATTTTTGCCTGTGTGATTGCCTTTGGCGTCATCTATAACGCCGCCCGCATTTCCCTGTCGGAGCGCAGCCGCGAACTAGCAACCCTGCGGATTATTGGCTTCTCGCGAGTGCAGATCGCCGTTGTGTTGCTGGGCGAACAGGCAGTCTTGACGATCGCCGCTATTCCCGTTGGCTTCCTGCTGGGCTACGGCATTGTCTCGCTGCTGGTTCTCGCCTACAGTACGGAACTCTACCGGATGCCGCTGATTGTCACGAAGGCGAGTTACCTGTTTGCGTTTGGGGTGACGGCGATCGCCGCCTTCGTCTCTGGCCTGATCGTCCGTCGCCACCTCGATCACCTAGACTTGATCGCCGTCCTCAAGACCCGCGAATAACCACCACCATTCCCCCTGGAGGATGTGATGAAACAACTCCCACCCCGTCCCTCAACCCTGCAGGACAACGTCCCCGCCGTTGCCCCCAGACCCCGACGGGCTTTTAAACTGCCGTTGAAGCGGTTGCTCTACGTAGCGCTGGGCGTGGGGGCATTGGTTCTGGTGGCAACGCTGTTGCGCCCCACCCCCCCTCGGGTGGAAACGGCCACAATTCAACGGGGCGACCTGTTGGTGACGGTGGAGGAGGAGGGCAAAACGCGGGTGCGTGATCGCTACCAAGTGGCCGCCGAAACTCCTGGCTACCTCAACCGCATCACGTTGAAGGAGGGGGACGCCGTCAAGCAAGGAGACGTCGTCGCCCAGATCGATGCCCTGCCAAGCACGACGGAGATCCAGCAAGCTCTGGCACAACTCCAGGAGTTGCGTGCCCAGCGTGCTGGAGTGGCCACCCAACGCCCCAAAACCGCTGCGCTTGAGCAGGCGAGGAGCCGCATTGACGCTGCGGCAGCTCGCCAACAGCAGGCCAATGCCAGGGTTGCCCAGGCCAAGGCTGCACTGGAACAAGCTAGGCGCGATCGCCAGCGCAACCAGGAACTTGCCGCTGCCGGAGCAATCTCCCAACAATCGCTAGAAGCCGCACAACTAGCAGAGACTACCCGTGCCCGCGAACTCGATGCCGCAGAATTAGAGGCCAATGCTGCTGCCGCCGCTGTGCAGGTCGCCAGAAATGAACTGACTGTCTTGCAGCAGGAACAACGCGACCCTGATTACCTGCTGCGCGTCTATGATGCTCGCATTGCCAGCACCGAAGCCCAACTGACCAGGCTCCGCAACAATGCTGAACGCACTGAAATTCGATCGCCTATCACGGGTCGAGTGTTGCGGATTCACCAAGAAAGCGCTCAGTACGTCGCTAGTGGCACTCTCCTGATGGAGATTGCTAATCCAAATCAATTGGAACTGGTGATTGATGTGCTCTCCAGCGATGCCTTGACGATCAAACCAGGAGACCCGATCCGAGTGGTTTTAGGCAGTGAGATGGAACCGCTGGCAGCGCGGGTAAAGCGGATTGAACCGGCTGCCTTCACGAAGGTCTCTGCGTTGGGAGTGGAGGAACAGCGCGTGAACGTGATTGGTGAATTCGTCAACCCACCCCAAAATTTGGGAGACGGCTATCGGGTGGATGCGGCGATCGCCATCTGGCAGGGCAGAGATGTGGTGAAAGTCCCTATCAGTGCCATTTTTCGGTGCGGGGGCGATCGCTGGTGCACGTTTGTCGCTGCCAACGGCAGAGCCAATCAGCGGCAAATTGAGATCGGACGCCGCAGTTCTCTGGAGGCTGAAGTCCTGCACGGGCTCACGGTGGGCGATCGCGTCATCCTCCATCCTAGTGGACAGATTCGTGACCAACAGCGCATCCGCTAAATCCTGACATTTGGCACTATACGTCGCGTAACCGCCGCCTAGACTGCACCAACTTCACGCGATACGGATCAGCATCCTTGCGCCACACCACGCGATGGCCCTTCAACTCGGCACAGTGCTCCTCTAGGCATTTCTGCCAACCCCGATAGTCGTAAATCAGGCGTAAGTCGTCCAGTAAGCCCCAATCAGTTTCCTGACGAGTCAGTTTGGCAAACTTTTCGTAGAGGGGATAGTCAGTTGTCACCATCAAATCCTTTTGATGCAGCAGGGGAGGATTATCGTCTGGGTCGTAATCCTGGTAGTGGACGTGCAGGTCTCGCAGATCGATCTGCATACGAGTGTGGAGTGCAGGGTGGGGGTCTGTGTCAAAGTTGGGATAGAACAGGTAAGAAATCTTGGGTTGACGGAAGTGGAACTTGACCACATTGGCTTCTGAGGGGCGACCAATGGTGCGAGAAGCGCAACCTTCGTAGAGCCGCAGCAGCGGGTCGAGCGCCTCGATCGCCGACACATGTACCCACAGGGAATTGGGTCGCTTCTGCCCAATGGCACTCTGCTTGCAGCGTTCTGCAATCACGTTCAAATTACCTAGGCTCATCAACATCAGGTCTGCCGCCGCGCAGGCTTGCTGATAGCTTCCGAACAGACTTTTGATGTCGTTCTGCACCACTGGGGTGAGGTCCCGCAGCTTAGGACGGCGACCAAAGTGGCTCAACGCCAGGTAAACCAACAGATCATGACGACGACGATCGCTAATGGCATCCCATTCCTGCGGGTTTGTGGCTTGCAGCACGATCTGAAACGCCCGCCGCAGCGTGCCAAATTCGGTGTTCAGGACTGCGGCTTCAGGCAATTCCTCTGCCACTGGCAGTCGTCCCCGTTCCGTAAAGAAATTCATCAACGGCGTGAGCAGTTCCCGATAGTCCTCAAACCGCTTGTTCGCCAGGTGAACCTTGGGAACACTGACCCGCGATCGAAAGCGGGAGGCTCGGAAGCTTTGGGCTTGAGCCTCATCCCGAAACACAAAGTAAATTCCCAACGCCACGGGAATCGAGTCAACTCCCAGCACTTGGTCAATGTAGAGCTTCAGTTCTTCCTGGTCGTAGTATTTCTGAAAGGTGTTGCGGCTGGTAATCACCCCGTCTCCGTAGGCAATCTGACTACTGCCCTGGGCGATTAACACCTGCGCCGACACAATTAAGACTTGCCGCGTCAGTGCCCAGGCGTTGATTAAGGCGTCCCGCCGCTCTGCCGGAGACTCAATGACATTGATGACATAGCCGAGGTTGACCACATCTGCCTCCCTCAGAGGCACCTGTGGACGATAGTGAGGATCCCACCCGGCACTGTCATAGCCCAGCTTGGCCACCCGCTCCACGTCACCCCCCAGCCCACAGCCATAGTCAAAAAAAGTGGTGGACGGGTTGAGCAGCCCTGTTTCTAGGGCCAACCGCACAGGTTTGGAAAAGTCATTGCGGCTGATGGCGGCCTTGTGGCGATCGATCTTGACCGGCGTGGACGGGGAATTGAGCAGGGAGCGATGCACCAGCGTATGCCCCTGAAACGCCACTTGGAATTGGGCGAGGCGTTCTTCCCAGGCAAGGCGAGTCCCGATCGCCCTAGGATTGTCTAGCAGCCCCAGCGCTTCCTCCTGGCGGGTCAAGGCTGCAAACTGCGGGTAGTGCGGATATTCTGGGGTAACGAAAGTCTCCTTGCGGTGAAGAATGAATGGATTGGCGGCATCCCTGTAATCGCGATGGCTGACCTCACCAGTTTGCACATTCACCTGGATGCTGGCTTGGAGGGCAGGATGGGGGTCTGAGTCGAAATCGGGATAGAGCAAATAGGAAACGCTAGGCTTCTGCAGGCTGAATTTGACCAACGTCATGCGCTCTGGATAATTTGCGATTTGTCGGGCTGCACGTTCGTAATCTTGCAGAAGCGAATCGAGAACCGCTAGCGCTGAAACGTGAACGTACAGAGCACCGGGCAAGCGTTTACCGACTTGGCTCTGCTGGCAGGCAATGGCGATTGCATCCCAATCACTGCGGCAACTCGATATCATGGCAGAAGGGTGGCGCCAATTCGCTTCAGAATACCCAGAACAGCATAAAGCTCTTGCTCTGGGTTATCCATTGAAAATCGGCGAGACAGAGCATACTTGGGGGGTTGTCCTGGCATGAGCTGCATGAATAAAAACCCACGCCCATTGGTAGCAAGACCAAACAAGGGATGATCGCGCGTGTCACTAGCCGAAGTTGCAGAAGGCATGGCAAGATGAGACGGCTCGTAATAAACACCCTAATTTTATCAGGCCTCTTTCATGGCACAGGGCGATGTCACTAGACAGCGATTGCGGCAGAGCTGCACCGTCTAGCTAATGCTGAGCGCCAATTGGACAAACCAGCCGGAAGTCGAGATTTGCTAAAGTTTGGGAGAGATGCATCGGGTTTGCCATGCCTACTCGTTTCAGTGGTATCCAGTGCTGAGGTTGCCAGCCATGACTCAAACTGCCCCCAAGCCACCCAAACTGCTCACGATGGAGGACTATCTGGACTATGACGACGGCACCGACACCCGCTACGAGTTGGTGGATGGCGAATTAGTGGAAATGCCCGTAGAGAGCCAGGTTAATCTCAATATTGTTAAATATCTGCTGTTTGAATTTGCCAAGTATCTCCCGATCGCGCTGTTGGCAACGATGACTGAAGTGGAAGTCTCAGGTAAACGAGCCAAGAGCCGAGTACCTGATTTGATGGTGCATTCAGAGGAATCCTGCTCGGCATTGTCTGGAGGCAAGCGCGCGATCCTACTGCGAGATATGCCGCCTCCAGCATTGGTGATCGAAGTCGTCTCCCCAGGGCAAGAGAATCGGGACCGGGACTACCGCTTCAAGCACACAGAGTATGCTGCCCGCGGCATCAATGAATATTGGATTATTGACCCGGAGCTTCAGCAGGTGACGGTGTGCCTGTGGGTGAATGGGCAGTATGAAGACACGGTGTATCAGGGCGATACGCCCATTCAATCTACAGTAGTGCCTGATTTTAAGCTCAGCGCCGCTCAAATTCTGGCGTTTGGACAAAATTAATGGGAGCTGGCGAGCCATGATGCAAACTACACCCCGCACCTCTAAACTGCTGACACTGGAGGACTATCTGGACTATGACGACGGCACCGACACCCGCTACGAGTTGGTGGATGGCGAATTAGTAGAAATGCCAACGGAATCTCCAGAGAATTGCAAGCTCGCCAAATTGCTGATGCTGGAATTGGCAAAACACCTTCCGATCGTGCTGATCAACCTCAAGGATACAGAAATTGTGGTTAGCGGCAGGCGGGCAAAGGTGCGGTTGCCTGACTTAGTTGTACTCAGCGAAGAGGGGTATGCTGCTTTGGCAGGACAACGCCGCAATATAATTACTCAGGAGATGCCACCCCCCGCTTTGGTAGTTGAGGTGGTCTCCCCAGGGCAAGAGAATCGGGACCGGGACTACCGCTTCAAGCATACAGAGTATGCTGCTCGCGGCATCAATGAATATTGGATTATTGACCCGGAGCTTCAGCAGGTGACGGTGTGCCTGTGGGTGAATGGGCAGTATGAAGACACGGTGTATCAGGGCGATACGCCCATTCAATCTACAGTAGTACCTGATTTTAAGCTCAGCGCCGCTCAAATTCTGGCGTTTGGACAAAAATAATCAGACAGAAATAACAGGATGAGTGGGCTAGATTCGGCGGCATCACTCTGGTGTGGTTTCTCGAGAGGATCCTTCTTGCAGACGAGTTCCCAGCATTAGCCCATCTATATGCCTATCCATAAATTTAGCGCTAATTGAAATCCCAACCTCCACCCATGGGGTAGCATAAGAGTCGCATGCGACTCCTAGGGCTATCCAGGAGATGCAAAATCGCAGAGAATAGGTACATTCGTTCTGTCTCCACAAGTTCTGTCTCCGCCTATGACGATCGAACCAGCGCTGCGCCATCCTGATCCTCGCAGTCCGACCAGAGGGATGGTCTTTGCTCGTCATGAGACTTTTCACCCGCGTTTTGGCTGGCTGAAAAAGGGGTTCGATCGCGCGGCTCACGATCCCAAAGTGTTTTTGAGGGAGGATGCCCCGGTTCGGTTGGGCGTGGGGAAAAACATGGTGCGCTCGATTCGGTACTGGTGCACCGCTTTCAAACTGTTGCAGGATGACCAGCCGACGGAATTTGGTCAGCAGCTTTTGGGGTCGCAGGGATGGGACCCTTACCTGGAAGACCCTGCTTCTCTTTGGCTACTGCACTGGACATTGCTGGAAGCCCCTCACCTAGCAACCGCTTGGAACATAACGTTCAATGAGTTTCGTGCGGTTGAGTTTACGGTTGAAGAATTGTTCTATCAGCTTTGTGAGTATCGCGATCGCCATGCCCCTCGAATTTCCGACTCTTCCCTCAAAAAAGACGTAAGTTGCTTACTGCGGATGTATGTGCCCCAGCCTGGGGGGAAGGCTCACGTCAGCGAAGAGTCCCTCGACTGCCCCTTTACGCAACTAGGGTTGATTCACACCGCCGGAGATGCACGGCACTACAAGTTTCGTGTCGGACAGAAGCCAAACTTGCCCCCAGAACTGGTAGTCTATGCTTGCTTGCAGCATCATGCTCAAGTCGGTAGCTCTGCCAAAACCATGCCCATTGCCAATTTGCTCTATGACCCCGGTAGTCCAGGATTGGTATTTAAGCTAACGGAGAGCGTCCTTTGTGATGCAATTGAAGTTGTCGCTCGGCGCTGCGAAAAAATTCGCTTGTCTGATGCTGCCGGAAAACTGCAATTTTCCATTGAGGGAGAGCCATTGAGCCTAGCAGGGGCTATTTTAGACGGGTACTACCGAGCGGGAAGATGAGCAAGATGACCAAAACACCTGCGGCGACGCACCGCAAACAGGCTCTATCGACCTATTTTGAGGTACACCGTCGCTACTATCGCTCCGTCAATTTAGAGCGAGACCTGGACAAGCCAAGTGCGGTGCAGGGCTATGTTCCGACGGAGCGATCTGCTGAAGCGTTGCGGCGGATTCTGTCGGCCCTTGGTGACCCCAATGCCCACCGCGCCTGGACGCTCACTGGGGTCTACGGCACTGGCAAGTCAGCCTTTGCTCATTTTTTGGCGGCATTGTGCGCCCCGGAGGGCAGTGCCATTGCTGAGGCAGCATGGGCGATCGCCGAATCCGTTTTTGCCGATGACAGCCCTGAAATGGAGGCAGTTAGACGCATTCCTGAAGCGGGGTTAGTGAGAGCGGTGGCCACCGCCCAACGAGAGCCGCTGAGTTGGACGATTGTCCGTGCTCTGTCCTACGGCTTTGACCGATTTTGGCAAAAGAAACGAAAGCCCGACTTCTGGATGGATCTGAATGAGTGGCGCTTTCAGGCAGAGGAAGGCAACTGCCAGGTTACCGACCAACAGGTGTTGAAGTTGCTGCGGGAGCTTGTTCAGGCTGTTGAAACAGATGTGCTGCTCATCATCGATGAGTTGGGCAAGAATCTGGAATACGCCGCTCATCACCGGGGGACTCAGGATCTATACCTCTTGCAACAAATTGCAGAGCTAGAGCTAGAAGGCAATTACCAAGTTCATTTGGTGGGAATTCTCCACCAGTCCTTTGCTGGCTATGGCGATCGCCTTTCGACTGTTGAGCAAAGCGAGTGGACTAAAATTCACGGGCGATTTACCGATCTAGTCTTGACCGAATCGCCCAGCCAGATGACGCGGCTGATTGGACAAGCCATAACACAGTCTAAGGCTGACTCGATTCTTCCTACCCTTCACCGCCAAGCCGAATGCTGGTTTGAGGCGTTCCAGGATGTGCTTGCGGAGTACGAAATTTCAGCCAACGTCTTAGCAGAAACCTACCCGTTGCATCCCTTGGCGGCGTTGGTGTTGCCCATGCTCTGTGTGCGTTACGCCCAGAACGATCGCTCGCTGTTTACCTTCCTCACCAGCGACGAGCCTTACGCCTTGCCGCAATTTCTCAAGTCTACGGCCATTCAAGAAGACAAAATCCCCACGCTGAAACTGCACCAACTTTATGACTATTTTGTGGAATCCGTCACTGGGCTGGCATCGCGGCTCAATCTCCAGCGTTGGGTTGAAATACAAGGGCTGATTCAGGATGCCAGGGATCAGAGTCAAGCCATTCTCAACGTCTTGAAAACCATTGGAGTGCTTAACCTAGTCACCTCGACTGGCGCGTTACGGGCAACCCCTGACCTTGTGACACTGGCCCTGTGCGATTCTCCTAGCGATGAGCAGGGCCGTCAGCATTGGCGGGAAGTCATCGAGTCTCTGAAGCAGAAGAAACTCATCACCCACCGCAGTGCTCAAAACGAACTGCGGATCTGGCAGGGTTCAGATTTTGATATTGAAGCCGCAATTCAAGCGCAGATTGAACAGACGCGCACCCCTCTAGCAGATCGATTGACCACAACCTATCCCTTAAAACCGCTGGTCGCTCAACGCCACTACACCACAACAGGCAACCTCCGCTATTTTGAACAGCGCTATGTGGATAGTCGGGTTGACCTCCAGGCGTTGACCTGTGCCAATCCTGGCAGTGACGGCCTGATCGCCTACTGGCTCGACACGGCATCACCTGCATCCGTGCCATCGCACACTGCTGATGGAAAGCCGTTGATTGTGATTGCTGTGACCGACCTAGAACTTCTGCGAATGCGGAGTGAAGACTTTGGGGCACTGAAACAGATCTGGCAAGAGGCTCCTGAGTTGCAAACAGATGGTGTAGCCAAGCGGGAGGTGCGACAACGCTTGGTCGAAGCGGAGCAACTGCTGAACGAAACCATTGCGTTTACCTTTAACTGGGCTACCCAGCAAACGACCTGCTGGATTGAAGGTCAACTGACGGCAATTGAGTCTGCTAGGGGCTTTCAAGCGGCGCTTTCAGACCTGTGCGATCGCACCTACTGCCAGGGCTTGGTGCTCGACAATGAACTGATCAATCGCCGTGAACTGACATCCCAGGGGGCAAAAGCGCGGCGCGAACTGATCGAGGCGATGCTCAAAAATGCTGACCAGCCCCGCCTGGGGCTAGATGGCTATGGGCCGGAGGTCGCCATGTATGGCTCGGTGCTAGAGGCGACGGGGATGCATCGTCAAGACGGGGGGGAATGGGGCTTTTATCCCCCGCTTGCCAATTCGGGCGTGGCGGCAGTGTGGGATGCGATCGCCCACTTCTGTCGATCTGCCAGCGATCGCCCCCAATCTCTAGACTTGCTTTATCGCCAACTAGAACACCCCCCCTTTGGGGTTAAACCAGGCGTTATTCCCGTCTTGCTAGCCGCATTTCTGCTGGTGCATATGGATGACATCGGCATCTACAAAGACGGCACCTTTATCCCTATCTTGGGGCCAGAACACTTTGAGTTGTTGGTGAAAGAACCAGCACGCTTCTCGGTGAAATACTTTGACCTGGCAGGACTGCGATCGCAGGTCTTCCGGGAACTAGAAGCCGTCTTAAAATCACCGACAGCCAAGACTCCTGCTGGTGTGCGAAATACGTCATTGCTCGCCGTGGCTAAGCCCTTGTTTCGCTTTGTGCGACAACTGCCAGACTTTGCCCGCGCGACAAAGCGGCTGAGCGTGGCAGCCCGCAACGTGCTGCAAGCCCTCCAGACTGCCCAAGAACCCGATGCCTTGCTGTTTGTCGCGCTGCCCCAAGCGTGTGGGTTCAATCCGATGACGACGGGGCGTGCGGAAAATGAGTCAGAGGCCAGAGCCTTTCGCAAGAAACTGGTGCAGTGCCTCCACGAAATTCAAACTGCCTACGACAATCTGTTAGCTGACTGTCAAAAGCACCTATATGTAGCCTTTGGAGTCCGCAGCAAGGAAGCCAACCTACGGGAAGATTTGCGCGTGCGGGCCAGTTATCTGGTGGGACAATGCATTGATCCGGTTTTGCGGCATTTCGTCACCAAAGCCGTAGACGAAGACTCGTCTGACCGAGAGTGGCTAGAAGCGTTGGTTAGAATTGTGGCCGATAAACATCCCAAGGGGTGGACTGATGAAGACTTTAGCCGCTTTGAACTCGCTTTGAGTGATTTGGTGCGTCGGTTTGAGAATTTGGAAGCCTTGCAGACTGAAATTCGACGGCAAGGCAAAGGATTTGAGGCACGACGGATTACCATCACAGCACCCAATGGCAAAGAAATTCATGAAGTCGTTTGGATTGATGCCGAACACCAGGAGTTGTTTGAGCAACTGGTTAAAACGGTGTTAGATGATCCGGCATTGAAAGATAACCCCCGGCTTCAGAAGGGGTTCTTGGCCAAGCTCAATGAAACACTCTTGAGCCGCAACGATGCAGATGTACAGGGGGAATGGGGAAAACCTAAACTGAGGAAAGGGCAGTCAGCATGAGCAAGAAGCAGAAAACGGTGCGGCACATTTTGGGCCTTTCGGGTGGAAAAGACAGTACGGCTCTGGCAATCTTTATGCGCCAACACTATCCTGAGCTAGAAATCGAGTATTTCTTTTGTGATACCCACAAGGAACTGAAGGAAACCTACGACTACCTCAGACGCATTGAAGATTGGCTGGGCATCAAAATTCACTACTTAGAAGCAGAGCGCGGTTTTGACCACTGGCTAGAGGTCTACGGCGGCGTGCTGCCATCCCCTAAAATGCGGTGGTGTACCAAGCAGATGAAGATTATTCCCCTAGAAAAATGGGTCGGGGATGATGAAGCAATTTCTTATATTGGCATTCGCGCCGATGAGAATCGAGACGGCTACATCTCAACCAAACCCAATATCACCGCACGATTTCCTTTCAAAGAGCATGGTCTGGTCAAAGCGGATATTCTTCGCCTGCTCGAAGAGAGCGGTATCGGTATGCCGGATTACTATCGCTGGCGATCGCGCTCTGGCTGCTACTTTTGTTTCTTCCAGCGTAAGTATGAATGGGTGATGTTGGCCCAAGAGCATCCTGACCTGTTCCAAAAGGCCGTGGACTACGAGCAAAATCACCGAGACGGCAGAACCTACACCTGGACCCAGGGGGAAACCTTGTTGGAACTGCTAGACCGCAAGGAACAAATCATTGCCGACCACCAGAAGGCTATGGCACGAGAAGCCCAGCAGATGCCCGATCGCCCTTTGGTGGACGCTTTGGAAGCTATTTTGGATGAAGAGGACGACACCTTGCCCTGTCTGGCGTGCCATCTATAAGCTGAACTCCAGGGATTGAGTACTGTTCGAGAGGCCCATTCAGGAGGCTTGATGATCACCACCGCCATCCAACCCACTCAAACCCCTCAACCTGTGCGATTCACGGTGCAGGACTATCACCGTTTAGTGGACCTTGGCTTTCTAGGCGAAGACGACCACATTGAGCTAATTCGGGGGGAGTTAATCCAAATGGCCGCACGAGGCACCGCCCACGAAACCTGTCTTCGACGGTTATTGCGAATTTTACCTGGGATCATTGGCGATCGCGCCACGCTCCAGTGCCAGTCACCCATCACCATCGCCTCTGATGGAGAACCGGAGCCAGACTTTGCCATCGTGCAAAACCGGGAAGATGACTATGCCTCGGCCCATCCCACTGCACAGGAAACCTTGCTTGTGATTGAGGTGGCGGATTCTTCGCTGGAGTACGATCGCACGGTGAAGCTGGCTCTCTATGCTGAGGCTGCCATTCCCCACTATTGGCTGTTCAATGTCATCGATCGCACGCTGGAAGCCTACAGCGAACCCGCTCAAATTACACCAGGGCAGTTTGGCTATCTGAATCGCCAGATTGTTACGCCGTCTGGTGCGATCGCCCTGCCGATGGGAGAGCAGCCCCTTGCCCTTGCCCACATTTTTCCTTGATTGACTTTTACAATGCTTCGAGTCCAGCCATGGTACAGGCCCAACCGCAACGTCTATCGTTTGGATAGGAGTTTATACAATGGAGGCACCGAGAATCGGTCTCAGCGGAGAGAGAGCTATCATGCCCCTAACGGCTCAGGAATTGGCAGACCTAATGCCCGATGCCCGTCAACTGGAGAGCGATGAACCGGAGATGGAAAGTTCGGTACACTATGCCCAGTTGGCGCTCCTGGTGGCCTGTCTGGAATGGCTGTGGCGCGATCGCACTGACTTTTTTATTGGGGCGAATCTCTCTATTTACTTCAGCCGTGACCAGCTAAAAAAGCGCGACGTTCAAGGCCCAGATTTTTTTCTCGTCATGCACACAGAGCGCAAACCCCGAAAATCTTGGGTGGTGTGGGAAGAAGGCGGGCAGTATCCTGACTTGATTATTGAGTTGTTGTCTCCCGCGACGGCCCAAATCGACCGTAGTCTGAAAAAAGCCCTTTACCAAGATCGGTTCAGAACTCCAGAGTATTTCTGGTTTTCGCCAGACACCCTAGAATTTGAGGGCTATCGGCTAGTGGGGCAACACTATGAGGCCATCGCCCCCAACGAGATAGGCTGGCGCTGGAGTGAGGTGCTGGGGTTGTTTTTGGGGGTGCAGGATGGGCAGTTGCGCTATTTTACGGAATCAGGGGAACTGGTGCCAACCCCACAAGAGGCTGCGGCTCAGGCAGAGGCGCGATCGCGGCGATTAGCAGAGCAGTTGAGGGCGCTGGGGGTGGAGCCAGATGCTTAGGCAGTTGCAAACAAAGAACCACAGAGCCACAGAGGACACTGAGAATTTACTCTGTGCGCCTTGTGCCTCTGTGGTTATTCCTACAGGCTATTGAAATCCTCTCTGTGTCCTCCGTGCCTCTGTGGTTATTTCTAAGAACCTTAGCTCCTCACCCCAAAGCCCCCCAAACAACGACAATTGACTGATTACGCTGTTTCCTGACCTGTGATGTCCACGAACCCACCCCCCACCCCCCTGAAAAAAGCAGCCCTGCGCCACCTGCTGGCCCCCAGCCCCACCACCAAACCACCCTCAGCAGCAGCTCTTCGCAATGCGAGGCAGTGGGCTAGGGCGGCAAAGTTGCTCGATGAGCGGGGG
>DVEB01000178.1 GCA_015295905.1 Synechococcales cyanobacterium M55_K2018_004
CAGTATTGGCGCAAGAATAGCTACCGCCGTACTTCATGCAGGCTGATCTGCTGATCTCAATGATGCCGTCCTCCAGGTTGCGATCGCTTCCCGTCACGCTCGGAGTCCTCCTCGCCCTCAGCATAGCGACCCCGACGGCTGCGATCGCCCAGATGCATCCTGGCAGTTCTCAGCACCCCAGCCGCCGCACAACCATTATCATTCGCCCTCGTGCCGACCAGTCCCAGCCTGACCATCCCCGCTATCCCCGCGACTGGCGAGATCCCCGCTGGCAGGACCGGCCTTGGTGGCCAGAGCGGCCCCGCCCCCATCGAGCCGTGTCACCCCCCAGCGCCCTCCCGCCCAGCAATACCCAAACCTGTATTGACCTGACGATCATGGCCCGGATTGCCTACATCTGGGATCCAGAGAGTGATCTCAGTCGCGTGGTTTTGGGAGCGCAGGTGGCCAACTGTCTGGGGCGCAATGATGCCGTCAGCAGTTTGGGCGACTCTGCCAGAATGATGCAGTGGAGGAATGGTGCAACGGCTCGGTTTGGCGATCGCTGGTATTATCCCAATGGTCAACCCTCACGCTTCAGCGATGCCTGGTACTACCCCAACGGCCAGACCCTGAACTGGGGCGGCTCTTGGCAATATCCCAACGGTCGCCCGGCACGCTTTGGCCCCTACTGGTATACGCCCATAGGGGAGGCAGTTTCGGAGCAAGGACTGATCACCTGGGCCTGTAGTGTATTACCGGCACGTCGGTGTGGCGATCGCCTCGCAGCCGTGCGTTATGCTCCCCGCTTTTGGTATGAACTGACGCTGGTGGAGTTGGCCTGGAGTGCCTATCAGCGGGACTGAACCATCTTGCCCACTGAGCTCGTTGTGGGAGGCTAGACCGATCTCACGGCATGCGCCGCGAAATGCCTTGTCCTAACCTAGGTGTGTAGCGCTATCAAGCAAGAATAAAGCGAGCGAAAGACTGACTACTCGCTCGCTTGAAGATTTAGGAGTTGAGTTGCAAATCAATTGCTACACGGCGTAGGTCACACATCATAGATCCGGCACTCATCAGCCTCCGGATTCTCTTCGCAGTAGCGCTCGAAGGAACTTTGTGGAGGATGGGCAACAGCCTGATGCGAACGCTCAGCTTGGAGTTCTTCCACGATGTCCCAAGCAACAGCACAGTTTGTTGAAGTTGGGCCTTCAGCAGCACAGGCAGCACGAGCAGCGGCGATCGCTTCATGGATCGCTTGCTCGATGGTCTTGGGGGCTTCAGGAGCAGTGGTGTTGGGAGGAAGGGGAGTAGAAGTAGGCATGGTAACTTTCAGCGATCGCTGACTCGAAACAATAGGGTTAAACACGGAGGAACGTCACAAATGTGACCAAGCAAAAATGTGACAGAGAAACAGAGAGAAGGAGGATAACCAAACGTATCAGTGTAGCGGCGTGACTCTGAGGTAGTCATCCAATCATCTGGGGGGGCTAACGATATTAGCCAAATGCAGGATAAAAGAATCACACTTTCTACTGTAATCACGGAACTGGGGAGATGGGGTGGAAGAAACCGTAAAGGATTAGAGGGATTCACCCCAGAGAACGCATTTCTCTGCCGAACTTTTGACGTGAAAGCGCACAAGTGTTGCAAAACGCTCTCGCAGAGCGTATTTTGCCGCACGTTGAGCAAGATTCGGCTAAACTTCAGTTGCAGCGTCACGTTCAATTAAAATATGTAAAGAGTTTCTCAGGGATTTGGGATGCGCGTTGCAATCATTGGTGCAGGTTTGGCAGGGCTGGCCGCAGCCGTCGAGTTGGCCGATGCAGGGCACGAGGTCGAAGTGTTTGAGTCTCGTCCGTTTGTGGGAGGAAAAGTCGGGAGTTGGGTGGACCCCGATGGTAACCACATTGAGATGGGTCTGCACGTCTTCTTCTTCAACTACGCCAACCTGTTTGCCTTGATGGAAAAGGTGGGCGCTCGTCAAAATCTCCTCCCTAAGCAACACACCCATACCTTCATTAATCGCGGTGGCGAGGTGGGGACGCTTGATTTTCGTTTTGCTATTGGTGCACCGTTTAATGGGTTGAAGGCTTTTTTCACCACCTCCCAGCTTTCTTGGGCTGACAAGTTTTGGAATGCGATCGCCTTGGGGACTAGCCCCATTGTTCGTGGCATCGTAGACTACGACGGCGCCATGCGGCAGATTCGCAAGCTCGATGGGATCAGCTTCGCCGACTGGTTTCGCAGCCACGGTGGCTCCGACAGCAGCCTCAAGCGGATGTGGAACCCGATCGCTCTAGCCTTAGGATTCATTGACACCGAGGCGATTTCTGCCCGCTGTATGCTCACCATCTTTCAGATGTTTGCAGCCAAGACAAAAGCCTCACAGCTTAATATGCTCAAAGGATCGCCCGATGAGTACTTGCACAAGCCGATTCTGAAGTATTTGGCAGCCAAGGGCGGCAAAGTCCATACCCGTCGGGGGGTACGGCAAATTCTATTTGAGCAGCACGAAGATGGCCACATTCACGTAACGGGTCTGCAAGTCGCCAAGGGCGAAGAGACTGAGACTGTCGTTGCTGATGTCTACCTCTGTGCCTGCGATGTGCCAGGGGTCCAGCGCCTATTGCCGCAGGAATGGCGCCAGTGGAAGGAATTCGACAACATCTACAAGCTGGAGGCAGTTCCTGTAGCAACGGTGCAACTCCGCTTTAATGGCTGGGTCACAGAACTGAGCGATCCTGACAAGCAGAAACAATTGCAGCAAGCAGCCGGGATCGATAACCTGCTCTATTCTGCCGATGCAGACTTCTCCTGCTTCTCGGATTTGGCACTCTCTAGCCCAGCAGACTACTACCGCAAGGGTGAGGGGTCACTGCTCCAACTGGTGCTGACACCAGGCGATCCCTTCATCCGCATGAGTAACGAGGAGATCGCTCAGCATGCCCTGAAGCAAGTGCATGACTTGTTCCCCTCAGCACGTGACCTAGAGATGACCTGGTACAGTGTAGTGAAGCTGGCACAGTCTCTTTATCGTGAGGCACCGGGGATGGATCCCTACCGCCCTCCTCAAAAGACCCCGATTGCTAATTTCTTCCTGGCAGGCAGCTATACCCAGCAGGACTATATCGATAGTATGGAAGGTGCAACCATCTCAGGGCTACAGGCAGCAGCAAAGATTTTGGAACCGACGGGCTATCGGGTCCAGGGAACGGGGCTATTTAAGTACTAAAGAAGCACGCATGACAGATTGGCTCGAACATACGGTGCAGGTTGAGGTGGAAACTCCCGTGGGTTTCGCCTGGGAGTTGTGGTCCGACCTAGAGCAAATGCCGCGATGGATGAAGTGGATTGAGTCAGTCAAGGTGCTGGAAGATGCCCCTGAGCTATCGCGCTGGAAACTGGCATCGGGCGGATTTGAGTTTAGCTGGTTGTCGCGCATCACCAAAATTGTGCAGCACCAGATTATCCAATGGGAATCAGTAGATGGTCTGCCAAATCGAGGAGCGATTCGATTCTATGACCGGGGGGGCGATCGCAGCATTGTCAAACTCACTGTTGCCTATGGAATTCCTGGCATTTTGGGCCGGGTCATGGACAATCTGTTTCTAGGGCGAATCGTCGAATCGACCATCCAGGCTGACCTTAACCGGTTTCGCGACTATGCAGTAAACGCGTATCAACCATCAGAGTAATAGCTCCTGATACCGACTCCGTCGGTTATTGAGGTAGTGTAAAACGTGCGCGCAGCGCACGTTTTACACTACGACCAACTGCTACTTTACAGACGGATTCTGTATGATACGGAATCCGCCTATAAAGTAGCAGTTAGTTTTTGGTAGAACGCGCGCAGCGCGCGCGTTCTACCAAAAACTAACCGACCCTATAAGCAACGGATTCCGTATGATATCCATTTTTGATGAGGCTGCACATGATCGTGTAGCGCTACACGCAGTCCTACACGCCTAGGTTAGGACAATGCGTTTTTTGGGAACCCCCCCCTGCAGCAGGATTTCCCACAAAGTCCCTGTTAGAGCATGAGCGCGATCGCCCTAATCTATTCCGCCTCCACTGGCGACTCGCATTCCCTTTAGCTTGGAGCCACGACCAAGCGGCGGTCTTCCTTTAGCAATTCCTGAACAGCATTGGTAGGAAGCGGACGGCTGTAGAGATATCCCTGCATGGCATGACAGCCGTTTTGCCGCAGGAAGTTGAGTTGCTCATGAGTCTCTACCCCTTCAGCGATCACCTTCAGCTTCAAACTTTGAGCCAGAGCAATCACCGCCTTCACAATTGCGGCGTCGTGAGTATTGTCGGGCACTTGGCTCACAAAGGAACGATCAATCTTCAGGGCATCAATTGGAAAGCGCCGCAGATAACTAAGGGAAGAGTAGCCCGTACCAAAGTCATCAATGGCAATGCTCACTCCCATGGCTTTAAGCTCTTGCAGGGTGGCAATGGTTGTCTCCACATCATCGATCAGGCTGGTCTCAGTCAATTCCAGCACCAGCAGCCGGGGATTGAGCCTAGCCTCCTGGAGCGTTTGTTTGATGCTTTCCACCAGCGTTTCCTGGCGAAACTGTCGTGCAGACAGGTTAATCGAAATTCTGAGGGGCAACAGGCTGGCAGACTGCCACAGTTGCGCTTGCCGACAGGCCATCCGCAGCACCCACTCACCTAGAGGCACGATGAGGTCAGTCGCCTCTGCCAGTGGCACAAAAACGGCAGGGGAGACCATGCCACGCTTGGGATGTTGCCAGCGCAACAATGCCTCAACCCCAATCACTCGCCCAGTAATCAAGTTGACCTGAGGCTGGTAGTAAAGCTCAAATTCTGACTTACTTAATGCTTCGGTTAGATCGACTTCGAGCGATCGCCGTTCTGCATCCACAACTTCCATCGAGCTGCGGTAAAACTGGAAGCCATGCCCACCGTTCTGCTCCTGAAACCGACGCGCCAAGTCGGCATGGGACAGTAGCGCATCCGGATCGCTGCCATCCTCAGGAAAACGCACAATGCCAATGCTGGCCTGAAGACAAACGTTTTGCTCCTCCAGTAGAAAGGGTTCGCTAACTGTGTTTAACAGACTGGTGGCAAGGTGAGCAATTTCATCGTCAGAACCGGCCTGTTCCACTAACACACAGAACTCTACCCCGCTTAACCGAGCGACTGTGCTGCGATCGCCGACTGACTGCTGTAACCGCTCGCCCACCAGCTTGAGGATCATATCCCCTGTGGTATAGCCCAAAGTATTGTTAATGTTGCTAAACCGATTGAGGCTAAGGTATACCAACGCTGCCCGTTGTTGGGTCTGCAAAGCGTGTCCAATCGTCTCTTGGAGCTTCTGCCGCAGCAAAATCCGGTTTGGTAAGTTGGTGAGTGGGTCGCAGTAGGCAATTTTGTTCAGATTTTCTGCGGCCCGTTTCATCTCAGCCAGGTAGGGCTGCGTAATCGCCGCTTGCTTCTCCAAGCGAGAGTTGACCGCCCCAATCAATTCATCGCGGGTGAACGGTTTGGTCAGATAATCATCCGCTCCTAGGTTCATCCCCTCCCGAATGTCAGAGCGGTTTGCCTTAGCAGATAAAAAAATGAATGGAATGGTGGCAGTCTCTGGCTCTTGCTGTAGCTTGGTTAAAACCCCATAACCGTCCAGGTCTGGCATTGTAATATCACAGACGATTAGGTCGGGCAGGTAGGCCCTTGCTAGTTCCACTCCTACCCTGCCGTTGGCAGCCTCTACCGCCCGAAAACCACTCCGATTTAACATCACTGCAATATTTGCTCGGATGGGATCCTGGTCTTCAATTACGAGGATGGTTTTCACAGTCCTACTTCCTTCTCACCTACAGGCAGTTTACCCATGAACGGGGTGAGGATTGAACCTTCATCCTGACAACACACTGTCTTGACCATGGCGCTACGCACTCATGATGTCCAACACTTGTTGTGGGCAACCCCACTCAGCGGGGGTGCCCACAACAAGTGTTGTCCTAACCTAACGTGAATTCGGGATAAGCTGAGACCCTTGCTGTTCCGTGCGCGTCGCGCACGG
>DVEB01000042.1 GCA_015295905.1 Synechococcales cyanobacterium M55_K2018_004
CGCGCACGGAACATTGAGGGTTTTGGGGCACCGCGCCAAGCGCGGTGCCCCAAAAGCCTCTTAATCCGAACTGACGTTGGTTCCCCGTGCCTAAAAGGTTAGGCGGTGCTCAGATCAGCATCGCTCAGAGGGTTGCTTGGGTTTCATCACCAGGGCAACTAGCAGAGCCGCAGTGCCACAGGTGACCCCCAGAAACAGCCATAACTTGAGGTCTCGCCCTTTGCTGGCGGCAAGGAAGGCGCCAGCGGCGCCAACGATAGTGTGCAGGGTAAGTAGCAGAGCCAACCAAGTCTCGCTTGAGAGGGTGGAGGCGAATGGGAGATCGAAACTGATCATTGCAATGGGTTCAAATACTACAGATAGCGTTATAAATAGAATACTTCGCATTTGCAGCCCTGCCTGTAGCGGCAAAACTTGAAAGGACTTGGGAGTATTGTTTGTGGGAAAACCTGACCCTCAGCTTAACTTGTTTTCCATGCGGGAGTCGCGATCGCTCTACTCTGTTGGTGTGCCCGAGTCTCCTAGTCTGGATATGACTCCCGACCAACTGCAACAGTGGAAACAGGCGATCGCTCGTTACCAGCAAGATGTCCGCCTCAGCCAGACGACACACCAGAACAGCCTGTTTGAGATGGAGCAGGTTACAGCAAACCCGGATGCTATCGACCCATTTCTGCTCAAACTCCACAACTTTTTCTTTTTTGAACAACCGGCTCACCTCTATCCCGATCGACCCGCTTTTTACTTTGTCATCGATACGCAACTGCCTCTGCTCCTCTACGTTGGTGAAACGGTAAAGGCAAACCAGCGCTGGAAGGGAGTGCATGACTGCAAACGCTACGTGCTGAATTATCGAGAACTACACTTCAAGCACGGGCTTGAGACCACGATCAACACTGCTTTTTACTGGGATGCACCGGCAGCAACCTACACCCGGCAGCAACTGGAGTCGGCTCTCATTCGTCGGTGGCGATCGCCCTTCAATAAGGAGAACTGGAGTTTTTGGGGCACTCCCTTTGTGGGTGGCAAGTTGCCTTAAGCAGCGACAGTTTTTTAGCCGTGAGCGGCACCGAAGTCTGCAAAAAACACACACTACACAGATATTGAAACTCAGACTACTAGAAGGGATCAGGCGTCTGTAGGTTGATTATCTCTGATATTTCAACCTCCCACGCTGTTCTAGAACTTTTCTTGATCTTCGCTATCTCCATTGAGTGATCACAGCCCACGATGACCCATTGGCGTCACCATTCATTCTCAGTATCAGAAGGCCGCCGCCTGCCTGCATAGCCCCTGCGAGTTGTTATGGCATGAACGTTCTTTTAGCAAGTGTGATCTAATTTCACCTGTTTTTCAAAAAATGTTGGACATTCATCAATTTCGGATATATCCTCAATGATAATTAGATACCCTCATTTTCTATTGCAGAGACTACCTTGCCATCTGGGGTCTGTTTTAGAGCCTGGTTAGTTGTTCATTTTTGTATGCTTTGCACACAAAAATGAACAATCCAGTGCATTATGAAACACACCTTAGGGGTTTGTAATTAAAGAGTGTGCCCGCCGTCAGATGTGTTAGGCGGCAGCCATAGCGCATCGTAGGGATTTTAGTTTATGCCAGTCCCTGAGCGTCAGTTGGTCTTGCAAAGATCAGATGAGATGAGTCTCGACCTACAGGAATTCAACACTATGACAACCACCAAAAAACGTGCTCCTTCTTCTGTCCTCGTACAGAAAGATTCGATTGATCAGGCTGGTTCGCTGTTGTTGCAATTACCCGAAAAGCCCAAGGAAGCCTGGTCTTTGCGGGAAGCAATCAATCTGTTGCAAGACTCGATTTCGGGCGCACTGCAACGGGGGTATACCTACGAAGAGATCGCCGCCATGCTGTCTGACAAGGGGGTGAAGATCAGCCCCTCCTCGCTCAAATCCTATCTGGCCGCAAGCCGTAAGGAGAAGAGCGGCTCTCCGCGCGGACGCAAAGTGACACGCGGGAAGCGCAAGGCCAGTCCTACCACTTCACCGGCAGCGATCGCTGAACCCGTTGCCACCCCTCCAGCTCCCGTCGAACAGCCTGTGGAAACAGCCCCTGCTCCCAAGCAGCGCGGTCCTCGTTCAACAACGGCTACACGGCCACGCACTGCTGCAAAGGCACAGACTAAAGCATCGACTCGTGCCACTCCAACGCGGACGACCAAGAAGACTGACACAAAACCCGCTCGGGGGCGTAAGCCAAAAGAGGCTTAGCGATCATTGGCTCGACTGGATCTACGGGTTTGAGGCTCGGTGCTATCAGGCTCAGTGTCGTCGTGCAGGGCGGTTGCTGCCGTTTCTAAACGCAATTGCGCCAGAAAGTTGGGCACATTCCGCCCCATCATTTTCCTCAGGCAATCTCCCTTAATCAACCGTGCTCGACTGATTCGATTAGCAAATTTTTTGGAACGTTCATCATACTGAACATTCATCCTGTTGTCGGAAGAGCAATTGCTGGAATTGATTTTGGAGCATCTCAAGGACGAAACAATGGGACTTTGGGGGTTTGTCAGTCAACCTGGTGATGAACCTTCTCAACTGCTCACACGGCTGATCGATGTCTTGGCATCTGGTCTGGGGGTTTGATTGTGAATTGTTGAGTGAATTATTGGGTGAATTGTTTGGGGTAATTGCACCGTGAAGGTTGTCCAGCCTTGTTCACTGATCAGGCTGATTTTGCCATGAATCTGTTCCACCAGCTTTTCCACTAGTGCTAAGCCGAGTCCAGTGCCATTGTGTTTCCACGGGTCATTGTTGGGGATGCGATAAAACCGTTCAAAGATGCGTTTCTGCTCCTCTGGGGGAATTTCCACACCAGAGTTGCGGATGTGAATACAAAAATACAGATCGCTGGCAGGGTCGCTGAATTGGGGCGATCGCCCGCTAGTCAACCCAGATTCCCTCTCGTCGGTGCTCCCGATACCTAAAATGTCGCTGAGTTGGGGCGATCGCTCGCTAGTCAACCCGTTGGCCTGGGTGAAGCTGGGGGGGAGGTGAGCAGTGAGTATTTCATCTGAGGCGATCGCGTGAACAGTGTAGTTTCCTTCGCTATCCGCCATTTCCTGAGGCAGATGGTTCATGGTGCAAACTTCTACCGCGAGCATGATCGCTTCATGAGCCGGCGTATATTTGCAAGCATTGTTGAGTAGTTCACTCACAATACGCCCCAGGTACGAAAAATCAGTTGTCAGTGGTGGTAGGTCGGATGGAACTGCCACAATAGGCTGTTGCTGTTGTTGGTGCATCCGGACGAGAAAAGGTTCTGCTAAATGCAGTAGCCAGTCCTTCAGGTCAAGCGTAGACAGCAGGAGTGGCTCTGTCTCGGCCTCCAGTCGCGACAGATCGAGCAGGTCATTGATCAACATGAGTTCCCGCTGGCACTCATCCTTCAAGATTTGAAAATACCGGGCGATCGCACCGTCTACTGCCAGCAGATTGGCCTCTTGCAAGCAAATTTCGAGCATCTGAGAGGCCATCTTGATGCTGGCCATAGGGGTGCGAAGTTCATGAGAAACGCTACAGAGAAAATTGTCTTTCAGCAGGTTGAGGCGCTCTAGTTCTCTCACCTGCGCCTGACTAGCCTGAAACAACCGGGACTGGCGAATGGCGATCGCACACTGCGTGGCCACCTGCTGCACTAACCGCACTTCCCGTTCTGTGAAACTCATGTCATTCTGACGGGTCAGCCAGAGGTCTCCAATCACACCTTGGTCATCGATTAGAGGACAGACTAGGACAATAGAGCGGGGATCACAGGTGGGTCTGTCCAGAGCCACCGGGTGGATCCAGCAAAACTGGAAGCACACCCCTTGCAACAACTGACTGTAGATCACAGGGTAATCAGTCATGTTGAACACGGGTTTGGGAGAGTCGCCCGTTGCGGCCTGCTCGCACCAAATGGTTGAGGTCTGCTTTTCCAGGTCATACAGTCCGGTATCGCAACTATGGGTTTGTAATCCTGCTGCCAGTTCGCGCACGGCTGTTTCTAGAATCTGGTTTTCATCGAGACTATCCCGCACTCGTTCGGTGATCCGCCGCAACAGGTCTTCAAACAGCAATGAGGTTTGTAGTTGAAGGGTACGCTCGGCTACTTGACTTTCCAGATGAATATTGAGCTGTTGGATCTGTTCATAGAGTTGCGACTGTTGAATGGCGATCGCCAGGTGATCGGCGATTTGCATCGCTAATTCCACCTCCCAATCCTGCCAGGGTTGGGCCGGTGGACACCGCATCAACGACAGGCTGCCCCACACGGGGTGTCCCTGCTGCTCTGGGATAACTTGCTCCACCACAACGGGGACTAACAACCAGCCGCCAGGAAAATCCTGGGCAAAGCGTTGATTCACCGGATCGTGACAGATGCTAACATCATCAATGCGGACAAGCCGTTGCTGCTTGAGTTCTGCTGCCAGCACGTTATCCTCATCGGGAATCGTCACGCCCAAGGCGCTGTTGAGGGTCTCATCCCGACGATATTCGGCAACATTTCGCCAGAGTCGCTCGGTGGGATGGTAGCGCACAATTTCTACCCAGTCGAGGTGCAGCAACTGACCGACCTCAAATACAGTCGTTGCAAAGATCTGGTCGAGGTCGAGGGAATTGCGAATTGCTTTGATCACCTGGTTGAGGGCTTGTTGCCGTTGAGCCTGAATCTGCGTTTGGTAGAGCAGTTGACTGTATTGGAACTGAGAGTCAGTCGGGGGGGCCAACTCCTGCAAGTGTTGCCCGTCGATTGATGGTTGCTGGGGTGCAGAGCGTTGATTGATGGCATGGACAAATGGCCACTCCCCAGAGGCTCGATCCGAGGACTGGTGAAGCGATGACCTGACATTGGGAGCAATAGGGGCGATCGCCTGCTGCCAGCGACTTGCAACCTGTTGGATTTCAGTCGTGCTCATTGCACTGAGCAGGGTACGAGGAGTCAGGACATGGACAACGTGTCCGGCCTCGTCAAGCACAGGAAGGCATACCAGCTTACCTTGGCGAAACTGTTGGAGCACGTCTGCCCGGAGAAGGTCTGGTGGATGAATTTCGGAATGCTTGAGGGTTGGCACTGGAGCCGTCATCAGCGTTGCGATCGCACGCTCCAGAGCAGTTGCAGACTGGGCCACTGCTCGCAGTGCATCCTGCTCGGTCATCAGCCCCAAGAATTGTCCCTGCTCTTGCACAACGACACAAATGGCCCGTGCTTCTGCCATTTGTCGCAAAACAATCAGCAGAGGCGTGCTAGGTTGCACGGCAATCCAGTCTGTCCTCAAGGCGTCATTTTTTCTCTGAAAGCCAACAGAAAACCCCTCGACCACCACTCCTCTTTCAATCCTTTGAACTGACATCAGTTGGGCTAGTGTTTTTGGGGGCAGAGAGATGCTTATTTAAGCATTAATTAGATTTACCATGGAAAAGGCCACTCGAAGGTATTGATTACTACACATCCTGCGAACAGCGGTGATCGGAGTCACATTGAATGGATATCGCCATAACCAGGCACGAGATTACTTGTAATAGACTGATACAGCACTTGAAGGGTTAGTTACAGGAGGGTGCCTCCCCTTATGCAGGGGAACTACGTCTACGATCACTACGTGGCATCACCTGAGTTTTCCGGTGCGTTCCCTTATGCAGGGAACACAGAAGAGCAAGAGGGTCATTTCAAGCGTTCCCGATTTCAGCGTGTTGCAATCGCGCAGCACTCTGCCAAGCACTCTCCACGGCGTGGCGAGGAATTGCCGTCGATGAAGGTAGGCATACGCGTCAACCTACCTTCACCGATGCCTCAAAATGGCTGAGATGAAAAGGATAGGGCAGGCAGTTGCAGTCCTCTGAGCGATCGCCCTGTCTCCGTCAGTCCCTTCCCCTGCACCAGAACGCCAAAGTTACCCAACCCCAGGGGGTGCATCAGGGCATGCAGGGCTTCCCGTCGCTGCAAAACGCGCTGCACTGCCTGAGGGCTGTCTGCCTGCTGGTGCGACAGAGCCGCAATGCGATCGCCCAAGCCCAATGCCATCAACCACAACCCCTGCTGCACAAAGCCTAGGGTTTCCAGACCACAGCGTTCTCCCTGCCGTTCCAGTGCGGTGAAATCGACGTGAGCCGTAATGTCCTGCTGTCCAATATGGCGATAGGGGTCATTGTGGTAGGCGTGCTGGAAGTAGCATTGCAGCGTCCCTTCCGATCGCCTGGGGCTATAGTACCGCTGGGCCGGATAGCCATAGTCAATTGTCAGCACGTAGCCTCGTTGCAGGCGGTTGGCCACTGTTGCCATCCAGTCGAGAGCGGCTAGGTTGACCTCGGTGGTGTAGCCGTCTGGGTAACTGCCGTCCAACAGATTGATGCCAACTAGGTCGAAATAGTCCCGCAACGCAGGTGTTGAGAGGTCTCCCCATACGTCTTGAAACTGGGGGAGGGGAGCAGAGGCCGATGGCGATGAGTCGCTTGCATCAGCCAGGGTGACGTAAACTTCCTGAAGTTGGTTCTGGGCGATCGCCACGCGATGGACAGGGAACGCATCCACCAGTTCATTCGAGAAGCAGCAACCCACAATCGATGCTGGCGCGATCTGCTCCCACGTATACCAGTGCAGGTGTCCCCAGGAATTGGCTAAATTTTGCAAGTGCTGTTTTTGCTTTGCCACCAGTGCTGGCGAACTTTCGATAATCCAGTATTCCAGGGCTGCAAAGCAGTCGAAATGATGGCGGTGCAGATAACGCAAGACATCCTGCACCACGAGTCCCTGCCCTGCCCCCATCTCCACCAAGGTGAAGGGTTCCGGCTGCCCTAGGGCAACCCACATCTCAAAAAACTGTTCCGCCAGCAGTTCTCCAAAATCTGCGGCTAAAAAGGGTGAGGTGACAAAATCTCCCGTTGCCCCAAAGATCCCTGCTTTGGTGGCATAGTAGCCGCCTTCAGGGGCATAGAGCGCCAACTCCATAAACGCAGCAAAGGGGATTCGTTGCTGGGGCGCGGCCAGAATGTGTTGGGCAATCAATCGGCACAAGCGCTCATTGCTCTGGTTTGCAGATAAATCTTTGGGCCCACTGCTTTGGGGATAGACATCCATGCGGTGACTCTCTTGGTGACTCTCAACGATGCTGTTGACTGGGTTGTTGACGTGCTGTTTCTTTGATTATCGGGCTGTCTCTGGAGGTTCTGCCGCGATCGCCAGCAGAACTTCTGCACTCGTTGGTCTACCTGCGGTTTATGGCGCTACGCGCTCGTGCTATCACGTGCTATCAAAAGCGTTTTGTGGGAAACCCCACCGTGCAGGGTTTCCCACAAAACGCTTTGTCCTAATCTATTCTAGGCGTCTATGCGTATAGCGCTATACCTGCGATCGCAGTCCTATCTAGAAACCCCACGGATTACCCCATCAATTTTCCAAGCGATCCCGTTAGGCCGTAAACTATAGACTGCGTATCGTAATCACTTAACCAAGGCTTAAAGCTCCCGTGCGTAAGATCGTCCTCGCTGGCAACTGGAAGATGTATAAGACTCGCGCAGAATCGATAGAATTTCTGCACGGGTTCCTCCCCCAATTGACGGAAACTCCAGAAGAACGGGAGATCGTCATTTGTGCCCCGTTTACTGACTTGAGTTTGCTGTCCAAAAACCTGCACGGCACTCGCATCATGCTGGGTGCTCAGAATGTCCACTGGGCAGCCGAAGGTGCTTACACTGGAGAAATTTCTGGGGCAATGCTGGCAGAACTGGGCGTGCGCTACGTGGTAGTGGGCCACAGTGAGCGTCGGCAGTATTTCGGTGAGACCGATGAGACGGTGAACCTGCGGCTAAAGGCCGCCCAGAACTTTGGGTTGATCCCCATCCTCTGTGTGGGAGAGACCAAGCAACAACGCGATGCAGGCCAAACGGAGAATGTCATCTTCAACCAACTGGCGATCGATCTGGTGGATGTGGACCAGTCACGCTTGGTGATCGCCTACGAACCAATCTGGGCGATTGGGACAGGCGATACCTGCGAATCGAAGGAGGCCAACCGTGTGATCGGTCTGATCCGCAGTAAGCTGACCAATCCCGATGTCCCCATTCAGTACGGTGGCTCCGTTAAGCCTGATAACATTGACGAAATCATGGCGCAGCCCGAAATTGATGGGGTGCTGGTGGGTGGAGCTAGCCTCACCCCTGCCAGCTTTGGACGAATTGTGAACTATCAGAAAATTTGAGGGCGATCGCCCGTTTGGATTAATCCAAACAATGGATTCATCCATATTGAGAGCGATCGCCCTCTCAACCAGTTTCGGAAAGTCAATTTCGGAAGGCCAACGGAGGGGGTTTCTCGCCATGCTTTGTCGCACTCTCTGCACTAGGCATCCCCTGCCAGCTTTGTCATCATGGGATTGTTCTGGAGGGTCAACCCATGAAATTCTTACTGCAAACAATTTACGGTTGGTATCGCCAACTGATTCGTCATCCGAGAGCACGCTGGTGGGTGGTGCTGGCAACAATTGCCTACTTGGTAGTGCCAACAGATTTTGCCCCCGATTTCCTGCCATTTTTGGGGCAAATTGATGATGCTGCACTGGTTACCATGCTTGTTGCCGAACTGTCACCGATGGTAGTCGAGCAACTGAAAAAACGTAAGCAGAAAGACAGTCCTGCAACCGTCTCCTAAGTCGGTCAGGAAATGGTTTGTCTGTCAGTTTAGGTGAAGCGGGTTTTGGGGCGCCGCGCTGCGTGCGGTGTTCCAAACCCCTTGGTGTTCTGTAGAGTGTAGGGCACGTTTGCCCTAAATTCTTCTCCCAAGCCGCGAGAAGGGGCGGGGGGATGAGGGCCTGCAACGGTGACGTGCTCTCTGTTCTGTACGATACGCGCATAGTACATCAAAGGTTTCAGCGTATCCCAAATTCACGTGGTTTGTAGTGCTGTAGGCGCTTTTTATGGGTCTTGCGATCGCTGCCTGCTACCATCCCCCCTCAGATGGGAACTCTAAAGATACCAGACTTCTTGCTTGGGGATTGCGTGGTCAAACCGCGTGACCCGTAAGATCAGTTCTCCGAAGTATCTCCGAAGTAATGCTATGGATGCACGAGCGGGAAGCCCCACAAACGTCTATAACTCGCAATCCAAAATCGCGAATCGATTGGATACCCCCAACCTAGAGTTGCTGATTGATGGGAGGCGAGACGATCTCACCTGCTAAACACCTGATTAAGCGACGTCTCCAAAGTTGACTCCGGCAAGAAGTCTGATGGATCACCGTTGGTTGAATTGGGAGTATGGCTGTACGTTCTATTGGGCTAGTGGCAATTGGCCGCAATGAAGGCAAGCGTTTACAAACCTGCCTCAAATCGGCGATGGGACAGGTAGACCTAATTGTTTATGTGGACTCTGGCTCAACGGATGGCAGTGTGGAGTGGGCGCGATCGCAGGGGGTTGAGGTGGTTGCGCTCGATCTTGCTCGCCCGTTTACGGCTGCCCGCGCCCGCAATGCTGGCCTGCAACGGTTGCTGCAACTCAACCCCCACCTGGAGTACGTGCAATTTGTTGATGGCGATTGTGAAATTGTCGAAGGTTGGCTCGAACAGGGGCAACGCTTTTTAGCAGCCCATCCACAGGTGGCGGTGGTCTGCGGTCGGCGGCGAGAGCGCTTCCCCCGTCAAACGATTTACAACCAACTCTGCGATATTGAGTGGAACACCCCAATTGGGGAGACAAAGGCTTGCGGGGGGGACGCCCTCATGCGAGTGGTGGCGCTGCAGCAGGTGGGTGGCTTTAATCCCAACCTAATCGCCGGAGAAGAACCCGAACTCTGTGTCCGGTTACGCCACCACGGCTGGAAAATTTGGCGCTTGGATGCCGAGATGACCCTACACGATGCCCAGATGACCCAATTTCAGCAGTGGTGGAAGCGATCGCTGCGGGCCGGCTATGCCTTTGCCGAGGGAGCCGCCCTCCACGGCGCTCCCCCGGAACGCCACTGGGTGAGGGAGAGCCGGAGCATCTGGTTGTGGGGTTTGGGGATTCCTGCTGTGGCGATCGCCGCTGCTCTGCCAACCCACAATTTTAGCCTGCTGTTGCTGCTGGCCTATCCCCTGATGATCTACCGCATATTCCGCACACTGCGGCGGCGCGGCCTCCACCCTCAGGATGCCGCCCTCTACGCCGGGTTCTGTATGCTGGGTAAATTTCCCAATTTAATCGGACAACTGCGCTTCTATCTAAACCAGTGGTTCGGCGTGACTCAGCGCTTAATTGAGTACAAGCAGTAGTCCTGGAGTGTGACCAACACCTTGTACTGAAAAATGTGGTAGTGCCCTTTCGTAAAGGACAGAGAAAATAGCCTAAAATTGGCAGCCTCTTGCTGCAAAGCCCTCAAAATTGCCCGATTATTCTCCATCCTTTAAGAAATGGGACTACCAAAAATGTTAGGGAAATCATGGGCTGATGCAGTACGGCGCTACACGCTTAGGTTAGGACAAAGGCTTTTGTGGGAAACCCTACTGCGCCGGGATGTCTCACAAAAACCTTTTTAACGTCAGTTTTGGTTAAGAGGGTTTTGGGGCACCGCGCGGTGTCCCAAAACCCCTGCTGTTTCGTGGGCGACGCGCAGGAAACAGCAAGGGTTTCAGCTGATCCAGAATTCACGTTTTTACATCATGAGCGCGTAGCACCCTATAAACTGCACCAAGGACAAGCGCACCGCAAAACCCGCTGTCAACGTGCTGCTAAAAAGAAGGAGGGTGCAGAATACTGCACCCTCTCAATCAGCAAGGCTTGAAGGTATGAATTAAATCAGACCGAAAATCAGACGACAAATTACATCAGACCAATTTGAGACAGGATGCCTTGGCCGGTCAGGTATTCAGTCGCCAGACCAATCACAAAGCCGATCATCGCGAGACGACCATTCCATGTCTCAGCAAACTGAGTGAATCCGAACTTCGTTTCTTGACTTTCCATGGCTCAAAAACCTCTCAAAGGTTAGGTTCTAATTGTAAGTTAACATAACTTTAGATAAGCGGCAACATTTCTACACAATCCATGACATCTTCGCAATTCTGTGCATCGACGTAGCGCATCCTGCGGCATGACTCGTGAAATGACTTCCCCGTCCAGTCTATGATGAAGGCGTAAAGTCGAGCTTGCTGCGGTGGTCTACCTGTCTTCTTTCCATGCCTCGCACGCCTACGTTGAAATTCGATCGCGGTACCTTGATCCTGCACCCACCCCCCAGGGGCAAAGCCTGGATTGACCTAGCCTTTTGGGATGACCGGGTTGAGCGGTTTCGCATTCCCGCCATGCAGTATCGCCAATTGGTCGAACGTCTTCAGGCTGAGGGGACGGCGTTTACGGATGAGGCCAAAGCTTTTGAGCCAGTGCTGATGCGGCCTGCTCTGACACGGCAACCCTATCCTCACCAGCAAGAGGCTCTGTCGGCTTGGACGGCAGCAGGCCGACAGGGAGTGGTGGTTTTACCCACTGCGGCGGGAAAGACCTACCTGGCACAGATGGCCATGCAGGTGACTCCCCGCACAACGCTGATTACGGTGCCAACTCTAGACCTGATGCACCAGTGGTATGCTCATCTGCTGGCAGCCTTTCCTGATGTGGAGGTGGGCTTGCTGGGTGGTGGTTCTCGCGATCAAAGCCCGATTCTCGTTGCTACCTATGACAGTGCTGCGATCCATGCAGAGGCGTTGGGCAATCGCTATGCGCTGTTGATCTGCGATGAGTGTCACCACCTGCCTAGCGACTTCAACCGGGTGATTGCCGAATACTCGATCGCCCCCTATCGCCTGGGTTTAACGGCAACACCCGACCGCACTGATGGCAGACATGCAGACCTAGACACCTTGCTAGGGCCAGTCGTCTATCGGCGGACAGCGGAGGAGTTGGCAGGACGGGCGCTGGCTCACCATGAGGTGGTGCAAATTAAGGTGACGCTTTCAGAACGGGAGCGCGATCGCTACAACAGGCTGATTCAAACGCGCAACCAGTTTCTTGAAAAGAATAAGATTTTTCTAGGCAGCCTGGAGGGATGGCAACGATTTGTCCGGGCGAGTGCCCAGTCCCAGGCGGGTCGGCGGGCGATGCTGGCCCACCGGGAGGCTAGGGCGATCGCCCTGGGAACTGATGGCAAACTGCGGATTTTGGCCGACTTGTTGGCACAGCACTACCCCGACCGCACGATTATCTTTACCCACGACAATGCCACGGTCTACCGCATCTCTCAGGACTTCCTCATCCCAGCCCTGACGCACCAGACCCCCGTGAAGGAACGCCACGAAATTTTGCAGAAGTTTCGCGCGGGGGTCTACCACAGTCTGGTGGTTTCCCACGTCCTGAATGAAGGGGTGGATGTGCCCGATGCCAGAGTTGCAATTCTGTTGTCGGGGACGGGTTCCAGTCGGGAGTATATTCAACGATTGGGGCGGGTGCTGCGCCGAGGCGACGGCGAAAAGCAGGCGGTTCTCTACGAAGTGATTGCTGAAGCAACCACGGAGGAAGCGGTTTCTCGTAGACGACGCGCCCCGTCCAAGTCCGTCACTCCTCTGCCCCCCATTGCTGCCCAGTTGGAACTGGTGTCACCCCCGCAGGAGTCTGCTGCACCCCCCAGGAAATCGCCAAACCGCCTACCTCCCCTGGTTCCGGTGTCTTCCCCCTACGAGATTTTCCTCAAACCCACTCGCAAAGCCGCAGAATCTCCAGCAGATTACTCTTCGCAAACACCTGCACCCGACGACAACGATGAGTGGTAGAAATGGGGTGTGCTGGACTGTTTGTAGGACTTGAACTTGAGCATTGGCAATCATGACCTCAACTCCAGAATTCCCAACGAAAGCAAACCCGGTGCTGGCGATCGCCCAACTGTTGCGTGTTCCTTCCAGTTCACTCGCGGGGATTGCGGGGTTTGCAGCAAGTTATGCCCTGAATGCAACATTGCCGCTGGAAAAATACTTACTCACTGCAGGAATTTTATTCTGCATGACGGCGGCGGCCTGCACCATCAACGACTACTGGGACATTGAGCAGGACCGTATTAACCATCCAGACCGACCTCTCCCCTCTGGTCGTCTATCGCTGCAGCAAGCATGGTGGATTGCAGTCTGTCTGTTTGCCACGGCAGTCATTGCAGCAATTCCGTTGGGGATCATTCCTCTTATTCTCGTTGCCGTCAATACGATTCTGTTGTGGAATTACTCTCACCTATTAAAAGTCAGTGGCATTCTGGGAAATTTGATTGTGGCCACCACGATCTCCCTGCTGATTTTTCTCAGCAGCGTGGTTGCTGGTCGGCCCTTTGTGATGCTCTATCCCACCGGTTTTCTCTTCTGCTATGCGCTGATGCGTGAGGTTTTGATGGACATCCACGATGCAGAGGGCGATCGCGCCCAGGGCATTGTGACGATTGCCAATCGGTGGGGCGATCGCACTGCCTTTAGGATCATCTGGGGACTCCTGGCAGGTTTGGCAATTTCCCTCCCCCTTGCCCTGTGGTTACTACCCATGCGGCATGGTCTGCTGTTTGGTGCTTTTGCGTCTGTTCTGCTCCTAAGCTTTGCCATTCCCCTTGTCTCCTTCCAACGACACCACACCGCAGCCGCCTACCAGCGGCTCCTCCTGTGGGAACGGTTGGGCATGCTATTGGGTGCGATTGGGCTGTTGGGAGCCGCGCCACGGTTTTGATGGGAACCTTGATTTGATGGGAAACTTGATGAGAAATGCGCGACCCTGCTCAAATGGCAGTTTTTCCGGCGATCGCCCACGTCCCTAGCGCATTTTCCCTACTCCATTCCGAACGCACTTAAGCCACAATAGAAGCATTTGATGCCAGCAATGTCCTCCCTTGAACGCCCCTCATTCGCCTGAATCCGTTGCTCCGCCAACCGCCACCCCTGGGATGGTATACGCGGGCCTGCAAGCAGACCATTACCAGCGGGCACGCACCAGTCTGCGACAAACGCTGAATCGCTACGCCGGCAAACTTCGCCTCTCGAAGCGCAACGATGCAACGGTTGAACTGCAAGCGTCGCTGAAAACCGACCTGAACCAGATTTCCAACGCCCTCGATAAGCTGAACTGTAACCTCGCTCGGATTGCTATTTTTGGCTTGGTCAGCCGGGGCAAGTCAGCCGTGGTGAACGCATTAATTGGGCAAAAGCTCCTGCCCACCGGGCCGCTGCATGGGGTGACGCAGTATCCCCGTTCGGTGTACTGGTCGTTGCCAACGGGCGATCTGCGCGTGGAATTGGTGGATACGCCAGGACTAGACGAGGTGGGTGGACAGACACGAGCGGCCATGGCGCGAGAGGTGGCATATCAAGCTGACCTGATTGTGTTTGTGATCGCTGGCGACATGACGCGGACGGAATACCTCGCCCTCGCAGAATTGCAGGACGCTCATAAGCCCATCATCCTGGTGTTTAACAAGATGGACTTGTACCCAGACCAGGATCGACAGGCCATCTACCAGAAGTTGCAAACACTGTTTGCCCAAAACGGGGGAGACCCAAACCAACCGTTTTTGCAGCCGGAAGACATTGTGCTGGTTGCTGCAGAACCCGCTCCCATCCAGGTGCGCACGGAATGGGCCGATGGTCGAGTGACCGATGAATGGGAAACCCTGCCACCTCAGATCGATGAACTACGCGACAAGTTGCTGCACATTCTTACCCATGAGGGGCGATCGCTGATGGCCGTCAATGCGCTGCGTCAGGCACGCCAGGTGGAGGAAGCGATCGCCCAAAAAACCCTCCAACTTCATGCGGACGAAGCCGAAGAGTTGATCTGGCAGTTTGCCCGCTGGAAGGCGATCGCCGTCGCGGTAAACCCCATCGCCGCCCTCGACCTGTTGGGGGGAGCCTTTGCCGACTTGCTGATGATTCGTGCCTTGGCGCGGCTCTACGACCTCCCCATGACCAACCACGAAGCCAATAAACTCCTGCGCAGCATTCTTTTCAGTGCTGGGGGCTTGCTGTTGGGCGAGGTTGGCACAGGGCTAGTTCTGGGGGCGGGCAAAAGCGCCGCAGCGGCAGTCTCTCTCTTCGATGGGATGAGCGGAGCAATGGCCTATGGGGGAGCAGCGATCGCCCAGGCTAGTTTGGCAGGTTATGGTTCCTACCGGGTGGGCAAGGCAGCCCAACTCTACCTCGCTCAGGGCTGTACTTGGGGGCCAGAGGGAGCTAATACCGTGATCCGGTCGATCTTCAATGATGTTGATCGTGATACGGTGATCCATCGTCTCCGGCGAGAATTGGTCACTGGGGAGTGAGTTGCAGCCAAGCCCTTCACCCTGACGTAAATTCTGGAAACGCAAGGGCTTTGGGGCATCGCGCCGGGCGCGGTGCCCCAAAACCCGCTTAACCAGAACTGACCTTACCCCTTCAACGCTTGGAGCAGCTGGGTAGGACGCATTGCCCTTAGCCCTTCGTAGAGTTCTGGATGGTGGATGAGCATATAGTGCTCATACTCATACCAGTGCATTTCTCCCTTCTCTTGATTGCACGGTTTGCAGATCACCCACAAATTCTTAAATTCCAACGATAACCAAGGGTACTGCGATCGCGGCAGCTTATGGTCGATTGTTCTGCCCCCCTTCTCAGAGAAGCGATCGCCACAAATCGGACAATGCCAATCTGAATGATTGTTGACCCACTCTCTGCTTTCCTGAGTTGTGCCACATTCACTGTCGCCGTTTATGTACCGCCAATAATCAAACTTGCGATAATCCTCAAAATCCTGGCGCGTCAGCTTGTGATACCGCCTGTTGCCAAACTGATTAGCAAGCTCAAATAATTCCTTCAGTTCTTTTCCTTCGAGATCCATACTGGCCCTAACGTGAACTCCGGATACGCTGAAACCCTGATTTCCAGGCGCGACGCGCACAGAACATCAAAGGTTTTGGGGCACTGCACCATGCACGGTGCCCCAAAACCCTCTGAGCCAGAACTGACGTTGTCCTAGCTAGCATTTTCATCGCTTGGTTCGCCTCCGCAATTTGTGGCTGTGCGATTCGTTGAAATCAATCACTTCCATCTCTTCATCTGGAAAATGCTTGTCAATTACCGTTTCAATTTCACTAATTTCTTGCGCCAATCTTTGGTTAAAGTCTTCAATCTCTTGCGTCGTTAAGTACTTGTTACCAATGCGATCAGCCTCCAAAAACAGTTCCTCAAGGCTTAACTCTTCTAGCCGATATTGCTCTAAAAATTCCTCGATTTTGTTGTAGAGGTGAATAACATTATCCCAACCAACATTCCTAAACTTGTTTTCCTTCAGCCATTGCTGGTCTGCCTGGCGAAGTTGCTTGCGGCGGTCAGAGTTAGCACGCTGAACCTCGCGATAACTCTTCCCGTTAAACGTCTTTTTCTTACCCCGCCGCACAACCATCAAGCTCACTCTCTAGCCCTGCATACTCTTAAACCACTTTGCCAAAGCTTTCCGAATCTCGCTGTCCTCGTAGCGCAGCAGACTCTTGACATCCAGTGCAATTTTGAGCTTAATCTGATCAATCAAATTTTTCAGAGCCTTGTTGTCCCGCTTAAGTTGAGTATTCGCGGCAGTTAATTCATCTTTCTCAGAGGCAAGAACTTTCACCTGAGACTGAAGCTGCACTGCAACCTGACTCTTGTGCTCAATCTCCTTCACCTTCTTTGTGACCATCCCCTTCTGGGCGGCTTGAAGACGTTGACGATTGCTAAGTTCAGGGCCAGCAAACACTAACGCAGCCCTGAGAATCACAAATTCATCGGGGTTTTGCCTAAAATCTATCCCTTCCAAAGCGCGCATGGCATCTGCTTTTGTCCAACCAGCCTCAACAAGAAGCTGAGCCGCCTCTGACTTATTCACACGGATTCTTGTACTAACAAATACACAGAAGACACTGAAGTCTGCTCGATCCTAACCAGCGCCATCATCCGCGTCAATGACTTTTTGCGTCAATGATTTTTCTCAGAGAAGCATCTAGGATGGACACAACTGGACTCGAACCAGTGACCCCCACGATGTCAACGTGGTGCTCTAACCAACTGAGCTATGCGTCCGTGCGATTTCTAACTATAACACAAACTTTCCTTAAATTGTAGACTGAAATAGAGTGAGCAGCAATTCTCATTTGGCTTTGGCGGTTTGGGCTCCTGGTGTTCAGACTGAAACGTGAATTCGGGATACGCTAAAACCCTCGATGTTCTGTGCGCGACGCGCACAGAACATCGAGGGTTTTGGGGCACTGCACCATGCACGGTGCCCCAAAACCCGCTTAACCCGAACTGACGTTGCTGAAAATTTGAGAGTAAACCGTAAAGTCTGAAAAATCTGTAAAATCTGAAAACTCTGACCAAAATGCCCATTTATCTCTTCTGGGGTGAAGACGACTTTGCTATGCAGCGGGCAATTCAGTCTTTGCGCGATCGCACCCTCGACCCCGACTGGGCCAGCTTTAACTACGACAAAATCCCCCCCGACCAGCCAGACGGCATTATCAACGCCCTCAACCAAGCCATGACTCCCCCCTTTGGCCTCGGGCATCGTCTGGTGTGGCTGGCAGATACCACCCTCTGCCAGCGCTGCTCTGAAGAGATCCTGGCAGAGTTGGAACGAACCCTCTCCGCCCTGCCCGAAACCACCGTCCTGCTGCTCACCACTCCCAACAAACCAGACGGACGTCTCAAATCCACCAAACTCTTGCAAAAAGCGGCTGATATTCGCGAGTTTTCTCCCATTCCTCCCTGGAAGACGGACCAACTCCTACAGCAGGTGACAAACGCCGCCCATGAGATTGGCCTCAAGCTGACCCCTGCCGCCGCCGAATTGCTCGCGGAATCGGTGGGCAACGACACCCGCCAACTCTACAGCGAACTGGAGAAACTCCACCTCCACCACGGCAGTTCACGCCAGGCAGTTGACGAAGCAACGGTAGCTCTTCTGGTGACCGCAACCCAGCAAAACAGCCTCCAACTCGCCGCTGCCATCCGCCAGGGAGACACTGCAACGGCGATCGCCCTTGTCGCTGACCTGTTTGCCCGCAACGAACACCCCCTGCAAATTACCAAAACGCTTATCGGTGCTTTCCGCACTTGGCTCTGGGTCAAACTCATGATGGAAACGGGTGAGCAAAACCAACAGGCGATCGCCCGTGCGGCAGATGTCAGCAATCCAAAGCGTATTTACTTTCTGCAACAAGAGGTGAGAGCGATTGCCCTCCATCGTCTGCAACAGTCCTTGCCACTCCTGCTGGAACTCGAATATGGCCTGAAACAGGGAGCCGACGACCTCACCTGGATGCAAAGTCGAGTCATTGAGCTTTGCCAGGTCTTCCAATAATTGGTTTGCAGGAACTTCTCTCCTCTAAAATGATTCAAAATATGCGAAAGTTGCCGCAGTATTGAATTGTGAAAAGCCGCAGGTTGAATTTCTCCCCTATGATGAACCGTTCTCGTCACCTGGTTTCTGCCAATCCCCAACGGGTTCTGTTGCGCGCCTTCCTGATTGGCGCTCTATCCACTGTAGGCGTTCTGTTCAGCCTCGTTCCAAATCTCCATCCTCTGACTGGATTGAGCGCTGGTGGAGTTGCCCATGCCCAGTCTGTGACGGATGCTGAAGTCGAAAACTATGCCCGCTCTGTCTTGGCCATTGAGCGACTGCGGCAGGAGGCATTCAGCCAGATGCGAAATGTCCTGGGAAATCGGGAAGTTCCCAGCATTGTATGCAGCCAACCCAATAGTCTAGACAATCAGCGTCGGGAAATCCGCGAGATTGCTGTGAGCTACTGCACCGACTCGGCTCAAGTTGTTCAACAAAATAGCCTCTCCATCAGCCGGTTTAATGCCATTACCAATGCCCAACAGAACGATCCCCAACTGGCAGAACGGATCCGGCAAGTGCTGATCCGGTTGCAACGGAATCGCTAACCTTGTTGACGGCTAATTCAGTGGGCCGCAGGGAACCCAGGCCGACCCACGTTTAGTCCCCCCTCTCTGGACTGCCTAAATTCCGTAGGATAGGAGTGTTGCGTTCAGCCATTCATCATGCCTCGATTCAACCCCTACACCCTGCAAATGCAGATTACTCGCATGTTTGAACAGGGGCAATCCTTTTTTGCGACGACCAAAGTGCAAGACTGGCTGCGCGAACGCAATGAAGATCCCACTGCCTACGACATTCTGTTTCATCAGCGTCCAGCGCCTCCTGGCTCCGGTTTGGTGATGGTGATTGACGTGGAACTCCGACGCAAGGATGGACAGCCTGTAGACGAGTGGCTCCAACAGGAAGTGAACCGCCAGTCCTGAGGAGCGCTTGGGGCAACTCACAGCCCCCACAACGCTCCTGACTGATGACATGCTTGCGCTTGAGAGCGGTAGGTTCGCACTCCAGATGACTCTCTTGCCGCGCCTGAATCGTCCTGGATTTCCCCCTTTGTCCCTTCTGATACCGACTCCGTCGGTTGTTGAGTCGGTTTGTTGTGGTGTGAAACGGGCGGTGCGCGCCCGTTTCACACCACAACAAACCGCTACTTTATAGACGGATTTCGTATGATTGGGCCTCACCTCTGGGCGATCGCCTTTGCGTGTGTGGCGATCGCTGCCCTGAAACCCGCTTAACTAACGTCAGTTCGGGTTAAGAGGGTGTTGGGGCACCGCGCCCGGCACGGTGCCCCAACACCCCTGCTGTTCCGTGCACGTTGCGCACGGAACAGCAAGGGTTTTAGCTTATCCTGAATTCACGTTATCCGAGTCTTTGCCGACCGGGTGAGGGGGTGGGCTGGGCCGGTTGCTCCTGGAGCCGTCGAATGAAATATTGAGCCGTGCCAATCCGGGGTGTGCGGTACAAGACCAACTCATCACGCCCCCCTAGGCTGTAAACACGATAGGTGACTTGGGCGGTGGTCAACTGTTGCTCGCGGGGGATGCCTGCATTTTCAGGGAAATACCCGCCCCGCCGCACGATGGTGTAGCCCTCGAGGAGGGTGGCAGCATCGTTGACGATGGCGGCAAAGTCGCCCCTAAAGTTAGGGTCTGAGCGGAGTTGGATGAGGGTGCCAGAAGAGAGCGTTGTGGGCTGTTGTTGCAACGCCATCATTTGTTCGTATTGCATTACGCCGCGTTGGAGTTCTCGCTGCGCCAAGGCTGGGGCAATGGGAGCGATCGCCTGCACCGCCACAGTTCCAAAAAGCGCCGCACTCGCAGCCAACCATCCTGTCAGAACACCACCCTTCACCATCACTACCTCAAATCGTTGAGGTCATTATTCTACAGAACTCTCAGATGTTGCCAGAATTGCAGGATTTTTACCGAGTGTGGCCTCTTTTGAGGTCACTGGGGTGTGGCTTTAGGACTGAATTGACTCAACCACGATGGCAATGATCATCAGCAACAGCACCAACAGTCCAATCCTCATGACAACAGGCCACAGTAGCAGGAGGAGAGAGAAGACAATTTTGGGAAAACTCAGTACCGATGCAAGTACCCAAAACACTGTAAAGCCAACGACAAACAACAGAAAGTATTTGATCACCTGACAGGCTAAGTTAAACAGGCGGCTATAACCGTTTCCGCGAATATTCATGGCATCCTCCTGGAGGGGAAGCAGTGGGGCTGGAGAGGGTCTTCGAGGTCGCGAGAAATGAGATGGGGCCAAAGGGCGATCGCATCCAGCACAAACTTGCAGCCAAACTGAATGTATGAACCTGCTGCAGAGACGTTGTGTAATCAACGTGTATCCAGTAATTACGGTTGAGAGAGCGTCTCAAGCCAACGCAAACAACGCTCAATAGCTTGATCGATGGCTTCAACCTGAGAGCGTTGATTTTCGGCACAATCCAGTATTTTGTGTAAGTGTCTTGCCGAGCCCCCCATCAGCACTGCAATCAAACAGCAAAACAGCTTCATCAGAACCGGGGAAAGACAAACGACGACGAAGGAGATCCCTACCCCCAACAGGTAGGCCAACCAGCCAGCCAGCAGTCCCATCTGGGCTGCCCTGATGCCGCGTGGGTCGTGCAGGAGGACGATATGTGATTGTAGGTGTTGAGTGAGCGATCGCAGCAAAGTTACGAGCACTGGCAGATCAGGCATGAAGGACTCCTAAAAGAACGCCCAGTAAACCGAAGCAAAAGCGCAAACCGATCACACTCCTCAACTGTGGACGTTGCCACACCAGAAACACCAAGAAACTTATGAAAGTCAACGAACTGACCAGGATGCCCACCCATACACTCCGGTCAGCGTAGCGTACTAGCAAAGGCCAGACGAGGGCAGCACTCCCCGTTGCGGAAGCGGTCCACACTAAGCCCATCCCCCAAACATCAAAGGACATCAAGACTAGCGGTCGATCGCGCTGCTGGGCGATCGCGCCAATTGGATGGAAACTCACAGTTGGCATAAGTTGAACACCTGGTTCTCCCAGAGGTGAGGAACAATTGACCTGGGTACCAACAGCCGGTGCATGGCGAGATGTCATAGTGAAAAACCTCTGGTGGTGGAATGAAAAGGCGTTCAAACGTCGTTGAATGAATGCCAAGGTTGGTTTGATTGATTTCAGGCCAATCCGCAACAGGGAGGGCAGATGTCATTACCATACCATACTATTCCTGAACATATTTCTGGGAATGCAAAATCTCGTCAGGTATGTTATGGAATCTTGAAGTCTGTCCTAGGGACAGGATGTTTGGAGGCTGTCGAGCTATCCTCACTTTGGTTCAAGCCAGTTGGGAGTGGTCGTTGCGACACTGGAATGGCACAGGAACCCCCTGCTTGCTCAGCCAATGGCCTCGTGGCAGTGGTCAGTCGGGGGCAAGAGCACCTCGGACATGGCTAATGGCTGGGCAAAACCGATTGCCAACACATTCATTCCAGTTGCAGATAAATAAAGCTTAATCTCTCAACCCTTACAAGTATGGTCAGCATGACTTAACATAAGTATTTTGTAAAATCACTAAACTTACCTTGCCTTACTACAGGCAATCCGCTTAAACTGTTGCGTCTAATATGTTGCCTGTGTTGCATCTAATGCTCAGGGTCAGCATCCATGACCTCACGTTCCCTGTTTTGTTTGGCATTGGAGTACAGACCTCATGGAGTTTGAAGAAGCTTATCAGGTGGTTGATGGCGTCGTCTTTGCTCGTCATGCACGTCACCTGACTAAAGCCGAAGTCACTATCCTGCGTGGTGCTTTGGAAAACCAGTCTTACGAAGCGATCGCCGCACACTCTCAGTACAGCCTCAACTACCTGAAGCGCGATGTTGGCCCCAAGTTTTGGAAATTGCTGACGGATGTTTTGGGCGAGTCAGTGAATAAAACGAATGTGGTGGAAGTGCTGCAGCGTCGATTTCCCCCCCCGCGAGTCAAACGCCTGCCCTTGCAAGAATCCCTCTACTCAACCCTACCCAGTGCAACCACAGATGAACCCGCTCTCTCCATAGCCCATCTCCTTCCTCAGGAAAAGGCCTCAACCACTATGGCGGAACTTGCTGGCAAAGTGCACAAAAAGGACTGGGGCGAAGCGGTAGACAGTGGCATTTTCTATGGACGGGCGGAAGAATTGCACCAGCTCAAGCAGTGGATTCTCGTGGAACGCTGTCGGTTGGTTGGTATTGTGGGCGCGGGGGGAGTGGGGAAGACCACCCTTTCTGTAAAACTCGCCGATGAAATTAGGGACCATTTTGGGTATTTCATCTGGCGATCGCTGCGTCATTCTCCAGACATTCAGACTATCCTCACTGACCTGATCACCTTTGTTTCAGAAGACGCGTCACTTGAGATTCCCACCGATATCAACGCCGCTATTACTCTGCTGCTCAATTATCTGCGGCGGCGACGTTGCTTAATTGTGTTAGATGGCGCTGAGGTATTGCTACGGAGGGGCGATCGCTCTGGACGTTTTGAGGAACAGTTCAGTGGCTATGGAGAACTGCTGAATCGGATTGGCCTTGAACGACATGCCAGTTGCCTGATTATTACCAGTCGTGAAAAGCCGAAGGAATTTACTGCCCAGGAAGGGGAAGGCTTGCCAGTGCGATCGCTACAGCTCAAGGGATTAGATGAGCAGGCCAGCCGAGAAATTCTCAAGGCCAAAGGGCTGCCAGTGGCCGAGCCGGAAAGCACAGCCCTAGTTCACTGTTATCGGGGCAATCCCTTTGCGTTGAAGGTTGCAGCAACGGCTGTCAAAAACTTGTTTAACAACCAAATTGCCCAACTCCTGAGTGCAGGCAGTATTGTGTTTGATGGGATTCAGCGACTGCTAGAAAAGCAGTTTGAACGACTCTCCACTTCCGAAAAGAAAGTGATGTACTGGCTGGCAATCCACCGGGAATGGATGACGCTTGCCGACCTACGAAACGACATCATTTCTCCGCTGCTGCAAGCAAAACTACTGGATAGTTTGTATGCATTGGGGCGGCGATCGTTGATTGAGAAAAGTGATGCTGGATTTTCACTACAACCGACTGTCATGGAATATGTGACAGAGAAATTCATTGAGGAAGTTTGTGAAGAAATTACCACGGAAAAAATTGAAATCTTCAATAGCCATACTTTGATCAAAGCGCAGACCAAAGCCTATCTGAGAGAACAACAGATCCGATATATCTTAGATCCCATTTTGAGTCGTTTGGAGGCTACCTTCAACGGTCGAGACCAAGTAAAACAGCACATCACTGCTCTAGTCAAACGTCATCAGGAGCAATTTACTCACCGGCCTGGTTACCTGGGCAGCAACAGCCTCAACCTGTTGAAAAAGATTGACCCCGACCTCAGCCACAGCAACTTTTCCAACTTGGTGCTATGGCAGGCCTGTCTGCAAGACACTCGCCTGCAAGCCGCAGATTTTTCCCAGTCAAACCTAGCTCGCTCTAGTTTCACCGAAACCTTGGGAAACATCCTCTCGGTCGCCGTTAGCCCCGATGGTCAGACGATTGCCACAGGAGACGACAGTGGACACATTTGCCTGTGGGAGGCCGCCACGGGGATGAAACAAGCGGTGCTCAGAGGACACGAAAGTTGGGTGCGCTCGGTGGCCTTTTGCCCCACTGGACAAAAACTTGCCAGTGGCAGTCACGACCAGACAGTGCGCCTCTGGGACCTCACCAGCCTCCAGTGTGCCCAAATCCTTGTGGATCCAGAGGTGGCGGGAGACGCCTCGCATCGAGACTGGGTAGGGGCGGTGGCCTTTAGCCCCGACGGGGAATGGCTCGTCAGTGGCAGTCACGACTTCTTAGTCAAACGCTGGCATCTGGCAAGCGGAACCCGACACAAATTTCCTCCCTGTACCCACCGCATCCGCTCGGTGACCTTCAGTCTTGATGGTCAGTGGATTGTCACCGCTGGCGATGACCACCAAATCTCCCTCTGGAAGGCTGCAACAGGAGAGTTAATCACAACGTTTCAGGGACATACGGCTTGGGTGCGCTCGGTGGCCTTCAGCCCCGATGGGCAACTGCTGGCGAGTGGGGGGGATGACTACCAAATCTGGCTGTGGGATGTGCAGCGCGGTGAGGCGATCGCCTCCTTGGCAGGCCACACCAACTGGGTGCGCTCTGTCGCTTTTTGTCCCACCCCCCACCCCGAAACGGGTGGGTGGATCCTGGCCAGCGGCAGCGACGATTGCAGCGTCAAACTGTGGGACACCCAGACCCTTGCCTGCCTGCGATCGCTCGATAAACATACAGGCATGGTCTGGTCGGTGGCCTTCAGTCCAACGGGTGATTTCCTGGTCAGTGGCGGCAACGACCAGACGCTGCGTTTGTGGGACTGGCGCACAGGGAATGGGTTGCAAACGGTTCAGGGCTACACGGCGGGGGTGAGGGCGATCGCCTTCAGTCCTAAGGGACAGTATCTCGCCAGCGGCAGCAATGATCACACCGTGCGCCTGTGGGATGTGGAGGCTGGCAGGTGCGATCGCGTCTTGGTGGGGCACACTGGTCGGGTCTGGTGTGTGGCCTTTAGCCCTGATGGTCATCTGCTGGCCAGCGGCGGGGATGACAAGTCTGTCCGCCTGTGGCATCTCACCACGGGGGAAACGCAGATTCTCAGTGGTCACTGTAATTTTGTCCAGACGGTAGCCTTCAGTCCCGATGGTCACCTGCTGGCCAGTGCCGGCCATGACCGCGACATCCGCTTCTGGGATGTGGCAACGGGAACTTGCCTCCGCTGCCTGAAGGGACATCAGCACTGGGTGCAGGCGATCGCCTTTAGCCCCGATGGCAAAACGCTGGCCAGCGTGGGCGATGAGATGGTCTTGCGCCTGTGGGATGTGGCAACGGGCCATTGTCGCACCCTCAACAAACACCATGCCCACCGCATCCGGGGAGTGGCCTTCAGCGAGGATGGCAAGACGCTCGCCACCAGCAGTGATGACCAGACGATTGCCCTGTGGGATGTGGAACAGGGAACCTATTTGGGGGCATTGCATGGTCACACCAGCGGTGTGCAGTCGGTGGCCTTTGCTCCCTTTGCCCTCGACGGTCGCCTGCTGCTCGCCAGCGGTGCCGACGACAAAACCGTCCGCCTCTGGGATGTCAACCGTCAGCAAGAGGTGCAGGTTTTGCTAGGACACGAGCGCTGGGTCAGAACAGTTGCCTTCCATCCAGAGGGCACCCTCGTCGCCAGCGGCAGCCAGGATGAAACGATTCGCCTGTGGGACAGTCGCACCGGGGCATTGCGGCGTGTCTTAAGGGTGGATCGTCCCTACGAAAACATGAACATCACGGGCATTCAGGGCCTGACAGATCTGCAAAAATTGACGCTGCGCGAACTGGGGGCGATTGAAAATGACCTGACTTTGCTGATTTGAATAAGGATTGTGTGAATTGGGAGATATGCGGAGCGTCCTGCCCAATCCATAATCCTATTCGGATTCAGCAACGCTCGAGGAACACATCAGGGGATACCTACGGCTGTGTTTATTCTGGTTTTGTTGTGCGTTTTGTTGTGCGTTTTGGTGGCGATGATCGCTTGCATTCATCATGGTCTTAGGCAGCGTCCTTAATTTCTCTACTGCAACGTATACGGAATCCGTCTGTAAAGTAACAGTTTGTCGTGGCGTAAAACGTACGTTGCGCCCGCGCTTTACACCACGACAAACCGACCCAATCACCAACGGAGTCGGTATCAGAACACCTGTCTGCTCTCAAGTTTGCGAGGATGAATCCGATGAAAGCAGTCATTTTAGCGGGGGGACTTGGTACCCGACTGAGCGAAGAGACCACCATTCGGCCCAAGCCCATGGTGGAAATTGGCAATCAACCCATTCTCTGGCACATTCTCAAAATCTACTCCGCCCATGGGATCAACGATTTCATCATCTGCTGTGGTTACAAAGGCTATGTGATTAAAGAGTACTTTGCCAACTACTTTCTACGGATGTCAGATGTCACCTTTGATATGCGGTTCAACCAGATGAACATCCACTCGGGTTATGCCGAACCTTGGCGTGTCACTTTGGTGGATACGGGGGAATCAACGTTGACGGGTGGGCGCTTGAAGCGAGTGCGCGAACACATTGGCAAGGAAACTTTCTGCTTCACCTACGGGGACGGAGTGAGTGATGTGAATATTACAGAGCTAATCGCCTTCCACAAGCAACAGGGAACCCTGGCAACACTAACCGCAGTTCAGCCGCCTGGCCGGTTTGGGGCAATTTCTCTGGCGCAAGGACAGACAAAGATTGAGCAATTTCATGAAAAGCCCAAGGGCGATGGTGCCTGGATCAATGGGGGCTTTTTTGTACTGGAACCGCAGGTGATTGATTTTATTGATGGTGATGACACCACTTGGGAGCACGAACCCCTGCGCAAACTCGCCCAACTCAAGCAACTTTCGGCCTTCCGGCATACTGGGTTTTGGCAATCGATGGATACGCTACGAGACAAGCACTATCTGGAGAAACTCTGGAATAGCAATCAGGCCCCGTGGAAGATCTGGTAAGGGATTTGCCATGAAATCATGAGCCTGCCCCAGGATGTGTTAGACGGTAGCCATAACGCATCGTAGGGAGCGTCAATACGAGGATTTGCCGTTCATACCAGGCTCTAATCATCCCCAAGCGAGTAGAGTACCATCGCAACCATCACACCATGAAAGTACTGGTTACTGGAACTGAAGGATACATTGGCTGCCTCTTTGCGCCCCTGCTGTTGGAGCGTGGCCACGACGTGATTGCCGTCGATACGGGCTTCTACAAAGTGGGCTGGCTCTACCACGGCAGCGATCGCACTGCTTATACCCTAAACAAAGATATCCGTCATATCACCCTGGAAGATTTAGCGGGGGTAGAGGCGATCGTTCACATGGCAGAATTATCGAACGACCCCACCGGGCAACTTGCTCCCCACATCACCTACGACATCAACCACAGGGGTTCAGTGCGTCTGGCAAGACTGGCGAAGCAGGCGGGCGTGCAGCGGTTTATCTACATGTCGTCCTGTAGTGTATACGGCATTGCCGCAGAGGGTGACGTGACAGAAGCATCGCCGGTCAATCCCCAGACGGCCTATGCCAACTGCAAAGTGTTAGTGGAACGGGATGTCGCCCAAATGGCAGACGACAACTTCTCGCCCACCTTCATGCGGAATGCGACCGCCTTTGGGGCCTCTCCCCGGATGCGTTTCGACATTGTGTTGAACAATCTGGCGGGGCTAGCCTGGACCACTCGAGAGATCAAAATGACCAGTGACGGCACCCCTTGGCGGCCTCTGGTGCATGTGCTGGATATCGCTAAAGCATTGCTCTGTGTACTGGAAGCCCCCCGCGATAGTATCCACAATCAGATCTTTAACGTCGGCGATACGGCCCACAATTACCGAGTGAGGGCGATCGCCGAAATCGTCGCAGCCACCTTCCCCGGTTGCAGCCTCAAGGTTGGCACAAACAGTTCTGATCACCGCAGCTATCGTGTTTCCTTTGAGAAGATCAACACGCAACTCCCTGGCTTTAAGTGCGAATGGACGGCTGAGCGGGGGGCCAAACAGTTGTTCCAGGTGTTCTCACAGATTGATATGACCGCTGAGGTGTTCAACCACCGGGGCTTTACTCGCCTTAAGCAGTTGGAATACCTGCTTCGGACCCAGCAAATTGATCAAGATTTCTTTTGGGTAAAAGGGACGGAGATCGCATGACTACTCACTGCCGGTTTTGCCGCAAGCCTTTGCAGCACACGTTTGTAGACCTGGGGGGATCGCCGATCGCCAACGACTATCTCACCCCCGCACAGATTCACCAAGCCGAGCCATACTACCCGCTGCACGCCTACGTCTGCGAGCACTGTTTCCTCGTGCAGCTGGAAGAATTTGCGTCTCCTGACCACATTTTTGGCGATGGCGACTACGCCTATTTCTCCTCCTACTCCGAAAGCTGGTTGCAGCACGCCAAAGCCTATACCGATCTGATGGTGGAGCGTTTTGGCTTTGATCACGGCTCGCGGGTGATCGAAATTGCCAGCAACGACGGTTATCTGCTGCACTATTTCAACCAAAAGGGGATCCCCGTCTTGGGGGTTGAACCCGCTGCAAATTGCGCCAAGGTGGCAGCAGCAAAAGGCATCCCCTCCATCGTTCAATTCTTTGGCCTCCAGATTGCGCGGGAGATGGTTGCCAATGGCCAGTCGGCTGACCTGCTGCTGGGAAACAATGTCCTGGCGCATGTCCCCGACTTGAACGACTTTGTGGGCGGCATGAAGCTTGTCCTCAAACCAAATGGCATCCTGACAATGGAATTCCCCCACCTGTTGCAACTGATACAGCAGAACCAGTTCGACACCATCTACCACGAGCATTTTTCCTACTTCTCGTTCCTCACAGTGGAGCAGGTGTTTGCAGCTCACGGTCTCACTCTGTTTGATGTGGAGGAACTTCCCACCCATGGGGGGTCTCTCCGTATCTACGGCAGACACACCGCTGCCACCGCTCCGCCCATTAGCGATCGCGTCCAACACCTGAAGGCCAAGGAAATCGCCGCTGGCCTCAACCAAATTTCCACCTACCTGGCCTTTGCTGAAAACGTCAAGGCGACCAAGCGCAAATTGCTGACCTTCCTGATTGCAGCCAAAGCCGCCGGGAAGACAATCGCGGGCTACGGTGCGCCTGCCAAGGGCAACACCTTGCTGAACTACTGTGGCATTCGCACCGACTTTGTGGACTACACCGTTGACCGCAGCCCCCACAAACAAGGGCGATTTCTCCCTGGCACCCACATTCCCATCTACCCCCCCGACACGATCCGGGAGACCCAGCCCGACTATGTGCTGATCTTGCCTTGGAACCTGAAGGACGAAATTATGCAGCAGCTCTCCTACATCCGCGAGTGGGGGGGACAGTTTGTTGTGCCCATTCCTGAAGTGCAGGTCTACCCATGAAGTTTGTTGAGACTCCCCTGAGCGGGGCCTTTGTGATTGACCTGGAGCAATTGGAGGACAGCCGTGGCTTTTTTGCCCGCGCCTTCTGTGCCCAGGAGTTTGCCGCACACGGGTTGAATGCCACGGTGGCCCAATGCAACGTGTCCTTCAACCACAAGCGGGGGACGCTGCGGGGAATGCACTTCCAGGTGCCCCCTGCCGCCGAAACCAAGTTGGTGCGCTGCACCCAGGGCGCCATTTACGATGTCATTGTGGATTTGCGGCCCGACTCGCCCACTTACCAGTCGCACTTTGCCGTCGAACTGTCTCAGCAAAACTATCGGGCGCTGTATGTCCCCGCAGGGTTTGCCCATGGCTTCCAAACCCTGACGGACAACACGGAGGTGTTTTATCAGATGGGTGAGGTTTTCACCCCCGGCTGTCAGCGCGGCATTCGCTACGATGATCCGGCGCTGGCGATCGCCTGGCCCCTCCCCGTCAGCGAGATCTCCGCCAAAGATCAGCAACTCCCGCTGTTGGAGTCCTTAGTCCAAATCCCACCACAGTAGGGGGATGCAACCTCCGGGGTTCCTTGCGTTTCCGCCAACTCCTTGCCAACTCCTCGCTAACAATTCGCTAACAATGTTGATCCGTCATGCCAATGCGGTCCGTGAAGTGATTGGTCTGCTGCCTGCGGCGGGTCAGGCCAAACGCATTTCACCGCTGCCCACCAGCAAGGAACTCTTTCCCATCGGCTTTCAGGAGGTGGCGGGGATGGGGTTGCGTCCGAAGGTGGTTTGTCAGTATTTGCTAGAGAAGATGGCGATCGCTGGGATCCAGAAGGTCTTTGTATTGCTGCGTCCTGGCAAGTGGGATATCCCGGCCTATCTGGAGAGTGGCGCACAACTAGACCTCAATCTTGCCTATCTGGTGGTGCAGCACTTGCAAAGCGTTGCCCATACCCTCGACCATGCCTATCCCTTTGTCAGGGATGCCATCATTGCCACCGGATTTCCTGACATCCTGTTTCAACCCGACGATGCCTACAAACACCTGATTCGTCGTCTTCATACCTGCCAGGCCGATGTCGTGCTGGGCGTGGTGCCGTTTGACCAGCCCCATAAAGGAGGCATGGTGGCGATCGACGAAAGCGGACGCGTGTTTCAGGTGATTGAAAAACCCCTACAGAGTGAGTTACGCCACAGTTGGTTTATTGCAGTGTGGGCACCTGTCTTTACCGAATTCCTGCACCAATACCTGATCAAGCTTGATCATCAAGCTCAGCAGTCGCCTAGCCCTCAGTCACCTAGCTCTCAGTCACCCAGCCCTCAGTCACCTCGCCCTCAACAAGAGCTACCTCTAGGGGATGTGATCCAGGCGGCGATCGCCCACAATATGCGAGTAGAAGCAGTGGTCTTCCCTACAGGCTCCTACCTGGACATTGGCACCCCCGCCGATTTGGTGCGTGCCGTCCACCACTTTTCCCACTGGCCTAACTCCGCCATCCCCTAACCGCCTGCCCATTGCTGCACCCATCGGTTTACCTCCCTCTCCTCTCGATTCTTGTCTATAGCGCTACGCGCTCATGATGTAATACGGAATCCGCCTGTAAAGTAGCAGTTGGTTGTGATGTAAAACGCGCGTACAACACGCGTTTTACATCACAACCAACCGACTCAATAACCGATGGAGTCGGTATAAGACGCAGTTTGTGGGAAACTTGCGGCGCGGAGTTTCCCACAAACCATGTTGTCCTAACCTATACGTGTGGCGTTATTACGTGTGGCGTTACATCGTTGTCTATCCTGCTTTGTCTATCCTTGCCATGCCCCCCTTCCCCCTCTCCTCTGCAACCCCCTCCACAAGCGCTCCTCCCCTAGGCCAGCAGATGTACCAGTTGATCACCACGCTCTACCCCATCTGTCGCAGTATTACGGGGGATGGAGTCCGGCAAACGCTGCAAATCCTGCAACAGCATGTGCCACTGGAGATCCATGAAGTACCCAGCGGCACTCAGGTCTACGACTGGACGGTGCCGCAGGAGTGGAACATCCGCGATGCTTATATCAAAAATGCTAGAGGCGAAAAGATTATCGATTTCCAGGCATTAAACTTGCATGTGGTGAACTACAGCACCCCCATTCACCAAACGATGTCGTTGGAGGCTCTGAAGCAGCACCTCTACTCCCTGCCAGACCACCCCGACTGGGTGCCCTACCGCACCACCTACTACCAGGAAAACTGGGGGTTTTGTCTGGCTCACAACCAATTGCTGGCACTGGAAGAGGGAGACTACGAAGTCTACATCGACGCTACGTTAGCCCCCGGACACCTGACCTACGGCGAAGCCCACCTCCCCGGCCACACCACCGAGGAGGTGCTGATCTCCTGCCATGTCTGTCATCCCTCGCTGGCGAACGATAACCTATCGGGGATGGCGATCGCCACGTTCCTGGCCAAGTACCTGGCGACCGTTCCCCGCCATTACTCCTACCGCTTCCTGTTTATCCCTGGCACAATCGGCTCCATCACCTGGCTCTGCCTGAACGAAGCCCAGGCATTGCAGATCAAGCACGGGCTAGTGCTGACTTGCCTGGGCGATGCTGGGAAGTTCACCTACAAACGGAGTCGGCGCGGCAATGCGGAGATCGACCAAGTCGCGGAGTACGTGCTACAGCAGGCGGGTATTCCCCATGAGGTGATCGACTTTTTTCCCTACGGCTATGATGAGCGGCAGTACTGCTCTCCCGGCTTTAACCTAGCAGTGGGGTGCATGATGCGATCGCCCCACGGCAGATTTCCCGAATATCACACCTCTGCTGACAACCTCGATTTTGTCACCGCAGAGAACCTCGCCGAGTCCTACCGGCACACCCTAGAGATTTTGCAAGTCTTAGAGCGCAACCGCACCTATCTGAATCAAAATTCGAAGTGTGAACCGCGACTGGGGAAGCGCGGCCTCTACAAAGCCGTCGGCGGTCATGCGACGGGGGCTGTGAACGAAATGGCTTTGCTCTGGGTGCTAAACCTCTCGGATGGAGACTACTCTCTGCTAGAGATTGCCAAACGCTCAGGCCTGGGGTTTGATCAGATCTACCGTGCTGCCCAAGTGCTGGAGCAGCACGACCTTTTGCAGGTGGTGCGGTAAAGCAGCAGCCGATGGAATATGCCAGATTTGCAAGACCAAGTTGCCGTTGTCACAGGGGCTAGCAGTGGAATTGGCAAGGCGATCGCCCTGCAACTCGCAGCCAGAGGCACTCAGCTCTACCTCGTTGGACGTCACCTAGATGCCCTCGAATCGGTTGCTGCGGTGGCCCGGCAAACCTCAGCCAACGTCCTGGTCGATGGAACTGACCTGACCGCAGACAGGGCCATTGACCAACTCAAGGCCAAACTGACAGCCACGTTTGGTGGTGTGGACATCCTCGTCCATAGCGCCGGGATCATTCGCAGGGGAACAGTAGCGATCGCCCCCGTTGCAGACTTTGACCAGCAGTATGCCATCAATGTGCGGGCACCCTACCTGCTGACGCAGACGCTTCTGCCATTGCTGATGGCCCAACAAGGACAGGTTGTGTTTATTAACTCCAGTGTGATCCAGGGAGTCCGGCCTGGGATCGGGCAGTATGCGGCAACGAAACAGGCATTAAAGGCGATCGCCGACACCCTCCGGGCAGAAGTCAACCCTCAGCGAGTGCGTGTCCTCAGCGTTTACCCCGGACGCACGGCAACTCCCCTCCAGCGTGACCTGCACGCACAGGATGGCAAAGACTACCACCCAGACTCCCTGATGCAACCGGAAGATGTAGCCGCAGCGGTTGTGAGTGCCCTCACCCTGCCGCGCACCGCCGAGGTAACTGATATCTACCTGCGTCCCTTCTCTGCCCCCCTCTAGTCATCCAGGATCTGGCCTTCGGACTAATGGACTCCGTTGGATATAGCGCTACACGCATAGGGTAGAACAAAACGCTTTTTAACGTGACGTCTATTAAGTCAGTGTGTCGT
>DVEB01000241.1 GCA_015295905.1 Synechococcales cyanobacterium M55_K2018_004
GCACGTTTTACACCACGACAAATCGACTCAATAACCGACGAAGTCGGTATTAGACTAGCAGTTCTCCAGTTTCCTGGAGAGTGTGCAGGCGTTGATAGAGGCCCTCCCGACTTAGGAGTTCATCATGGCTGCCCACTTCAACAATGCGGCCCTTGTCTAGCACGACAATCTGGTCGGCCTCACGCACCGTACTGAGGCGGTGAGCAATGATGATCGTTGTGCGCGTCCCCAGAATAGTCTGCATCGCCAGTTGGATGGACCGCTCTGATTCATAGTCCAGACTGGAGGTCGCTTCGTCAAACACTAATACATCCGGGTTGACTAGCAGCGCGCGAGCAATGCCCAACCGCTGCCGCTGTCCGCCAGAGAGCCGGACTCCCCGCTCGCCCACAACCGTGTAATAGCCGTTGGGCATGAGGTGAATGAACTCATCCACGCGGGCGATTTTACAGGCGGCCTCAACATCCTCAAGGGTGGCCTTGGGATTGCCGTAGGTGAGGTTGTCGAGCAAGGTGCCGTTGAACACATCCACGTCCTGGTGGACGATCGCCAGTCGCCTGCGATAGCCTGTAACATCCAGAGAACGAATGTCCTGTCCGTCGATCAGGACGCGACCGTGCTGTGGTTCAAAGTAGCGGAACAGCAGCTTTACCAAGGTGGACTTGCCAGAACCCGATCGACCCACTAGAGCTACGGTCTGTTTTGGTTGGATCAGCAGATTGATATCCTGTAACACCAGACGGTCGGCCTCGTAGCCAAAGGACAGGTGTTCAAAATGCACCTTGCCTGTGAAATTGTAGTGCCGCACCGCTTCCGGTGGGTCGTCCAGGCTTGCTGCATCTGCACCGCTAGGCAGTTGCAGAAATTCGTGCAGTCGCACCATCGAGGCATAGCGACGAGCGAAGATTTCCGCCAGTTCACTAATCGGGTTAATTTCCGAGTAGGCCATGCTAGCAACCGTCAGAGTGGTGACGAAATGCCCCAGGGAAATTTGCCCCTGCACCGTTGCCCACAACGTTAGCGCCAGCACGATAAACACCGAGGACTCAACGGCCAGCCGCTGCCAGCAAAACAGCACCACATATCCTTTGTGAATTGCATATTCCAGGAACTTAAATTCTCGGTCGAGCCGTTGTTTCTGGCGAGCCAGTTCCTTTGTTTCCGTGGCAAACGCTTTCACCGTCTTGATGTTGGTGATGATCTCCGACGCACGACTCTCGGTGTTTTCGGCATAGCGATCGAGGAGTTTTTCCTTTTCCGTCAGGCGTTGCAGCTTACTGAGCATGAGGCCCAGGATTAGCAGGAATGACAGCAAGAATAACAATGCGATTTGCCATTGGATGATCAGAATGATTACAAAGATACCAATCACGCGAATGATCTTAGGGATCATTTGTCCGGCAATTTCAGGATATGTCCAGGTGTGATTTGAGATCCCCCTTGCAACCCGTCCGGCAATCCGTCCGGCGTTGTTTTCATCGTAGAATTCCAGCGGCAACGTGAGGATCTTGGCGATCGCCTTTTCCGAGTGTTCGCGTCGACCGCGAAAGGCAATATCCCAGTGAAACCAGTCACCCAGCCAAGGTTGCAGCGGTGCTCGTATCACCGTTGCCAGAAAAACAATCCCCATTAACACCGCCAGGGATAGGGACTGATTGGGGGGGTGTCTGGTCAGTGGAGCGATCGCACTCACCCCAGCCTGGAGCGGTGCATCCAGTGGCTTGCCCGACAGCACGTTGAGAATTTGACCGATGGCGTAGGGCACCGTTAGGTCGATCAGTTCAAACAGGCTGCTGGCGGTGACGCTAAACATAGAGAGCGCTCGGTAGCGCCCAAAGTAGTTGACAATCTCTCGAATTCCAGCCATACCTCCCCCTTGCTGTATCCTACCTAGGCCAGCAGAAATGAAGCCTGCCGGGGTGTCATGAAAACTTGCATTGCACCCTGGAGGCATAAATTATGCTACAAGTTGTAGTATGGCATATTACGGATATTTTTGGTGGCTAATGTGAATTGGGGATACCCCAAAACCCTCTTCGCCCAAACTGACGTCATAGCGCTATAGTTCAGATTTTGGATTGGGTTATTGTCTCTTAACGCCTGTTGAGAGGCTACTGGTGGACCCCGCCGAAACCCTGGAGAGCATGTCACCTTTGCAGCCCCTCATCCCCCAGCCCCTTCTCCCAACTTGGAAGAAGGGGAGCCGAGCCTTTCAAAGTCCCTCTCTCCCAGCTTGGGAGAGGGATTGAGGGTGAGGGCAAAAGTGACATGCACCCGAAACCCTGTCTACTGTACTTTGCTTGTTTCTAGCGGGCGATCGCTTGAATCAAAATTCCGATAAAGGCAAAGCAGCCCAGGATGACCAGGGCGATTGCTACCATTAGACCTAGTGATCGACGGGGATGGTAGATGTAGTCTTGCTGACGCTGAATGCGGCGGAGTTCCTGGCGGTGGTCCAACACAGCTCCCAGCATGGCCAGGACCCCCAGCCCAATGAAGGCCAAGCCCAGCGTGCGAGACAGGTGAATTGTCCTGACGGGGCTACCATACAACTGGCGGATCGCTTCCACGATTCGGTCGATCCCAAAGCCAAAGGTAATTAATGCCAGACAAGTGCGGATCCACGCCATTAACGTGCGTTCTGCGGCAGCGCGGTTCCGCTCTTTTGCCAGTTCCACATTGGGATTGGGTTTTTCTGGGGAAGCGTCTTTCATGCCATTTTAGGGCTTGGATTGTGGATGGTAGAAGCTGGATGGTGGCATGGATTCAACTCGCTAGCTACTCCATTTGTTTAAGCGTTGTGTGCTTGTTTATAGCGGTGTGTGCGATGCACTTCCTAATCAAAAAATCATGAGTCAACTCAGCAACACTGTCTTGACTGACGTTGGGCGATCGCCCCCCAAGTTGCGTCCACAGCTTTGCAATAGTCGGCTGGGGCCAGTTCAATCAACAGTCCTCGCATTCCACCCGACACACAGATCAAAGCCAATGCTGCCGCTGTTTCATCCAAGTAAACAGGGTAACGCTTTTTGCAGGCGAGTGCTGTCACTCCGCCGCGAAGGTATCCCGTCAACGGTTGCACGTCCTTAAGGGGAACTGTGTTTATTTTGCGATCGCCCGTTACGTTGGCCAATGCCTTCAAGTCCAGCGCCGCATGACTAGGGATGACTGCCAGACAAACCCCATGGCGATCGCCCCTAGCAACTAGGGTCTTAAACACTTGCGCCTGCGGACGATTGACCTTGATGGCGGTAGACTCTGCCGTGAGGTCGTCTAAGTCTACCTCGTAGGTCAACAACTGATAGGCAATTCCCAGATTATCTAAACACCGCACTGCATTCGTTTTCATCGGTCATTTCCTGTGCTAACCCGTCTTGGCTGAATGGTTAATAATGCGATCGCCCCTAACAGTAACAATGCTCCCAATAAGCCCAGCAGCCCCATTGGTTCACGCAATAGGAATACACCTAGTAACGTGGCGGTGAATGGTTCTAGCAACACGAGGATGCCTGCCACAGTGGCAGACGTTCGCCGCAGGCCCAGCATATAAAGGGCGTAGGCCAGAGCTGTCGGTACAATCCCCAAATACAACAGAAATGGGAGTCCTGGCAAGGCAGCGAACGTGAACGGTTGCAGCCACAGGGCGGGCATCAAGAGCAGAGTGGCAGCCGTAAAGCTAAAAGCCGCCACCTGCACGGGTTGCAGCTTTGCCAGTGTGGCTTTGGAAAGGACGGCGTAGGTCGCATAGGAGAAGCCAGCCAGCAACGCCAGCACCACCCCCCACAGAAAGCCCCTCGGACGGATGGCGATCGCCTCTGGACTAGCCACCAACAGTCCTGTTCCCAATAGGCCCAACCCCAACGCGACATACACGTTGCGTGTTGGGGTTTCCCCCAATCGCCATGCTGCCAGCAGGGCAATCAGCAGTGGCGATAAACAAATGGCCACCAGTGCGGTGATCGCCACGCCTGCCAGAGAAACAGCCCCAAAGTAGCCAATCTGATATACTGCCATGCACAGCCCCAAGCCCAGATACGTCTTCAGGGTACTGCGAGGCTGGGGCCAGTAGCCGGGGGTGCGGCTGGCTAGCAATAACAGCAACGGGGAGGCGATCGCCATCCGCCAGAAGCCCACCACCAATGGATGCATCGGCATGACCTGGTGTAACAACACCATCGTGGTGCCTGTAGTGCCCCAGGAAATTGCCGCCAGACAAATCAACCATACTCCCCACTGCATGCACGGTCATCCAAAATAACAAGTGGACTAAAAGTCTATTACAACGCTTTTCAAGCGCGTGAGGTACAACGTTTTTATTGAGAGCTGCTATTGAGAGCCGCGCTCAGCGCGGCTCTCAACAAAAACATTGGTTTTATGATGCTAGGCGCTTGTGATGTAAAACGCGTTTTGTGGGAAACCCCGCTGCGCGGGGTTTCCCACAAAATGTATTGTCCTAATCTATGCGTGTAGCGCCATAGTATTGGCTTGGGTATGGTTGCAGGTCTGCCGCTGGCACGTTGTTCTCTGGCAGATCAATTCAATGCGGGCATCGTGAAGTACAGTCGGAAGAGCACGCCAATTTTTATGTCTGACCTATGCCGCCCCTCGATCTCGTCATCGTCATCGTCTACTTGGTTGCGCTGGTCTACGTCGGCTACCGGGCCTTTCAAAACTGGGTCGCCAGCATGGAAGACGTGGTGACTGTGAAGCTTGACCAAGGGGGACTCGATGCCCAACTTCAGGAACAGGGATTGCAGGGAAAACTGGTGATCAAGGTCAGCCTGAAGGACAAGTATAAGTATGAAGTGATCCCCGACCTGTCACTGATGATCACAAATAACCTACAGACGCCTGTCTACGTAGACTGGGACCGCAGTGTATTAACTAACTTTGCAGGGCGATCGCGCCGCGTCATTCGGGTCACCCCCAGCCTAAATTTGGATCTCTCTCGTCCTCAGATCTTCAGCGTGATTGGCCCGGGTCAAGTCTTGAGCGAGAAAATTGTTGCCGAAGACATGCTCAAGCGAGAGGCCGATGGCAGTCTCAAACCCGTTGCGCCTATTGTGGACCTATCCGCCGTCGGAAATCTCTCTGAAGACAAGACACTCACCTTCTCGCTGCGGCTTGTTTTTGGCATGGCAGAGTTTGGCAATGAAGCCGAAGACGATATGCTGACCCGCGCACTGCTGCTGATTTTTTTGGTAAGACGCATCCCTGGCACCAATGCTCTCCCTTGGAACCAGATGAAGAAGCGCCAGAACTAGCTGGACACTTCCAGTGCGTGTGAGCCTAGAGCCTACGTCTCGTGTAAGCCTATGTCTAACGTGAATTTGGGATACGCTGAAACCCTTGCTGTTCCGTGCGCGTCGCGCACGGAACAGCAAGGGTTTTGGGGCACTGCGCCCGGCGCGGTGCCCCAAAATCCTCTTAACCAGAACTGACGTTATGTCTACTGGTGACCATTGTGGGGATGTTCTCGATTCCATCGCCATTGCCAAGCCCTCCAATGAGGGCGATATCGCTGCTTGCAGTGGTGTGATCTGTGACCACACCACTCAACCCCTTAACCAGCAAGATCGTGTGCGACGGGACTGTTTCTCATCACTATGAAAACCGCTATAGACTGGAAGTAAGGGAGAGGAGGCGAGGCGGTTGCAGACGCAAGTCTGAGGAAAGTCCGGGCTTCCGAAAGACCAAACCTGCTGGATAACGTCCAGTGCGCGCGAGCGTGAGGAAAGTGCCACAGAAACATACCGCCCAGGTAACTGTTGGAGTTGCGATGGGCGATTTTGGACGCAAGCCAAAATCCACAATCCAAAATCCACAATCTGGGTAAGGGTGCAAAGGTGCGGTAAGAGCGCACCAGCAGCATCGAGAGGTGCTGGCTCGGTAAACCCCGGT
>DVEB01000186.1 GCA_015295905.1 Synechococcales cyanobacterium M55_K2018_004
CCTTTGCAGGCCCTCATCCCCCAGCCCCTTCTCCCAACTTAGGAGAAGGGGAGCCGAGCATCTCAAAACTCCTCTCCCAGCTTGGGAGAGGGATTTAGGGAGAGGGCAAAGGTGATATGCACCCTTTACTCCCAATCCAACGATAGTGTAACGTAATGTGTCATTCGGCTCAAATGCTGATGCTTCCTCTACTTTTGTGGTTTTGGGGCGTGTGCAGCACAGAACCACGCATCTTCCCCAGACGGGCGTATTCTTGCGCAGAGATCTCCTTGCTGCTCAAAACTCTCCTACCATAGTCGGTGGGGCTGCTTATGGTTGCTTGGATCCTTTGCCCTAGATGCATCTATGTTGCCATCGGAACTGTTAATCAACTGGCAGCGGGGGGAGGAAATTGAGCCGAAGCGGTTAGTGGTGAACGAGGCAAATCGGGCGATCGCCACGACCGTGATCACGCTCTTCCAGGAACACGTCGGCAAAACCTTGGGAGACCTCGACACCCAACTGCGCGAGTTAGAGGGGGAAGAAACGGACTTTAAAGTCAAGCGCGGGCTGGCTCACCTCTTGAAGGGGGACGCCTTTAGTACCTTTGAGATCGTCAGTCCGATGGAGCCGCAGATGTTGCGAGAGCGGGTGTTTGCGATCGCCGCCCAAGCTCCCCTGCTGCCACAAAATGCCCCCACCACGCTGATGGTCTTAGCAGCGCAACTCAGCCAGGAGCTAGGGCGAGAAGTCTTGCCCGACCAGATCCGGGCTGGCCTCTATGCTGACCTAGCAGAAAACCGGGTTCTGACCCGCTTCGATGCGCCGACCCCAGATGCGCTGCTGCACCGCTATAACCTCTCTCAGGTGCAGGGAATTTTCTACAAGGCCAGCCACATTACGCTGAATGCCCACCGCAACGATCCAGGGGAATATAAGTTACTCTTCCGCTACCTCAAGCTGTTTCAACTAATGGCCTACATTGAAGGGGATGCAGACCACGGCTTTACGATCACCATCGATGGCCCGACTAGCTTATTCAATCACAGCACCCGCTACGGCACGGATCTTGCCAAGCTCATCCCAGCGCTGCTGCACGTCACCAAGTGGAACCTCAAGGCGGAGCTACGCATACGGGATAGCTATAGCAACACCGTGAAAACGCGACAATTTTCCCTCAAGCACGACTGTGGCCTGGTGAGTCACTATCCTCCTGGCAAACCCTACGACAGTATGTTAGAGGCTGCCTTTGTAGAACGCTGGAATGCCACAAAAACTGAGTGGCGCTTAGAGCGGGAAGTCGATCTAATCCCCATTCCTGGCAGTGTGATGATCCCTGATTTTCGCTTAGTCCACCCCGATGGGCGATCGCTGCTGTTGGAGATTGTCGGTTACTGGCGACCGGAGTACCTGCGGAAGAAATTTGCTCAAGTCCGGCAGGCTGGCTGTGATCACCTCATCCTCGCTATCTCAGAACGCTTGAACCTAGAAAAAGCCGGCATTCAGGTGGGAGACTGCCCGGCAACCGTGGTCTGGTTTAAGGATAAATTGTTGCCCAAGGCTGTGTTAGCAGCGATCGAAGCGTCGTAGGTTGAAGCGCGATCGCAACGAGATTTTAGCCCACACAACAGTCATCCAAATGCTGAGATAGCCGTTATCCTAAGCAATAGAACATCTGCACACTGAAACGTTTTTGCCTGTGCCTTCCTCTCAAGTCCCCCTTGTTAAAGATCCCGACCGGCTAGAGGCTCGCCTCAAGGAAATCCCTCAGGAACCGGGGGTCTATTTCATGCGCGACGCCACCGATGCAATCATGTACATCGGCAAGTCAAAGAGTTTGCGGAATCGCGTGCGTTCATACTTCCGCGATGACCACCACCTGAATCCTCGGATTGGGCTGATGGTGATGCAGGTGATGGAAATTGAATTCATCGTGACTGATACTGAAGCAGAGGCACTAGCACTCGAAGCAAATTTAATTAAGACACATCAGCCACACTTCAACGTATTACTCAAAGATGACAAAAAATATCCATTCTTGTGCATTACTTGGAGTGAGGAATATCCACGGATTTTTATTACTCGCAAACGCGTTCTAGGAAAGACGAAAGATCGCTACTACGGCCCTTACGTGGATGTTGGCGCACTGCGACGAACCTTGAGCTTGGTGAAGCGAATTTTTCCGCTGCGTCAACGACCTCAGCCCTTATTCAAAGATCGCCCCTGCTTAAATTTTGATATCGGACGCTGCCCCGGTGTTTGCCAGAAACTGATCTCGCCGGAGGAGTATCGCAAGATCCTGCAAAAAGTGGCGATGATTTTCCAGGGGCGGACGCAGGAATTGGAGGACGTGTTGACGGCAGCGATGGAAAAGGCAGCGGAGGAGTTGAATTTTGAATACGCTGCTCGTCTGCGTGATCAAATCAAGGGGATTCAATTCCTAGGGGCAGACCAAAAGGTGCAGTCGGCAGACGACACGGTGTCGCGGGATGCGATCGCCCTAGCCAGCGACGACCACCACGCCTGCGTGCAACTTTTCCAGGTGCGGGCTGGTCGCTTGGTGGGACGACTGGGGTTTGTTGCCGATGCCCAGTCCGGTACGCCCGGAGCCATCCTTCAGCGCGTGTTGGAAGAGCATTACCAGACGGTAGATGCGGTTGAAATTCCCAGCGAAATTCTGGTGCAGCACGAGCTGCCAGACGCAGACTTGTTGGCAGATGTGTTGAGCGATCGCAAAGGTCGCAAAGTCCACATCCTGAACCCCCAACGTCAGACCAAGGCGGACCTGATCGATATGGTGGAGCGCAACGCTGGCTACGAATTGGCTCGGACGCAGCGATTCACCGATCGCAACAACCAAGCCATGCTGGACCTAGCAGAAATCCTCGATCTGCCCGACCTGCCGCATCGGATTGAGGGGTACGACATTTCCCACATCCAGGGGTCAGATGCGGTTGCATCGCAGGTGGTGTTTATTGATGGGATGCCTGCCAAGCAGCACTATCGCCACTACAAAATCAAAAACCCAACGGTGCGATCGGGCCACTCCGATGACTTTGCCAGCATGGCGGAGGTGATCCAGCGGCGCTTCCGCAGGTACGCCCAAGACCCAGATCTACAACGCGCTGGGAATCCTGACTTCCCAGATCTGGTAATGATCGACGGCGGCAAGGGACAACTCTCTGCGGTCGTCGCAGTCCTACGCGAAATGAACTTGCTGGAAGATGTGAAGGTTGTTAGTCTGGCAAAGCAGCGGGAAGAAATCTTCCTGCCGGGAGAGTCTCTCCCCTTACAGACGGAGGCCGAGCAGCCGGGAGTCCAACTGCTACGACGGCTGCGAGATGAGGCTCACCGCTTTGCCGTGAGTTTCCACCGGCAGCAACGCAGCGATCGCATGAGACGCTCTCGCCTGGAGGAAATCCCCGGCCTGGGGCTGCACCGCCAGAAACAACTCCTGGCCCACTTTCGGTCAATCGATTACCTGCGAGAGGCCACGCCGCAACAAATTGCCGCAGTTCCCGGCATTGGCCCGAAATTAGCCCAGCAAATCTATGAATACTTCCATCCACCACTGACCGAAGAGACTCCCACAACCAGTGCAGAGGCCAGATGACGGAGGTCTATGCTCCTAGTCGTCTGTCATTCAGGTGAAACTACGATAACCCCAAAGTTTGCCCTGGATTTAATGTGGGTAGCAATGCTTGATGCGCCTGTTGACAAGTAGCCGATTCGCATCTTGATTGGTAGTATTCCTAAAGGCCTCAACCCCATGATTCATGAATTGCACACCAGAGAGTTTGCAGAAGCAGGGGAGCGATCGCCGCCATTGCCGTCACTTATCACAGGCGAGGTGATTCGGATTTTAGCGAGGTATTGGATGTAGAAATAGATGATTAGAGAAGCATTATCTGACCAGTAATTAACGTGAATTCGATGAACGCTGTTTGAGAGGGATTGTGCTGCGCACAATCCCTCTCAAACAGCGGTTTATCTTGGCTGGGTGCTGCACACCCAGCCAAGATAACTGCTCGCCGAACTCACGTGTAATTAGCATCAGTTACCCAGTGCTTTTCAAAACACTAAGTGACTTCCTTAAAGAGATAGTGTGATAGTGTGTTACTGATTCAACCTACCTCAGTACTATAAAGTACTCCCTAGCATCATTATTCAGTGCCCTATTTCCATTAGTGGGAATGAAATGCCTTTGAATACCAGAACCGGTCGGAAAGTTTTGGTGCCATGCCCAAAATCCCTCAACACCATTGCGTACTCCGTAACTTTCAAAGATTGCCGTATGCCCTTGATAGGTTCCATTGGGGCCTTTGAACGTGGCAATAGCTGTTCCAGGGGCAATATTACGGCTTGACATGACATTAGAACCTGCTCTCCATTGAGTAGCTGCATGTCTGCGATCTCCAGTCACTAAAGCAACTAGATCCCAACACTGAGCGCCAAAATAGCCATCCACATCTCGGAATTGATTAGTCAAGGCCCCTCTTTGCAATGCTGACCACCAGTCAGGAGTTGCCATCAGTGCATTGGATGACGGTGGAAAAGGTGCTATTGGCGGAGGGGTTCCCGGCCCGCCTGTGATGAATGCGGCAGATACCCAATTATTCGTCCCTTGAATGCGGAACCAGCGATTGTCATTGATTCGCTCGCGAGCGTCCCAATGAGTTGTACCAGTTGCAACAGCATCAAAGGTAACTCGCTGGTTCAAATGGAGGGTTCCTACAATTGCGTTGTTGGTTCCTGGGCCTGTGCGGATGTTAACGACCCCATCACTCGTTCCAGTAAAAATATTGTTGCGAGGCGGGGATACAACGGGAGGTTGCGGAGGCGGTGATGGAGGAATAGCACTAGGGTTCCCTGTGATGAATGCGGCAGATACCCAATTATTCGTCCCTTGAATGCGGAACCAGCGATTGTCATTGATTCGCTCGCGAGCGTCCCAATGAGTTGTACCAGTTGCAACAGCATCAAAGGTAACTCGCTGGTTCAAATGGAGGGTTCCTACAATTGCGTTGTTGGTTCCTGGGCCTGTGCGGATGTTAACGACCCCATCACTCGTTCCAGCAAATGGGTGAACATTTGATTGTTCTACCCAAAGTGTTCTCCCATTCACGTTGAGAGTTGTCATATCATTTTCAGTTCTCAGAACCTCTAGTTCATCAGCAGTGATCGAAACTCCCTGAATCACTCGCTGAAACAAATCACCCTCATCGCCAGGGGTATCAGTTGAGTTGATCATATTATCAACAGCATGACCAATCTCTTCAAGCATGACATTGGCGATCGCACTCACATTTCCCGCATAATTCAGCAGAAAATCAGAAGAGAGGTAAATTGTGTTTGTCTCAGCACTAAAAGCACCATAGGCACCCTTGAGTTGAACACCGGTGAGCAAGTCAATGTTGGGCAGGTTAGAGAAGTCTCCCTGCTGCCAGCTTTCCAGCAAACCCTGCATCACCGTCCGATTCCAGTTTGTACCAAAGATAAAATCGAGCTTGTCGTAGTTAGGAGCCAATGCAAACTGCTGCAGGGTTGCCTGCGCCGTTTGCAGAGCATGCTTCAGATCAGCATTGCTGGAAGGAAGAGACTGCGAAATCTGAGAGATGGGGGCGATCGCCACCACACTGTTCGTTTCACTGGGCATTATCGCAGCATTGAGTTGCTGCAACTGACCTGCAATGTTGCTGTTGAAAGAAGCATTAGAGTTGGAAGTATGCATCATGAATTGTCCCTGCAATCACAAAAAATGAAAGTTGCGATCCAAAAACTGCCTCAGGGGAACATTGCCAAAAGTTGCCGAGTCAAAGCCCATTAAAAATAAAGCAGGTTAGGTATCATACCGACTCCGTCGGTTATTGAGTCGGTTTGTTGTGGTGTGAAGCGGGCG
>DVEB01000209.1 GCA_015295905.1 Synechococcales cyanobacterium M55_K2018_004
CGGTGCCCCAAAACCCTCTTAACCAGAACTGACGTTAAGAAAAGGCGTATTTGTATAGGAGGATACAATTGACGGTCAGTCTAAGACCTAATATCTCCCCGTGATAAGTATGACTGAACAAGTCATTTCTCTCTCCACGGAGGAGTTTGAACGACATGACAAGGCTATTTGGTCGCCGCAAGTTCTTGATTTATGGGTCTGCTGCCCTGGGCACCAGCATGCTGCTGAAAGCCTGTGCCAGCCCTACTCCCACTGATTCAGCGTCGCCTGCGGCCTCGCCTGCCGCCCCGGCGGGGGGTGACACCATCAAGGTGGGAATCCTCCACTCGCTCAGTGGCACGATGGCTATTTCCGAAAAGAGCGTCGTTGATGCCACCCAACTCGCAATCAAGCAGATCAACGCCGCTGGTGGTGTCCTGGGTAAGCAAATTGAACCCATTGTGGAAGATGGAGCTTCTGACTGGCCGACCTTTGCCGAAAAAGCCAGAAAGCTGATCGAGCAAGACCAAGTGGTTGTGGTCTTTGGCTGTTGGACGTCTGCGAGCCGTAAAGCAGTCTTACCCGTGTTTGAATCTCTCAACCACATGCTGTACTACCCAGTGCAGTACGAAGGTCAGGAGTGTTCCAAGAACATCTTCTATACGGGGGCTGCTCCCAACCAGCAAATTGAACCTTCGGTGACGTGGCTATTAGAGCAATACCCCGGCAAGCCCTTCTATCTCGTGGGATCTGACTATGTATTCCCTCGTACTGCCAACACGATCATCAAGGCACAACTCGCGGCTTCGGGGGGTAAGAGCGTTGGTGAAGATTACTTGCCCCTAGGCAATACCGAAGTTGCTCCCATTATTGCGAAGATTCGCTCTGCTATGCCCGATGGTGGCGTTATCTACAACACCCTCAACGGTGACAGCAACGTGGCCTTCTTCAAGCAACTCCAGGGCGCTGGTCTCAGCCCTGACAAATACCCCACTATGTCGGTTTCAATTGCGGAAGAAGAAGTGCAGGCCATTGGGAAAGAGTACTTGCTCAATCAGTTCGCTGCCTGGAACTACTTCATGACTGTGGATACGCCCGAAAACAAAGCCTTTGTTGAGGCGTTCAAGGCCGAGTATGGGGCAGACCGAGTGACCAATGACCCGATGGAAGCTGGTTACATCTCTGTCAACATCTGGAAAAAAGCAGTTGAAAAAGCTGGTACAGCCGGAACACCAACTGACCTCGAAGCAGTCCGCACTGCCGCCTATGGACAAGAGTTTGCTGCTCCTGAAGGGCCTGTGAAGATGTTCCCCAACCACCACATCTCGAAGACCCCCCGGATCGGTAAGGTACGTGACGATGGGCTGTTTGAAATTGTCTACTCTACGCCCGCGCCCGTTGACCCAGTTCCCTGGAACCAGTTTGTGGCTGAGACCAAGGGGTTCACCTGCGACTGGACTCGCACTGACATTCAAGCTCCCGATACGCCCGGCAAGTTCAAGATGTCGTAGGGGCTCCGAACTGTGAGATGGGGATGGCAAGTGAGTGGTCTCCCCTTCTACTTCGATGCAGCTTGCAGTGGCGGCGCGCCGTGCGTACCGTTGCTGCAAGCCTAGCTTTGCTCGCTACCAGCGTACTCGGGACACCGCATTCATGACGAACTGCCTACAAAAGCGGGGGAAGCCAAGTTGACAAGTATTCTTGACGGGATTTTTAGCGGCCTCAGTATCGGCTCGATCTTGCTCCTAGCGGCGCTGGGCTTGGCGATCGTGTTTGGTCTGATGGGCGTCATCAATATGGCCCACGGCGAATTGATGATGCTCGGGGCCTACACGACCTACGTGGTGCAAAACGGCTTTAAGTCGCTAGGCGGAGTGGCCTTTGAGTTCTATATTTTTGTGGCGTTGATCGCGGCTTTTATTGTGGCAGCTCTGGTTGGTCTGGTTTTGGAACGGGGGGTGATTCGCTACCTCTACGGGCGACCGCTGGAAACACTGCTGGCGACTTGGGGGGTCAGTCTCATCCTGCAACAGTTTGTCCGCAGCGTGAACTGGGTCATGGCGATTGGCTTAGTCATCTTTTGTGTGCTGTTTTTTGGAGGCATGAGGCTGGTGGCCAAGCGAGCCGACTTTGAACGGATTCGGGGTTGGGCGATCGCCATCTTACTCACTCTGTCTACAGCCATTTCCTTCTTGGTCGGTTACTTGCTGGCCCAATCCTTCAAGCTTGCGGTCACCCAACCCTGGTTCGGTGCTCAAAATAAAGATGTGACGGCGCCAAGCTGGCTGCGAGGGGGGTTGCCGATGGGAGCCTATCAGCTTCCCTATGCCCGCATCTTCATTATGCTGCTGACGATCGCCTGCGTCGTCGGGGTCTATCTCTTCCTGCAAAAATCTCCCTGGGGCCTGCGTATCCGCTCGGTGACGCAAAATCGGAACATGAGTGCCTGTCTCGGGATTCCAACCCAGAAGGTAGATGCGCTCACCTTTGCGCTTGGCTCCGGCTTGGCAGGGGTCGCTGGGTGTGCGGTGAGTTTACTTGGTTCTGTTGGCCCCAATACTGGTCAGAACTACATCGTCAGCACCTTCATGGTGGTTGTGGTGGGTGGCGTCGGCAAGCTCGAAGGCGCAGTGATTGGCGCCCTCATCCTCGGCATCCTGGAATACGTGATTGGGACGGGAATGCTGGCAACGTTGACAACGTTCCAGCCCTTGGTGGACTTCTTCACCTTCTTCGCAACGACCAGCATGGCAAAAGTGATGGTGTTCTTCTTGATTGTGGTCTTCCTACAGTTCCGTCCGGCGGGTCTATTCCCCCAGAAGGGACGAACGGTAGACGCTTAAATGAATTTAGCAGTTCTTGCAGAGCAACTGATCCTAGGGCAGTTGTTTCCCAAGAACAGTTGCAAGCCACACGCTTCTGAGAAGCTAAAGATTCGGTTTCTGCCCCCACACCCTGAGAGATTAGTGGCATGACGGCTGAGGCAACCCTCGAACGGCAAGGTATTGATTTAGCAAAACGGCGATCGCTGCTCATTGAGGCTGGCATCGTCGCAGCGATCGCGCTGTTCTTTATTTTCATTGTCCCGCTCCTCCTGTCCGGGTTTCGGTTGAGCCTAATGGGACGCTTCCTCTCCCTGGCGATTGTCGCCCTAGGGATTGATCTGATCTGGGGCTATACGGGGCTGCTCAGCTTGGGGCATGGCGTCTTATTTGCCCTGGGGGGCTATGCCATCGCCATGCACCTGAAGCTTCAGATCCCCCCCACTGCCAGCAGTCAGCTCCCAGAATTCATGACCCTATACGGGGTCACGGAACTGCCTTGGTTTTGGCAACCGTTCTATTCCTTTCCTTTTTCTGCCCTGGCCGTCATGCTGATTCCAGCACTGCTAGCGGCCCTGCTGGGTTACCTGGTGTTTCGCAACCGCATTCGGGGAGTCTACTTCTCCATCCTGACCCAGGCAATGACCATCATCTTTTTTAATTTCTTCAATGGTCAGCAAAAGCTCATCAATGGCACAAACGGCCTGACGGATTTTCAGACCTTCTTTGGAGTTCAGGTGAGCGCCCCTTCGACGCAGTTTGTCTTTTACGTGGTCACCGTGCTGCTGGTGGTCGTTGCCTATGCCTTCTGCCGCTGGCTGACCAGCGGACGGTTTGGGCGACTCCTAGTGGCCATTCGGGACGACGAAAGCCGAGTGCGCTTTTCCGGCTACGACCCGACTGGATTTAAGGTTTTGGTGTTTGCGGTGTCGGGCGCCCTGGCAGGAATCGCTGGAGCAATGTTCACACTACAAACTGGGATCATTTCACCTAAGGCGATGGATATTGCCTTCTCGATTGAAATGGTGATCTGGGTCGCCGTGGGGGGGAGGGCCAGCTTGGTGGGAGCCATCATTGGAGCGCTGCTGGTGAACTTTGCCAAAAGTCTATTGAGTGAACAGTTCCCTGAAGTTTGGTTGTTTTTACAGGGGGGTCTGTTCCTACTGGTGGTGATGGTGCTGCCCAGTGGTCTGGTGGGTTGGCTCCGGACGCGCGGACTGGAACTATTCAGGCAAATCACTGGGAAGCGCAAACTCTCAACATATCCTGCTTTAGAAGAAGATCCTGAGGTTGAGCATGAACGAAAAAATCTTGGAGATTGAGAACCTGACAGTCAGTTTTGACGGCTTTAAGGCACTCAACAACCTCAACTTCAGTATGGATGCCGGTGAGTTGCGGGTCGTGATTGGCCCCAACGGAGCAGGAAAAACCACGTTTTTAGATGTGATTACAGGCAAGGTCAAACCGACTGAAGGGCGAGTGTTGTTTAAGGGGCGGAACCTGCGGTCCTACGCCGAACACGCGATCGCCCAAATGGGCATTGGTCGCAAATTCCAAACCCCACGGGTATACCTTAACCTCACCCCCCGCGAGAACCTGGAACTTTCCTGCAACCGTAATAAGCGGGTGTTCCCGACGCTGTTTCGCAAAACTCCTAGTGCAGAACGGCGGACGGTGAGTGGCCTCCTGGAAACGATTGGCTTGACCCACAAAGCAGACATGAAGGCGGGGCTACTCTCTCACGGTGAGAAGCAGTGGCTAGAGATTGGGATGCTCGTAGCCCAGTCTCCCGACCTGCTGCTGGTGGATGAGCCTGTAGCAGGGCTGACCGATGAAGAAACGTTTCGCACTGGAGAACTTTTGCTCTCCCTGGCAGAAAGCCACTCCATTATCGTGATTGAGCATGATATGGAGTTTGTCCATCAAATTGCGCGGAAGGTCACGGTGCTGCATGAAGGGACAGTCCTCTGCGAAGGCACGATGGATGAAGTGCAGCATGATCCCCGCGTGATTGAGGTCTATCTAGGACGTGAAGTTGATGCCGAACACCCCGTGACCCCCCTAGAGGATGCCCTGCTGGAGCCCACAGGTACATTGGAAGTCAACTAACGCTGCTTCTGACTTTGCGGTTGCCTACCCCTTGCCATTGCCTCACCACCCACCTGCTACCCTCGAAATCCCCCATGAGCCTGACTAATTCTGCGATCGCCACAGACCCCATTGATACCGCCAATGCTTTGATGCTCCAGGTGCGGGGACTGAACGTTTACTATGGCGAGAGTCACATTCTCCGAGATGTGGATCTCAGCGTACCGCGTGGCCAGATGGTGTGTCTGATCGGGCGCAATGGGGTGGGAAAAACCACCCTGCTCAAGAGCATCATGGGCTTGTTGCGGCCTCGCTCTGGCAACATTACCTTTGCTGAACAATCAATTGTGGGACTCTCACCCGACCAGCGGGCCCGCTTGGGGATCGGCTATGTCCCGCAGGGGCGCGAAATCATTCCCCGCCTCACGGTCAAGGAAAACCTGATCCTGGGACTGGAGGCCCGCACTGAACGCACCAAGTCCACAGAAATCCCAGACTACATTTTTGAACTGTTCCCAGTGCTGAAAACAATGTTGGGACGGATGGGAGGCGACCTCTCTGGGGGGCAACAACAGCAGTTGGCGATCGCCCGTGCGCTGATGGGACAGCCCCAACTCCTGGTACTCGATGAACCCACCGAAGGGATCCAACCCTCTATTATTCTCGACATTGAAGCCGCCGTCCGCCGCATCGTCGCCACAACGGGGATCTCGGTTCTGCTGGTGGAACAACACCTCCACTTTGTGCGTCAGGCAGATCGGTATTACGCTATGCAAAAGGGTGGGATCGTCGCCTCTGGTCCCACTAGCGAACTCAGCAAGGAAGTGATCCAGCGCTTCCTCGCGGTGTAAGGGCCACTGGGTGTTGAAACCATTAGCAACCATTAGGAAAAAGCTAGCTTGAATGTGAATTCCGGATCAGCGGAGACCCTTGATGTTCCGTGCGCGACGCGCACGGAACATCAAGGGTTTT
>DVEB01000339.1 GCA_015295905.1 Synechococcales cyanobacterium M55_K2018_004
ATGTTCCGTGCGCGCCGCGCACGGAACATTGAGGGGTTCAGCCTATCCCAAATTCACGTTAATTACAGGGTGTAGGTAAAGCCCTCCACGAGCGCACCGGGGACGAGCATGGCTCCTAGGTTGCGATGGTCGTAGGTTCCAACTTCGGGGATAAATTCTTGATAACGCGTGAGGTCAATTAAATTTTCTCCGAAGCAGCGGTAGAGGCTTTCATCAAACCGCAGGTTTTCAATTGGAGCAACGATCTCGCCGTCTTCGACCCAGAAGCAGGCGTAGCGGGTCATGCCAGTAATGCGGGCGGTGGGGCGATCGCTCCAGTTGAGGTAGTGCAGGTTGGAGAGGTAGAGGCCGGTGTCGAGGGCTGTAAGGATATGATCTGCGGCGAGGTTGCCGGGGAGTAGTTCGGGCGATCGCAGGGTTTCGGAACTGTTGGCACCGTTCGATTGCTTGCCATACTCTTTGGCGGTGCGGGAATTGATCAGAGTGTTGACCAGCTTGCCCTGGGTGATTAAAGGTAATTCGGTGGGGGCAATTTCACCCAGATTGTTGAAGCGGGGCACCAGCCCATGCCGGAAGTTTTCCACCAGGGTGAAGGCGGGGGAGAAGGATTTTTCACCGCGCTGGAGTTGAGCCAGGGCACTTTCTCCCTGTTGCAGAGCAGCTTCGCTGAGGCTCCCCCAGGAGAACATGGCAAGGATTTCTGCGATCGCTGCGGGGGCGAGGTAGGTGCGGTATTGGCCTTTGGGGATGGGTTTGGGCGGGTGGGCGAGGCGCTCTAGTTGTTGCTTGGAGTCCAACAGCTTGGCGGAGTAGGTTGCTTGGTCCCACTGGCTGCCGGCGTAGGTGCCTTTCACGGCCTGGTGGTCAGACAGGAAGATGGAATAGTCGAGGGAGAAGGATTCGTTGGCAAACCAGTGTTTTTGTCCCACAGAGTCGGCGTAGGCACGAAACATAGTGCCTCCGGCGTAGATCCCGGTAAAGTCTAGCCCGGTGACTTGAGGGAGGATGGCTTCGACGACGGCAGGGGGGGGCAGCAGTTGTCCTTGGTGAGTTTCACGACTGGTGGCGTGGCCAGAGGGCAGCACGAGGTAGGGGTCTACGGGCAGTTGGGGGACTTCTGCGCGCAGGTCGGTGAGGCTGGTGTGGGCGATCGCCCAGTCTGTTTCCCAGTCGCCCGTGAGGGGAAAGCTGCGGTAGGCAGTGCGCTGGTGGCTCATCAGAGTGAGGGTCACTTCGCAGTCGGTGACCAGTCCGCCCTGACGGACCTTGGCACCATTAAAGCGGACAAACTGGCTCTCTTCCCCTAGCAGTCCTAGGGTGAAATGTTCGTTGGGCCGCAAGTCATTCAGGAGGGCTGCGACCAATTTTTCAAAGGTTTCTTCTAAATTCACCACTTCTAAATTCACCATGACTCCGCTCATGCTTACTCCCCACCGCCAAACACTTCTATGCCTGCGAATACGCACGCTGGCGAACCATGCCCAACGCGAATGGCCTGGTTAGGTTCGCCTTTGCCGCAGTAGGGGGTGCCATACATCGCCCAGGTGTCGTTGCTGCCGACGCGAATGAGGCTATGCCAAAACTCCGGGGTGGTGCCTCGGTAGTTGGGATTGCGGACGGTTTTGGTGAGTTTGCCGTTTTCGATCAACTTGCCATACTCACAGCCAAACTGGAACTTATAGCGCTGGTCGTCGATGGACCAAGAGCGGTTAGATTCCATGTAGACGCCGTATTCGATGGTGCGGATCAGGTCGTCAAAGGAATCGGTGCCAGGTTCTAGGTTGAGGTTTGCCATCCGGTCGATGGGGGGACGGTTCCAGGAGGAGGCACGAGCGCAGGCAACACCAGGGACTCCTGCACGGATCTGGCTTTCTAGACTGCCCAGGCCCCGTTGCAAAATGCCTGCATGGATAAGGTAGGCATGGCTGGCAGGGGCGCCGGTGTCGTCGAAGCCATAACTGGCAAACTCGCCAGGGATAGTGGGATTGAAGGTAATGTTCATTAATTTAGAGCCGTAGGAGAGGGTGCCAAAGTCCTCAAGTTTGACGAAGCTACCGCCGGCGTAGTTGCGTTCGTCGCCTAGAATGCGATCGAGTTCGAGGGGATGCCCAACGCTTTCGTGGATCTGGAGCATCATCTGATCGGGGGCAAGGACGAGCGCGGTGGTGGTGGTAGGACACTCTGCGGCGGTGAGCAGTTCGATGGCTTGTTCGCCAATCTGTTGGGCACGCTCCCACAGGTGTGCGTCTGGGAAGAGTTCCCAACCGCCCTGATAGCAGTGGGCTAGGTAGCCATTGTTGCTGCGTTGCTGCACGACGTTGCCGTCCTGGGCGGTGGCTCCGTAGTGGGTCTCGAGTAGGAGGAATTTCTGGTAGACCTCGGAGCCGTTGCTGCTGATAAACCAGGTCTCAACCTCGTTGGCGATCGCCGTTGCGGTGGTCTGGACGATCTGGTCGGACACATTGAGCGTGTGGCAGAGGCGCACCAGCAGGTCGTTGATTTCACCAGGAGAGAGGGCATCTAGTGGCTTCAGGAAGGGGGAGATGTATTGCCCAGTCACCTTGGGGCGGGTAGTGATGGAGAATTTGAAGACTCCCCAGGGAGCAGCGGCGATCGCCTGTTCGTAGGCCCGTTGGGCGGCGGCTCGGATGCGATCGGGCTGGAAAGAGTTGACGGACCCATACCCAATCTGCCCATCCACCAACACTTCGACCATGACTCCCTGGGTCAACCTTTTGCCGTTACCCTGGGGTTGCCCATCGCGAGCATGGCGATACCCTGCGGTTTCTTGGACGGCTCGTAGGCCCATCCATTCAACCGGGAGGTCAAGAGTTGAGAGTACCTGTTGTAGAACGGGGAGCATGGAGGATACTCAGTAAACACTGTGAAGAAGGTGGAGAAATATCTATGGTATCGCCTTTCGCTGTTCTCGGGGGCTTACCCAAGCCTCGACGGATTGATGTCTGTAGCGCTACACGCATCGGTTAGGACAACGCGTTTTGCGAGAAACCCCGCGCCTAGCAAGGTTTCCCACAAAATGCGTTTGACAGCATGAGTGCGTAGCGCCCTATTGAGGTTGATGTCTAAGGACGCAAAAAAACTCCTGCCAGGGCTTGACGGAAAATCTTTTGAATCGTTTTCATAGGAAAAAGCATGACCGCCTAGAGATTGGTCATTTGCGGGAGTTGAGAAGAGTCCAACTGACTGGTTGATATGTCTATGTCAAGGTGTGGGTGTCGATGAAGACGTTGAGATTCATGCGGGCAACGGGTGTATTGGGAATGACAACGCTGGGCGTTTGCCTATGTGCGCAAGCGGCGATCGCCAAGTATTTGCCTGCGGGTAAAAATCTCCTATCCACTAGCTTGCCATCCACGGCTCCCCCCGCTGATGCTGATGCCATGCCTCAGGCGGAGGTGACGAATCTGCCAACACAGTTGCCCCTAAGGCGGTTGGCTCCACTGCTCACCCTGCCCGATGCAACCACGCCCCTGATGCGCAATGAGCTACCTAGCTTGGGGACTCCGGAGGCATACTTGCCGCCTGTGGCACCGCAGATTGCGTTGATGATTGACCTGAGCGATCGCCGCGTCTATGTGTATGAGGATGGTCAGCGCCGTCAGAGTTATCCCATTGCTATTGGGCGGGAGGGTTGGGAAACTCCTGTGGGACGGTTTCAGGTGATGCAGATGATCCGCAATCCTGCCTGGCAACACCCCTTCAATGGCAGCATTGTTCCACCGGGGCCAAATAATCCACTGGGGACGCGATGGATCGGGTTCTGGACAGATGGACGGAATTACATTGGGTTTCATGGCACCCCTAACGAAGAGTCGGTGGGCAGGGCTGCATCTCATGGCTGCATTCGGATGCTGAACCGTGATGTGGTGGAGCTGTTTGAACGAGTACGCATTGGTACGCCTGTGACGGTGGTGCCCTGAGGCCGGGGTAAATTATCAACAATCCTGGGCATCCTAATTTCAACTGGTGAGATTTATTTGCGTTTCCAGGGGGGCTACACGTCCCCCTGCTCACTAGCCCTCCCCCTGCAAGAGCAAAGCCTATCAGCGCGTATGATGTCGCCCCCGTCTTACCTTAGCTCTGATGTTCCCAAGCCGATCCTGTTTGAACCCACCAGTCAGGTGTTGGGACTGGAGGCAACCCTAGGTGAACTGCCACTCTATCAGTTTGAAGTTGAAGCAGACCAAGTAGGAGGGGCGATCGCCCAACGGTTTGAGCAGATGCCCCAGGTGCCGGGGGTGGTTCTCCTAGAAGATGGCTGCTTTTTGGGGATGGTCTCACGGCAGCGATTCCTGGAGTGTTTGATTCGTCCGCATGGGCTAGACTTGTTTCTCGCCCAACCGCTGCGGGTGTTGTATAGCTACGCCCGCCGGACCTCTCTGATCTTGCCGCAAGACACGCCGATTCTGCTGGCGGCTCAACAGGCATTGCGGCGATCGCCCGACCAGCAGGCTGAACCGATCTTGGTGCAGCTCGATGCTCACACCTATCGTCTTTTAGATGTGCACGATCTGAACATTGCTTACTGGCAGATCCGGGGGATCGAAACTCAGGTCCGCTATGAACGTGCCCAGGCGCAGATCGTGCAGAGTGAGAAGATGGCAGGTCTGGGACGACTGGTGGATGGCGTTGCCCACGAAATTCTGGATCCAGTGGGATTTATTTGGGGCAATTTGGCCCATGTGGAAAGCTACACGGCGCAGATCCTGGAATTACTCGCAGCGTATGAAGCCCAGTTACCTGATCCGCCTGCTGCCCTGCTGTATTTACGAGATGAGATTGAACTCGACTATCTCAAAGAGGATCTCCCCCGCGCCATTGAGAGCATTCGTACCGGGGCAGACCGACTCAGAAAGTTGGCCTCAAGTCTGCAAAACTTCTGTCACATCGATGATGTTTACCCCAAGCCTGCGGACTTGCACGAGTGCCTAGACAGCATCCTACTCTTGCTCAAGAGTCGTCTGAGCCACGAAATTGAGATTGTGAAAGACTATGGCCATTTGCCGCCAGTCACCTGCTTTATTGGACAACTAAGTCAGGTGTTTATGAATATTCTGACTAATGCGGCCAATTCATTGCTAAATCAGGCAGTCTATCAGGAGTGGGCTGGTGAGTTTGGTAGATTTGGTCAGTTGAAGGCTGTTCCTGCCTCGACTGAGACTAAGCCTCAAATTACGGTATCTACCCAGGTGCGATCGCTGTCTAAGGGCCAGGGGGCAATTGCTCTCCGATGGGTGGTGATTCGCATTGCAGACAATGGCCCTGGCTTTTCGGTGGAACAACATCAGCGACTCTTGGAGTCTTTTTCAGTTCAAAAAAGGTCGGCAAAGGAGACCAGTCTGGCGGTGAGCTATCGAATTGTGACGGCGAAGCATGGCGGGAAGTTTTATGTGCGATCGCCCATTACTCCTGCGACGGTTACTGAACCTGCTGGCGGCACAGAATTTCAAATCTGGTTGCCACTCGCCTAAAACGCTTGTGAAGTGGGGCAAGATAACTGACGGCTCTGTATGCAAACGTGCAAATAAAAAGCTTCCGGGCGTCTGACCGTGTTTCGACTCCGGAAGCTCTTTACTCGAACTGCTCCTCACACTGCACATAACAGTAGCTTGCCTTTCCAAAAAAATCAACTGTTAAGAGTGACACTTTTCGGTCTGACCCACTGACCTGAATTCGACCTGAAAGAAATTGGGGCATTGATTCAATCAACAATGCCGAAATTGGGACTAACGTGAATTCTGGATAAGCTGAAACCCGTGATGGCCTGTGCGCGTCGCGCACAGGCC
>DVEB01000257.1 GCA_015295905.1 Synechococcales cyanobacterium M55_K2018_004
TTGAGAGGCTTGGCTCCCCTTCTCCCAAGTTGGGAGAAGGGGCTGGGGGAGGAGGGCCTGCAAAAGTAACATGCTCTCGGGCTTATTCCTGGCTAAGTTGGAAGCGCTCATGGCAATTGTGAATCTATTCGCAGCAGGTGGCGTAGTCATGTGGCCCCTGCTGGGATTTTCCATCCTAGCGGTGACGCTGATTCTGGAGCGGGTGATCTTCTGGCAAAAGGTGACCCGTCAGCAAGACCACCTCATCCGCGAAGTATTGTCGCTCTACCCCCGCAGCAGTCGTGCTGCCATTCAGAAGCTAGAGCAGAATAGTCATCTGCCCGTCTCTCGCATTTTCCTATCGGCCCTGGAGCTACAGCAGCCCAACCCGGAGGAATTTCGCTTAGCTCTGGAAACAGCAGCCCAGGCAGAAATTCCACTGCTTAAGCGGTTCAATACCATTTTTGACACTATCATTAGCCTGTCTCCTTTGCTAGGGCTGTTGGGAACTGTGCTGGGGCTGATCACCTCCTTTGCGGCCCTCCGCATTGGGGATCTGGCCGGAACCCAGACAACTGGGGTGACCAGTGGCATTAGTGAAGCCCTCGTTTCGACGGCCACTGGTTTGGTTGTGGCTATTTTCACGATGCTCTTTGCCAATACGTTTCGGGGCTTGTATCAGCGTCAGATTGCGTTGATCCAGGAGTATGGTGGACAGCTCGAACTCCTCTACCGCCGCTACTACGAGAAGCGAGATACCCCTTTTGCACCCTTGATGATTGGCGATCGCCCACCGTCCTAACCGAGATAGCCACTACGATAGAACAACCATTAGTTGCGAGGTTGAGGTCAGAATGCGACTCCCAGAGGAACCAGAGCAACCCGCTCAAATTCAAATTGTGCCGATGATCGACGTGATCTTTGCGGTGTTGACGTTTTTCATCATGTCGAGTCTATTTCTGACGCGATCGCAAGGGTTGCCCGTCAATCTACCGGGTGCCCAGTCCAGTCAGAGCCAGCCCAGTCAGGAGTGGGTGGTGACGCTCGATGCCGCTGGTAATCTGTCCTTGAACCGCCAACCCATGAGCCTGGAAGCCCTCCAGGTGGAGATGCAGAAACAGGTGACCACCGGACAGCAGCCGCTGGTGATCATCAATGCAGACCAAGCTGTCAACCATGGCAAGGTTGTGGCAGTCATGGATCGGCTGCGCACAGTGCCGGGAGTTCGACTGGCGATCGCCACTCGCAAGCCCTAACACTCCCCAACATCCACACGCTAACCGCCAAAATTACCGATGGTAAACTTCATCATTTCTACCCTAGTGGCCCTCTGGATCAGTGCCATTGCTCTGGTTTCGGTGCAAAATGCAACGCCTGTCTCTCTGCGATTTTTGATCTTTGAGACAGTACAAATTCCGCTTGGGCTGTTGCTCGGCTTCAGTGCATCGGTCGGTTTGATCGGCGCCGCCCTCATCGTTCCACTCAAGCGCACTCAAGACTAATTCCTGGTTCTACACGATGGACGACGGCTGCCACCCGGACGGGTGAGGAGCCCTTGGTAGGGGCTGAACAGTAGCGCCAGGAAAAAGAGAGTAAACACCACTAGAGCGATCGCCGCCCCAGAGGGCAAATTCAGGTAGTAGCTGAGGTACATACCGCTGGTGCTGGAGATCACTCCCAGCAAACTACCAAGCAACATCATCAGGTGCAACTCTTTGACCAGCAGAAAAGCAGTAATGGCCGGCCCAATCAGCAGCGAAATAACCAGCACAACACCGACGGTCTTCATCCCAACAATGATGGTTAGTGTGATTGCCGCCATCAGGCCAAAATACAGCGTATTGACCGGCAACCCCACTGCCTCTGCCCCAAAGCGATCGAAGGTATAAAACAGGAGTTCCTTAAAGAACAGCTTGACTAGGATCAACAGTAGCACCGCGATGAACGCCGTCCGCCAGACATCTACTGCCGTGACGCTGAGGATATCGCCAAACAAAATCTCTTTCAGGTCTAACCGACTGTTGAGCAGGGTTAGCAGCGTAATCCCCAGAGCAAAGAAGACGGAGAAGGTAAGCGCCATCGCAGCATCAACCTTGACCCGCGTCTGTGAGCGGATCCAGGCGATCAGAAAGGTACTGAAGATGCCGGAGACAAAGGCGCCCAACAAAATTTCGATGCCCAGAAAATTGGCGATCGCCAGTCCTGGCAACACAGCATGGGCAATCACGTCACCCAGCAGTGCCATCCGCTGCACGATTAGATAGCTGCCAATGATCGGACATAAGATGCCAACGACGATGCCAACAGCGATTGCATGTCGCATGAATTCATACCCCAGTGGGTCGAGCAACCAATTGAGCATGGGGACTTAGCAGGAGAAGAAGGATTCAACCGGGCGGTTGAGCACAGGCTGGACACTAACTCCGTAGGCTCGCTGAATGTTCTCCATCGTCATGACAGTATCGGGTTCCCCATGGGCAACTAATCGCCGATTTAACAGCAGCAGGCGATCGTAATGGCGGAGTGATTGCCCCCATTCGTGGCTACAGACCAGCAGCGTTTTTCCCTGCGATCGTAGCTCCTGAAACAGTTGCAGGATGATGCCTTCGGTTTTCTTGTCAACGCCAGCGAAGGGTTCATCCAGCAAGAAAACATCTGCTTGTTGGGCGATCGCCTTGGCCAAGAAGATACGTTGTTGCTGTCCCCCCGACAGTTCGCCAATCTGCCGATGCCGCAAGGGCAGCATTTCGACTCGCTCAAGGGCAGCACTGACAATCTGGCGGGACTTGGCATCAGGACGGCGAAACCAACCGTGGTGGGTAGTGCGCGACAGCATCACCACACTCCAGGCAGTAATGGGATAGTCCCAATCAATCTGCGATCGCTGCGGCACATAGGCGATGCGCTGGCGCTGGCGGCGCAGCGGCATTCCCTGTAGCAAGACCTGCCCGGAGTCAACCGGCACCAGCCCTAATAACGCTTTGATTAACGTGCTTTTACCAGCACCATTGGGGCCAATCAGTCCGACCAATTCACCTGCTCTCAGGCTCAGGGAGATGTCATTCAGGGCTTCGACCCCCCGGTAATTGACAGATAAATGGCGAACCTCTAGCATGACGATTAGAAAAATGATAACCGTTCTCAAAAATCATAGCAGAGAGGTCTGGCAGATGGGCCAAAACTTTATGAAGCTACCTCTGGTGTGGGGAGCAACGGTGCTGGCGGTGGGTCTAGGAATAGCAGCCTGTAGTCCAACCACACCCTCATCTTTTTCATCGGCGCCACAGTCTCCGGGGGCACCCTCCCCTGCAAGCACGCCGACCACTCCTCAGGCCGAAAAGCCCCGGGTCGTAGTCACCGCCAGTGTGCTGTGTGACCTGACAGAGCAGATTGCCCAGTCCACAGTCAATGTGGACTGTATTTTGGAGCCGGGCACTGACCCCCATGTGTACGAACCGACTCCTGCCGACCGCAGAGCCATGGAAGATGCGGCCCTGATTCTCTTCAGCGGGTTTGACTATGAACCTGCCTTGATTCGCATGGTGGCGGCCACCAATGCCGCCATCCCTAGAGTGGCGGTCTTTGAAAAAGCCGTTCCCAAGCCCCTCATGGGCAAGGGGCATGACCACGACCACGGAGCTGACAAAACGGGTAGCCATCCCCATGATCACGGGCACGAGCAGGGGGAGACAGAGAAACAGGTTGCGGACCCTCACATCTGGCATAACCCCCTAAATGGGATTGCCATGGCGGCGGTGATTCGTGAGAGCCTGACGCAGATCTCGCCGGACCATGCATCGTTGTATCAGCAAAATACGGAGGCGATCGCCACCCAACTGCAAGCCATTGACGCTTGGATCAAAGCCCAGGTCGCCACTGTGCCGCCAAGTGCGCGGAAACTAGTGACGCCCCATGACTCCTTCCGCTACTTTGCCCAGGCCTACGGTTTTACGGTGAAGGGGACCATCGAAGGTCTTAGTACCGAAGAACGTCCGTCTCCCAGCCATCTGGCTGCACTGGTGGATTTGGTGAAAAATGCCCAGGTTCCCGCCATCTTCTCGGAACAGACCACCAACCCGCAATTGATCCAGTCCCTTGCCCGCGCAGCAAACGTGAGGCTGGCGGAACAGCCGCTGTTCGTGGAAGGACCAAGTGGTCCTAGTTCTGCGGCTCCCACCTATCAGGACATGCTAATCACCAACACCTGCACGATCGTCAACGCCCTGGGCGGGACGTGCGATCCAGCAACGGCTTCAGTCCGCAGGTAAGGGGGGCGCAGATGAGGAAAAGTATTGTTTCAACATTGCCTCAACCTGGGCGACAGAAGCACGAGGCGAGAGACGTGGCAGTCTGACCTGCTCAAGGCGTGCCGCGGCAAACTCGGGGGCGATCGCTCTATCGTCCCGGCTTGACCGCACCAACACCAAGACAGGAATCTCGTACTGATACGCCTGAAACCATTCCTGCTGTGTGGTGATATCCCGAACTTCCAGGTCAAACTGAAGCGTCGTAATCTGTTGCAGCTTTTCCAACAAGCCCTCACAGAGGTGACAACCGGGTTTGCTGTAGAGAATCAAGTGCATTGGGTGCGTTGGGATGACCGCTGTCCACCATGATAAGCCAGCCACAAGCTTGCAGCACGATTAGGAGCGCAGCATTCCTAGCCATGATGCGGGTTTCGGCGACGCCAAAACCGACTTAACGTCAGTGCGGCTTCAGAGGGGGTTGGGATCGTGAGAGTTTGAAGCATGGGTGTCAGGGGGGAAATCTAAGTAAAAATACTCTAATAATTCCCGTTTTCCCATCGGATTATGGGGCTTTCAGTAGTAGAATGATTTTCAGGATTGTGTATGCGTCAATCTGAGACGTTTTTTTGAGAGAAGTGTGGCTGCCGCGCTTCTCTCAAAAAAATCAGGTTTGATTGAATCCTTGATCCCTAGTAATTAACACGACCTGGTTGAGTACAAGTATGACGACCGATGTTGCTACGCCCCCGGTGCAGGGGCAGACGTTTGATCTCGATGCGTTAAATCAACAGTTTGAAACCGCGCACCCCCGCGAGATCCTGGCTTGGGCAGTTGAAAACATTCCCAGTGGCTTGGTGCAGACCAGCGCGTTCAATGTGGATGACGTGCTGATCACTGACCTGCTGTATCGAGAACTCAAGCCTGCTCAGCCTGTTCCTGTCCTATTTCTCGACACGCTGCATCATTTTCCCCAAACGCTCGAGTTGGTGGACAAGGTGAAGGGGATCTACAACCTCAACCTGCAGGTCTACAAAATTCAGGATGTCAACACCCGCGAAGAATTTGCCGCCAAATATGGTGCCGCCCTCTGGGATACTGATATTGTTAAATTCCACGACCTCACAAAAATTGAACCCCTGCAGCGGGGCTTGAAGGAACTGGGGGCGATCGCCTGGATCACGGGTCGCCGTCGGGATCAGGCCAATACCCGCGCCGATATGCCCATCGTTGAACTGGACAAGCAGGGACGCATCAAGCTGAATCCCTTAGCTAATTGGACTCGTAAACAGACGTGGGCCTACGTCGCTGAGCATGGTGTGGTCTACAACCCTCTACATGACCAGGGGTATCCCAGCATTGGCGATGAACCTATCACTACCCCCGTTGCCGAGGGTGAAGATGAACGGGCTGGCCGCTGGCGTGGCACTGGCAAAACTGAGTGTGGGATTCACCTCTAGGAACGTCAGTTCTGGCTAAGAGGGTTTGGGGGCACCGCGCGGTGCCCCCAAACTCTTGATTTTCCGCTGATCCGGAATTCACGTTAACCTCAGTTCTGATTAAGAAGGTTTGGGTCACCGCGC
>DVEB01000177.1 GCA_015295905.1 Synechococcales cyanobacterium M55_K2018_004
AGGGGGGGTGGGGGGACCTTGAGTTTGGCCTAAGCCGCGCCAAAAACTAGGCGCTGCAACACATATGCTCAGATCGGGTGTTGCAGCGCAATCTGTAAAATCAGGCCAACGTCTAGTCAGGTGCTTCAACCACGGTGATGTGCGGCGATGTCCTGGCGGCACTCTACTGTTGCATCTGTTGTAATAACTGGGCGGCACTGGTTGCCCACTGGCGGTTGCCCTGGGCATTGAACAAATCGCGGGCATACTGCAACACTCGCCGCGCTTCACTGGGATTATTTTGCCGTATGAAGACGAGTCCTGCCCCATAGTAGGCGTTGGCATAGCTGGGATTGGCCTCGGCAGAACGACGAAAGGCGTTGAGTGCTTCGGCCAGTCGGTTTTGCTGAAAATAGATAGAACCCAGACTATAGTGGGCCTCAGCATAGTTGGGTTTGAGTTGGACGGCCCGTTGCAGAGCGGCAATTGCCTGGGGCAACTGGCCCTGTTCCTGATACAGCACCCCTAGGTGGTAGGACGGTTCTGCCGCGTTGCTGCTCAGTTGCACGGCTCGTTGGAAGGAGGCGATCGCCTCTGGGCGTTTTCCCTGCAACCGTCGCACCAGTCCAAGGTTGTAGTGCGCCAGCGACATAGAGCCGTCCAGTTGGATTGCTCGTTGCAAGTACTGTTCTGCCAGGTTGAGATTATTTCCTTCCAGCAGGGCGGCTCCCAAGTTGGCAAAGGCCAGTGCAAACTGGGGGTCGGCAACGGTGGCTTGGTAGAAGGCATTGGCCGCCTCCTGCAACTGTCCTTTTTGCCGCAGGGCCAGTCCTAGGTTGTAGTGTGCTGCTGCTAGTCGAGGATTGAGTTGAATGGCGCGACGGAAGGAGGCGATCGCCGCATCCACCTGTCCTTGCTGGATCAGTTGCAACCCCTGGTTTAACTCATTGATTCCTGAGACGTTTTGCAGGGGCACGGGAGTAGCGCGCTGGGCGATCGCTGCGGGATGTTGCGCCACATGGGGGGAGGCGATCGCAAGCAAGAGGGCAAGACTGAACCAGTAACGGAAGGGACGATTCATTGATGGGCTGAGTTAAGCAACGGCAGAGGCGCAATCGCCTGGAGAGGGGTGAGATGCAAGACTGATCTCTGGATGTAGAGTTCCCTGCTTAGCCAAAACGAAGCAAGACACGACAACTGCCCCTATTGTGAACCACAACGTCTGCTCTACTGCCAATAGAGTCATAATTTTCCCCGTTTGGCAGCCATTATCCAGCACTCAAGGGGCAATTTGTTTTGTGGGAAACAAACACGGAGCGTACCTTGTACACCAACAAGCTAGCTGCATCGTGTACGCATTTAGTATGGGGTGCACCATCCCTTGGCAGCAACAAACAGTTACTCTTCTATACTATTCGCAGCACAGGTTATAGCCACTACTCATGGAACAAAGCAGGTCAATTGGCATTTGGGTCAACCTGAGGTTGGCACCAAGTGATCAACGGTACAAGATCGCCTTTGGCGGTACATTTAACCTTGGCAGTATTAGCCTAAACCTCGACGGTGATTGGGCCTTTAATTCATCAGCGAAGGAACGGGCCTATCAGGATGTGTTCCAACAAAAATTGGGGACTGTCTCGCTCGACGTCACCAACAACATCTGGCGACTGTAGGGTCAGACAGTTGTAAGGTGAACTAGGCTTTGGACTGTTTTCGCTCCTTGCGCCGCAAAATGCCCTCTCAGAGCACATTTTGCGGTACCAATCACTCACCAGCAAACATACCATCAGCGTATACAGCACTGATCATTTCGCCAGTCCTATTGGCAACTTTATCTTTGACTATTTTGTCAATCATGCTGTTACTTTGTCGTTAACCTTATTGCTAAATTTATTGTTATCTCTGCTGGAGAACACTCTGTGTCCTCCGTGTCTCTGTGGTGAAATTACAGAGCATCATTCCCCTCATGGCTCAGCCTCAACATAGTGCGATCGCTCCTCCTCCACTTCTGCCTGCATTTGTTGCCGCAAGCCTAACGGAGCAATCACTTCCCCCTGCGGTCGCCAGTCCCGCAACCGCAGGGTGACATTAATATCCCCCATCCGCACCCAAGCCCGATAGTAAGCATCATCAGGCGATCGCCGCTGTAAAATCTCCAACACAGCCTGGCGTTCCAGCCCATCCGTAATGTGTTGTGCAATCAAAGGAGACAGGTCTGCATAGGAAATTTTACGAAAGGTAGCATGGCGCACCGTATCCTCCACATAATCCTTGGCAAACATAGGAGGGAAGCGCAGAATCAGCAATGCCTTAGGAAGGTAAAAGTTAAAGCCCCAAGCTTCCTCCAGTTGTTGTTCAATCCATTCAGGGGTAGGCAGCGTTCCAGTCTTTCGTTGTTGCTTGAGAATAGCAGGCACCTCCGGATCGCCCCAGGGCAAAACCCGTAAACGCTGAGAACGAATGCGATCGAGTCGGTAATTATGCCAGGCCACCTGCCCAAAGGGATCAATCCCATAGGCACTGAGATACTTGGCCCGGCGGGCATAGTGCAAACACACCGGATAGACCGTCACCGGCGCAAGGCGCTGTTCTTTCGCCACCCACGTCTCAAACTGAATCACCCCTCCAGCCGGAGTTTGCCAGAGGGATTCAATTTGCTGCTGAAAATCATCCACGGTTTCCTGAACTTCCGGCGGCAAAATGTAGTCAAGATGCAGAAAAATGCGGCGACTGGGTGATTGGCTGCGCTTGACGGTCGAGGGATGCAACCGCCCCAACTGCTCCCACAGAGTATGGATCACGACATCCAAATTCGGCTGCACAAAGGCAACGGATTCCAGGATATGCAACAATTGCCAGGCCTGGGCTGGCGATAACCCTGCCCAGTCGAGCTTTGCCGTCATTTCCGCAGGAGGCGGGGGCCATTGGGATGCCGGTAAACAAGAGTAGCCCTGGTGAGAGACCTGCTCTAACCAGCCCTGGGCAGCCAACACGGCTAAGTCCTGACGCAAGGAACGATGGGTGACCGCAAAGGGCGCTTGATCTAGGTGAGCTTCAATGGTTGCCGGTGTTAAGCCTGTGCGTTGAGCCGTTTCGTGAATCCACTCCGGAATAGATTGTGAAAGGGAAGGATAGCTTAAGAAAGAACGCAGCGATCGCTGACACACACAGTCCGTGCCGCGACAGTCCGCGACCAGCGCCGCAACCGAACCAGTCTCCGATGGAGAATGACTAGGAGCAAATAGGCGATCGCGCAATGCCCCATAGCGAAACAGGGGAGGGAATTCCTTGGCCCACTGACACTCTGCCCCATAGAGCCGATTCAGCAACCACCACAGCCGCAGCGATCGCAACAACCGACTCGCAAACTGCCCCCGACTGAGCCATTGCAAAACTTCTGGACTGGGTGGATAGGTAAACATCGGCTGAATCTTGAAGACCGCTCTTCAACCACCATGCTATAACAGCCTAGAGAATTTACCGCTAAGAAAAATGCAGTCGCCTCACCCAATTCGTCTTACCCTCAGTCAGCCCCGATCGTGGCAGACCCTGAGCTATCAAGTGCTCGATATTGAACTAACGACTAAAGACCGCATGGTGTCGCCGCATGACTTAGGGGGTCTGGAATTGCCCCCCGGCATTGACACCCGGGGTGGGGTCGTGATCTCCGGGCGTGCCCCCATCTGGCTCTATGCCTACCTCGTCCACGAACTGCACCCAACCGCCTGGGTCGCTTGTTATGACCCCCGCCTGGGAGCAGTGGTTGTCGCCACCCACTCTCGCCAGGCCCAGATCGGGCAAGTGTTTCCGATGGATCCAGGTGGTAAGCATCGTCCCCGCCTTTGCCCTGCTGTGATGGTCGTCGGCCCCCCAGATAGCGGCAAGTCGGTGTTCTCCCATGCGCTGTTTACCACCCTGCTCCCCACCCATCCCGATATCTACCTGCAACGCGCCCACTGGGATGGCGAAGGCAACTGGATTCTGGAACTGGATGAAACGGCCACCGATGCCGATCGGGAAGCCTACAAACTGGCCAACAAAGGCGGCCTCACCGATCGCTTTTTTCCCCACCATGCCCAGGCCATCCTCAACCTGCGTCGCCAAAAGCAACTGGTGATCGTCGATGTGGGCGGCAAGGTGCAAACGGAGAAAGTGCCGCTGCTGGAAGCCTGTTCCCACTACATCGTGATTAGTTCTAAATCCCAGGAAATTGCCCCTTGGCACGAGTTTTGTGGCGATCGGGGCAACCTCAAATGTCTGGCGGTGATCCACAGTTCTCTGGAACCGTGCGAAACCATCCACAAACGGGAACCCTGGTTAGAGATCACCTGCGGCCCTTGGGTGCAGGGAAACTCGTGCGCGGTTCCATCGGTGCTGCTGGAGCATCTGACAGGCACGTTGCTAGGAACAACTCGATGAACCTGAGCAATTACCAAACCGACTATCTATTCCTGCTCATGGGTGAGAATCCCCTCCCCAATGCTGTGGCAGCCCTCACCCTTCTGAAATCAGGCGGCACTCCGATTCTGATTCACACCGAACGCACCGCTGCCCAGGCCCAGTATCTAACGCAGGTACTCAAAGATTTTTCCAGCCTTCAACCTGCTCGCTGCGTTGATTTGGGCAAGGGACAGGCGGATGCTTCAGCCATTCAGCAAACCATTGGAAAAATAGCTCAATCTCTCGCTGGACGCATTGGCATGAACTACACAGGTGGCACCAAAGTGATGTCAGTCCATGCCTACCGAGCGGTTGAATCTGTGCAGCCCCGGGCGGTCTTCAGCTATCTGGATTCCAACACCCTGGAGATGACGCTTGAGCAAGCTGGGCAAGCTAGCCTGCGCGTGAAGGTATCTCCCAATCTCTCCTTAAATCAACTCTTCCGGCTGCATGGTCTCTCCTGGCAGGATGACCGTCCACCGCTTAATGCTCCAATGTTGCCCGAAGCAGCAGGGGCGATCGCCCACTTCCATCAATCTCCAGACTTGGCGCAAGCCTGGCGGAACTGGTGCAATCGTCAGTTGCGTAGCGTGGCCAAAAATGAATACTCTCGCTGGCGATCGGAAGCAGAACTGGCGGGGCTTGACCCCATCGACCTGACTGGCTTACCCGAAGTTATGATAGCGAAAGTTATGAAACCCTATTTGGGAGGCAGGGACGGTTTTCTACCGCTGCAAACAGCACAGCAGCAGGGATTCCGAGATCTGACTCAAGTGTGCGAATGGCTAGATGGCACTTGGTTAGAGCACCACGTCCTGTTTCAAATTCAACAAGTTGCGTCTGATATCGGCATTCACGATAGCCGTGTTTCTTTCAACATCCGCGACCCCCAAAAGCCCCATCAATCCTGGGCCAAGTTTGAGTTTGATGTAGCGTTTATGCATCATTATCAACTCTTCGCCCTCTCCTGTACCACCACTGATAAGCGATCGCTCTGCAAACAAAAGCTGATGGAAGCCAGCGTGCGGGCACGGCAACTGGGTGGGGCAGAAGCACGAGTAGGGCTGGTCTGTTGTCACCACAATCCGAATTCGTTGCGATCGGAACTGGAGGTGGCAACGCGAAATCAGAAAATAGCGGTCTTTGGGCGATTGGATTTGATGAATCTGGGTGGTTGTATTGCAAAGTGGGTAAAACAGAATGGATAGTATGCTTGACAAAGAGCAAAGTAATAAACGGGAAGACAGTAAGAAGCGAATCACCATTGCGATCGCCTGGTGTCTTGCTTGGGGAAGCGAGCGCCAGCCTCATTTCCCACTTTCGACTCTCCAGCAAATGGTGCAGTCATTACGAGCCGGAAAGCCGGAT
>DVEB01000233.1 GCA_015295905.1 Synechococcales cyanobacterium M55_K2018_004
TAATATCCACTCCTTTAACAAATGTTTCGGGTTGATCGACGGTTCTAGGAGAAATCACGAAAATGATAGAGAGATAACATTCCTGGCTGTTTACGCAACCTTCTTAAATTCCCCATGTCAGATCTTGCTTCACTCATCAACGCGGTCGAACAGGCAGACTCATCGGCTCAGTTGATCGAGGCCGTACGTCGGTTGGCGGCCACTGGTCACGCGGAGGCCGTTCCTACGCTGATCACCGTATTAAGCTACAACAACCCAGGGGCGGCGGTTGCTGCAGTCGATGGCTTAGTTAAGATTGGAGAGCCTGCGGTCGCTCCGTTGTTGGAACAACTAGACCAACACAATTACACCGCCCGTTCCTGGGCAATCCGAGCGCTAGCAGGCATTGGTGACCCAAGAGGATTTGTGACGCTGCTGGGGGTGGCAACAGCCGATTTCTCCCTGAGTGTGCGTCGGGCCGCAGCCCGTGGCATTGGGGCGATGAAATGGCACTGGTTCCCAGAGCATTTGCTAGAAATCGCTCAGGAAGAAGCCATGGAAGCACTGCTCTTTGTTGCCCAACAGGATGAGGAGTGGGTGGTGCGCTATGCTGCAGTTGTGGGGCTAGAGTCATTGGCCTGCGACTTTACATTTAGTCACCCAGAGTGGCGATCGCACATTGAAGCCACCTTTGCCCACCTGGCGATTGCAGATGAAAGTTGGGCAGTCAGGGCGCGAGTCTGGAAAGCACAACAGCACCTCCAGGGTAGTGCAGCAGCCGTGGCCGCCTGTCAGCCGCAGGCCAACCAAGTTGAGGACGAACCCTCGCCACTGTCGCCCCATGACTGGCAAGATATTCTCGACAAGCTCTATGAGCGCAAACGGCAAGAACGGGTGACCTTGCCTGAAGGCGATCCCCGGCGCTACCGCGAGTTGGTGGGCACGGTTACACACAACGCTGGGGAGCTTTAGAATTAAGAAAAAAGCTTGGAGTAAGACTGCGATGAATGTGATGGAGTTTTTTGAACTCAGTACGGGTAAGTGGCGATCGCTACGAACAACCCATCACCTGCCTTTTCGCTGTGCCGAAGCGGGAGAATCTGAGATCTACGTCGAAGCGCTCCCGGCTAACAATCCTAAAGTAGTTGAGATCTGTGAACTGCACCAGTTCAATCCCAAATTGGCAATCGGCGGTGCGTTCGTTTCCTGGGCCGGCCAAATGGGTTGGGACAAGGAAGACGAAAATCACTCTGGTTCCACCATCTTTGCCCTGATCCCCGACGCAGACCAGCCGCAGAAAGGGTTGCTGCTGCGTGAGAGGGGGTATGCAGAAACCATTCCCGTCGCCGGTCAGTACGAAATGGACGGTGAAGGCGCACTTGTCCTAACAACTGAATATGAGACCATGAGCACAATTGAGCGCTTCTGGTTTCCCAGCCCCAGCCTGCGTATGCGGACTAGCACGGTGAAGCGGTTTGGTGGCTTTAGTACCGCGACGTTTTGCACTGAATTTCGAGTTGCAGAATCAAGTCTCAATGAGGGAATGCAGAGCGTCACTCCGCCGATGACTGACGAAATGAAAGCCTCGGTTGAGGCAACGAAGTACCTGTTTACGTTTGGTTGGTAACGGTTGCCTCAGTCTCTCATTCTCACCAGCAGTTCTGACCCCTTCGCACGTGGGTTGGATTATCTCTATGCTGTTCGCAGTCTGGCTTTGGACCCCGAAATGGTGGAGCTGGTCTATGACAGGGGCGATCGCGTCGCGGTTTGCACCTGGATCGGTCAACACATCGAGGCTGTCAACGCCCAACTAGCAGCACACCTGCAAGCCTGCAACGATTGCGTTCATCCAGAGGAGCAGCCCACCCTCCAGATTTTTGCGGCTCCTCTGGCCTCCTCGTTTCAAGTGGCAGCCCTGTGCAACTTTCAGACTTCCCCCCTCACTCTCTTGATAGACGTGGGACGAGTCGTCACTGAAGACTGGCTATGGCTCGTTGTCCATGAATACGCTCACGCCCATGCTGGCAGTCCAGGACACCATACCGCCTATGGGCGATCGCTGACGCACCTGTGCTTAGGGCTAGGAATCCCCCCTCCACCGGATCCCAAGCACGAAGCAACGCTGCGGATTTATCCCCCTTGTCGTGGCACGGCCGACCCATTGGCCTTTTGGCGCGGAGAATCCACTCAAAACCGACTGAGGCAGTCTACTAAGGCATGACAATTAGCGTTATAGCGTTGAGGTACAGGGGTGCAGGAGGCATCGCCCCTTGCGTGGGGGTTCTGCCCCCACCCCCTTGTACTTCACCCAAGTGAAAACCGCTATAACGTGAATTCGAGATCAGTTGAACCCCTTGATGTTCCGTGCTCGGTGCACACGGAACATCAAGGGTTTTGGGGCGCCGCGCCGAGCGCGATGCCCCAAACCCCGCTTAACCAGAACTGACGTTAACCTAAACTGACCTAGTGTTAAAAATTCCTACTTTCTGCCCTGATCAATGCGTTAATGTACCTACTCCGCCGTATCTTTAAAGCGTAGATTTAAGGTTTGGTGAATTGATCCTAGACGGTTTGTGTGAAAGCTGATCGTAATCATAATTAGAACCCGTGTTTACGCATAGACAAAACCTAGGCGTTTACCCACGGATTTGCGTTTACCCACAAATTTAGAGGTATCAGTTCATCCATTCTCAAAATTTACAGTTTGGAATTAGCGTTTCCAAACAAAGTGGAATAGAATCAACAGGCTCTTCTCGGGTTGCTGTGCAACGTGTGCAGCACTCTGCTCTTTTTATAGCGTTCCTCTACTGCTCAGTCATTTCCTGATTGAGTTGTGATCTCCACCATTTAGTATTCCATCGCTTTAGTGACGTGTGAGGCACTCACTCAATCGAGATCTAAGCACCACGCGTCTGATCGTAACGCCCCCCTCAGTTCTTGTGATTACGATACTCCTGTAATCGCTACCCCTATGGGTGAGATTGAGTCATTATTCTCAGCTTTTTGCCGTTTGTTATAGAGGGATTTGATATGCCACTGACTTTACTGGAGTACGCTCCAACGTCTCAGAATCAACGGGTTGCCAACTTTGAGGTTCCAGGGGATGAACAACCCCGAGTGTTCACCACCGATAACCTCCTCTCTGCTAGTGAAATGGATATGCTGATCCAAGCAGCTTATCGTCAAATTTTTCATGAGCAGCAAATGCTAGCGAGCAACCGGCAGGTTGCGTTAGAGTCACAATTGAAGTCTGGACAAATTACCGTCAAAGACTTCATTCGTGGGTTGGCTACGTCTGATTCGTTCCGGCGACTCAACTACGATGTCAACAATAACTATCGTTTTGTGGAACTGTGTGTGCAGCGAGTGTTGGGCAGAGCAGTCTATAGCGAGCGTGAAAAAATTGCCTGGTCGATTGTGTTGGCCACGAAAGGTCTGAATGGATTCATCACAGAACTGGTCAACACCGACGAGTACAACAGCAACTTTGGCGAAAATACAGTCCCCTATCAACGGCGGCGGATTTTACCTCAGCGGGTAAACGGCGATTTACCCTTTGAGCGGATGGCCCGCTATGGCAAAGACTATCGTGACAAACTGCCTCGCCCCAGCAATCAGTGGTTGGTGTCTAGCGGGCGGGCCGATGGTCTGTTTAGGCAGGGCGAGCGGTTTGATTTTCAAGCGTTTATCGATCGCGCCAACTGGCCTGTGGTGGCGGGCTTGCTGCTGGTTCTCTTTCTGCTGATTGTCTTTGGACTGTCGATTTCTGCGGCTGCAGTTAGCCCAGTCGCTTAAGATTTACCGCGAGGGGCGATCGCCCCTCGCGGTAAATCCTAGCCAGCAACCCTGCTGGTCAGTTTTTCAGATTGGGAGAACTGTCTCGCTTCAGACAACTTCCTGAATGACCAGAAATGCGATATCCTTTTCCCACGCGACCACAATCATAGAAGAGGCGATCGCAGCACGTCACAACGCTTGTACAATGCTTGATCTTTTGAGAGGTTTCCAGCTTCAAGATCAAGTTTTACAACAATCCTGAGAAGCGATTCTGAACAATAGACCAGAGCAAACTGTCATCGCTGTGTCAATAGTGTGTTAGCAAAACTTGATTTTTGCATTAATCACTCAGGAAGAATCGAATTTTCAGGCGATTTCAGAGCATGCTTTAGATTAAATTCTGTAATGTTTATCAGACTAAAGCGAATAATGGCGACCGTCTCCTTTATGATAATGAGTACGCCCATGATGAAATTGTGTAAAAAAGGGGGCTTTAATTAACGTGGCTATTCCTCTGTTACAGTACGCTCCGACTTGCAATAATCAGCGTGTTGCTGACTTTGAGACCGCTCCTGGCGATGAAAGTCCTAAGATTTACACGACTGATAACCTGTTGTCTCGGACCGAGATGGATGATCTGATCAATGCAGCTTATCGTCAGATCTACTTCCATGCCTTTGCTGCTGACCGCGAAGTCGCACTTGAGTCTCAGCTTCGCAACGGACAGATTACCGTGCGTGATTTTATCCGTGGTTTGCTCCTATCAAATACATTCATCCAAAGCTTCTACAACAAAAACAGTAACTACCGTTTCGTAGAGCACTGCGTTGAGAAGGTTTTGGGTCGCAAGGTTTATAGCGAGCGGGAGAAGATTGCTTGGTCAGCGGTTGTTATGACCAAAGGTGTCAAAGGCTTCGTGGATGAGTTACTCAACAGCGAGGAATACATCCAGAACTTTGGCGAAAATACAGTGCCTTACCAGCGTCGTCGGGTTCTGCCTGGCCGTGAAAGCGGCGAACTGCCGTTTAATATCAAGTCTCCCCGTTACGATGCTTACTATCGTGCCAAGGTGGGTTTCCCCCAATTTGTCTGGCAGTCTTCTGTACGTTCCTACAAGCCGCAAGACCAAAAGCCCAAAACTGGCAGTCCCGCACTCTTCCTCGATATGGCCCGCAGCATCAATGCTCGTGGCAATATGCCCCAAAAGATTTCTGCCCTCAATATCGATTACGAGAAAGCAGTTCCCTACCGCAAGTAGTCGTGTTTCCGATTAATTGGGGGGTGATGCTTAGCATCACTCCCATTTTTTATGGGCATCCGCATGGCCCAACGCTAGCCCACTTCGTACTGGTTTTCAGCGTCTACTGGCTCGGGTTGGAACCCTAACTCGAGCAAAGCTTTACGAATTTTTGCCTTGGATGGACGCGCTTTAGGAGCGACCAAACGTAGCTCTCTCGCCGTTTCAAACAACTCTCGGATGAGCAGATCGACTGAGTTCTCTTCAGAGTCTTCGGGCAGGTTTTCGATACGCCCCTCGTAGGCAAGGGTATAGAGTTCCAAATGATGTTTGCCAATGACTTTGGCAAGTTTTCGTAAGGTTTCAGGGGTTGGACAAGTGCCCTTAAAGCAGGCTCCTCGCAAGCGCGGCTGCGGCACCCCTGCTAGTTCTGCCAAACGGTTCATACTAATACCCTGATTATCTAAGTATTGCAGGATGAATTGCCCAAGGGGAGAGCAATCTTCGGGTTTGATCTGTAACCGTGCTGGCATTGATACAGGGATGAAAAAATGCTGAATCTCTACAGCCAAATAAGCGTGACTTGTTTCCCCATCATAGCGTCAGTCGGGAAAAGCGTTCAGCAACGACCTGGAAGGAATTGTGCAACTGCAATGAAAGCAGGGATGTTCTAACAAGAGTGCCGCTCTGTAGGCATTTCACAACTGGCGCCTCATAACAAGGCTAGCTGTAGCGCTCATGCATAGGTTAGGGCAACGCGTTTTGTGGGAAACCCCGCGCA
>DVEB01000287.1 GCA_015295905.1 Synechococcales cyanobacterium M55_K2018_004
CCGGACCCGCGCGCAGCCGTCTCCCATCGCCGTTCATGGCAACCGGCAGCGCAGTCAGTGCGCATGCGCTGGACTGGACTTCCTTGCTCACAGCGCGCCGCACCGCACGACAAACCCGGAGCCGCGCCAGGCGCGGGCGGCAACAGCGCGACGCGGGAATGATAACAATTTCTTTAATCAAAATACGGGGTTTACGGGGTGACAGGACGGTGAGATATTTGCCATAATGGGCATGCCTGATAGGAAGATTAACCATGCATTGGACAATCTCGTGATCGGCGTTGGCTAAGCCTGTCGAAGCCAATGCTAACCGCGCCACAGATTTAGATTTTAGTTGATCGCTCTATGAGAGGCATTGAGCCCGTCATTCGTTTCTACGCATGTTACAACGATAAGAGGAGTTGAACATGAAAAAGTGTCCATTCTGCGCTGAAGAAATCAAGGACGAAGCAATTCTCTGCCGATACTGTGGAAGAGAATTAACACCTCCGAAGCCAAAGAATTGGAAATACCTGTCTATGGTGTTCCACTTTCGCAATGAGGATGAAAGTGGTTGGCTTAAAGCCGAAGGCACACCAGCTGCACAAGCCGCGCAGCACTTCTGGAATGAACTATATATGATGGTTAGTGATTTAGATACGAGCATGACCGATAACGGATGGGAGATTGTTCCACCGCGTGATCCATCTTGCTTGAAGATAGAGATAGTGAGAAACGCAAAAGGTTATGACCCTCTCCGCTCAGCGGTTGCTGCTTTTTTCACCAGTGGTGGGAGCTTAATCACTCAGGCGATGGGCTTTCAAAAATGGTGGTTAAGCAGTTGCACCCTTCGTTGGCGAAGACCATGGGATAAGAATGAAGAAGAAGTCGTGAACATGTGGATAAACCGAAACAACAATAATGAATTCGAACGCACAGAACAAGACCCTGTAACCCACAGATGGTATGTCTGGCGACGACCCCGTGATTATAATCCTGACGATCCCAATGATGACCGATGGGACAAGATACCAATCTAATACTCATACTCGGTCATTCATGCAACACTACCAGTGAACGTTGCTTGTTGCCCGCGCGAACTGGATGCTTGAACATAGCGCTTTAGGACCTCCCGTGAGATAGCCCATATTTAGAGTCTATCCGAACACTTAGTGGTTTTGATGTCATTGCGCGAGCGCAGTTCATGATCTAAAGAAAGTGAGGTTGGCATGTTCGTCAGAACACACTTTGCAAAGATATCTATTCTGGTCTTTATTGGGATGTTACTGCTCCCTCAATCTCTAATTGTGGCAGAATCCACCCCACATCTGACGGGCGGTACCGCGTCCCGCAATCAAAGCGTGCAGATTGCCGATATGCCGCCTGAACCACTCTTCACCTCAGTTCAGGCAATCCGCAATAGCACCACATCTAATGGCAACGTTGTGGTGCCCGTAGACAGGATTACCGCGACTCTTCAAGCAGGGCACACATACAAGGCTCAGATTCAAGTTTCTGTCGATGAAACACCTATAAACAAAGGTGATATCATGTTTGTAATTGATCGCACGGGCAGTATGGGGGATGAGATAAACCAGGTGAGAACCTCGGCTATCCAAATAATGAATAGTATTCGATCACAATTGCCTTCTTCCTGGTTTGCTGTGGGCAGTTTTATGGACTACCCGGGTTATTTTTCATATCCTGGATATTCTAATCAGTATGGATCTGCTGCGAGTGGTGATGTGCCATGGCAGTTGAACATAAGGTTCACAGATAATATTACTGATGTTGCCAACACAATCAATAATAAACTCTGGTTGGGATGGGGAGCAGATGATCCAGAATCATACACCAGGGCTCCATACGAAGCGAGTCAAATCGAGACCGTGGGTTGGAGGAAAGGCGCTAAACGGGTGATCGTCATGTTTGGCGATGCACCAACTCACGATCTCGCATTCGCGGGTTACAACTTTGGCGGAGACCCCGGACGCGATGGAATTGCTCAGACCGAGGATGATCTGGTTTTTGTAGACGTTGTGCGGCAACTGAGAGATAAAGGAATATCCGTTGTTGCAGTTGACAGTGGTTACAGCCGTGCATCTGAGGCTACATTTAGAGGCATGTCTGTTGGCTACGCTGAGTCTCCCGGCACGAATGGACGATATTTCCAACTCGTCAATGCCTCCCAAATCCCTACTGCCGTCACTCAACTCATCATTTCAGAGACTCAGCAAATTGACCGCTTGTGGTTGCAAGTTACGGCGGGCTATGAGAGCTGGGTGCAAATTACACCGAAAGAGTATACAAATGTAAGCGCCAACGTCACCAAGGCCTTTGACATTGCAATCACGGTTCCAACAGGCACCCCTTCGGGTTTCTACCCTTTCCTTGTCCAGGCAATCGGCGATGGGGCGATTTTGGGCTTAACCTATATTGAAGTCACTGTACCAGCAAGTTCCCCGATTTCTGATTTGGGTTTCCTTCCGTCTCGGGATGGTTTTGGTTTCAAAAATCAGGATTCGATACGAACCTGGAATATGTTCAGGCAGTTTTTGGGTGCAGATCAGGTTGAGTGGCCAAATGGCAACAGGATTCATGTTGCAGAGGCTTTTTATAGACAAAACTATCGTGAAGTAGGTAAAGGAGGATCTTGCGATGGTATGTCTGTTGCCAGTCTAATAAACTACAGAAATCTTTCCCAGACCAATGCTGGTGATTTTGTGATGCCAAATTATTCGCCGCTATACCCGCAAAGAAAAAACAGCGATATCGAAGAGGCTATCGCGTTCTATCAAGGAATCCAAAGCGGTTTAGAGATTAATGCACACAATGCTAAATTGTGTGAATTTTTGGGGAAATCACCTCGATCTTTTTACCAATACCTGAAATCTCATATCCAGAATAATTCCCCTGTGATACTGGCCATTCTTGGGAAAAGAAAGGATTCGCAATCTGAAATTGTGCATGCTCTCGTTCCCTACCGATTTGAGGAACCTTTGAGCGATAGGGCGTATGTCTATGTCTATGACAGTAACCTGCGAGGTGATAATAAACGCCGGGTTGAATTTAACCTGGACAATGACACATGGACGTACGAGTGGCCAGAGATACTACCAACACCAATAGGAGATCGTATTATTGCTCAGACTACTATCCAGGGAGATTCTAGTTATTGTAGCCTGAAAGTCACCCCGATTGAAATGTACCTTCGACGAGGAGTCGCCTGGTGGACATTGCCTGATTGGAGAGCCATGCAAAGCATCCAGGCGCAGACCTTTTCATCTCAACTCCTTGCAACCTCAGGTCCGGCCCGATTGCTTATCACCGATGACCAGGGACGCCGTTTGGGTTGGGATGGCGCCGACTTCTATGATGAAATCCCAGGAGCGAGCTACGCACCTATCGCAATGAGCATTTCGGGGGAGGGCTCTGGGTTTTACCATGTCCCTTCCGATATACGCTACACTTTGCGAGCCCACGGCTACGGCGAAGGTCGGGCTGATGTCAGCGTTTTTGGTAAAGGCTATCTGGTGCAACTTTCTAACTGGGAGGTTATAACTGGCACCACAGTTGCCCTTAGCATGTCATCAGACGGCAGTGCTTTCACGGTTAGCAGTACGGTGGGCAACACGAGAGGGGATCTTACGATTGGGCGGATTCTCTCTGCAGAAGACCGTATTGTCACAATAAAGGGTTTGAGGATTGGAGTTGGTCAGGCGGTCAACTTGCAGTTCGATGCCAATGAGACGGCGGGCCTTGCCGACACCATCAGAATCAGCACCAACGGTGCAACCGCTGCGACGTATGGTCTGTCCTTACGTCGCGCAGGGGGACCGGGGTATTCCGCCTTTGGTCATAAAAATGTAGTTCTCGACGCAAACTCAGTGGCGCTGATCAACATCAGTGATTGGAGTAATCTCGCTCGAGTAAACGTGCTGGTTGACTCGAACAGAGATGGAGTAATAGACAGGGTTCGTTCATTAGAAAACGAGGCATCTATCAACACGATTTCCCTCGAAGCATCCCGCGATACCGTTTATACCGGCGGCGAACAAGTCGATATCATTGTAGAAGTCAGAGATCAATTCGGCGCGTACGTCGCTGATGGCCAGGTCATCAGTTTCATTACCACTCTTGGGACGCTCTCGAGTGAGACTGGTGTAACCAAAGGCGGATTGGTTCACTTGAAGTTGACGACGGGATCTGAAGAAGGCGTTGCCCTTGTCACTGCGCGATCCGAAGGTGTGGAAGGCAGTGTGGCTATTACGATAGTGAGTCACAAGGTCCACATTCCTATGGTGCTAAAGTAGAGTTTGGCATCGTTAGTCGCCTCATTATAGATAAAAACGTTTTGGAAGGAGTGGGTGCGCCACTGTGTCAACAAAGTACAATCGCGTTAGCAGGTCATCAGATATCCTTCTCCCTGACATCTTCATATCTGAGCCGGAAACCCCAAAAAACCGCCCGACGCCGTAGACGTCGAGCAGCGATGAGGCGCTTGTAGCTGCGCTGTGACTCAGCGCCACGACACCTTGTCGCGGCGCTGAGTCGTCTCCCGCCTGTCACTTCCCCTTCACCACGACCTTCTTATAGGAAGATCAACCAGATATTGGACAATCTCGTGATTGGCGTTGGCTGAGCCTGTCGAAGCCAACGCCGACTGCTCCACAGATGCAAGCGCGATTGTCTGGGTTTTGGTCGATCTTCCTATTAGGCATTTCATCGCCCTTCTGCCATCACCCCTCACCGAAATGCCATCGCTCCGCACGCCACCAGGACGCCGCTCAGCACTGCAAACACGAGAGCGCCAATGATGGACAGGATGATCATCGCCGGCACCGCCGCCAACCCGCTCCTGACGAACAGACTGACCATGTCGCCAAATGACATGGTGACATTGTTGATGGCCACGTCGCTCTGCCGGCTTGATCGCTGCACATCCCTGATTGCAGCAACGATCTCTCTGGTCTGCGCCTGTAAGACGTTGAGTTGCTCTTGCTGGAGGCTGAGCAGCTGCGCCAGTTGCTGATGCTGCATCTCCAACGCCGATGGTCCGCTGAGATCGACTCGTTCGTCATGCATTGGCTTCCTCCTCGATATGCTTGCCGTGTGCGCTTCTGATCGGGAAACGAAAGACGATGCGTCGAAGTTCGGGCGTCATTGGTCGCAGTTCAAGCAGAGACGCCTGTGGCTGATCGTCGGCGCGCAGAGCGATATGGCTTCTATTGTCCACATCTCTCGCTCCATTGTCACCCCGCAAACCCCGTATTTGAGATGACAATCTATTCATGCACGAGATGGTGCAACTCCGCCGCCACAACCATCACGACTCCCCCTCTTTTTTGCGTTCTGTATCGACTCCGGCGCCAGGTGCGACAACTCTCTCTTCCTACCGCAGGGTGACAGGGCTTGTCGCCAGTTCTCTCGCTCGAACCAGCCGCTGTCAGCAACTGCGTGAACAGGGAGCATCCACAGACCTGGTTGCTGGTCGATCCCCGCACATGCCGCATCTGCCGGAGGCTGGCATGCTATGCTTGGCGCATTGGTGTTTGAGAAATAATTCGGGTCTTGCCCGGTGAAGCCCGCGCAGGCGGGCGTCGCATCAGGAGCCTGCGGCTTATTGGTGTGTAAAGCAAGTTTCCCGATGATGGTCCAGGCATGAATGGTCAGGCGGCAAGCAAGCGCGTCCCTGCGGCGCTATGCCCGCCCCCCAACCCCTTACAAGTGTAGAGTTTTTGGCAAACTCTCATGTTAAGTTGCCCGTTTCAGGCATCAGAATGCCTCAAATCCCC
>DVEB01000344.1 GCA_015295905.1 Synechococcales cyanobacterium M55_K2018_004
TTGCGTGAAAGATTTTGGGGTGCTGGCGACGCCAGCACCCCAAAATCTTTCACGCTTGTCACCAGTAGCGCTGCGCAGCGATCGCAACGTCGAATTTTGCCAGATTACTTTTCTAATCGCACCACATACCACTGAAGAAACTGCCCCGGCCCTACATCCAACTCGCAAGCAGTCTCCATCAAATACTGAGCCTGAGCCTCCAGGTCAGAAAACCGCTGGAGGTCTCTCGGCAGATTCGCTTGCATTGTGATCAAGACTGCCTTCAGCTTCTCTAACAACTCTGAGGGGGCCAGAAACTGTTCGGGCTGGTTAGTCTCCAGCACGACGAAGGCATCTTCCTGATACATCATCGGGTCAGGCATACGCAGGGGAGACAGGCGAGGAGCTACAAACTCCCTGTCTGCAATTAGGGGTCGTCTTCCGCAAAAACGTACTTATATAAGTCGGCGGGGTCGGGTTCGGGGCTTTCCTGAGCAAACTTGACCGCTCGCTCGATCACGTCCTGAACGCGATGTTCGATCGCCTTCAGTTCATCTTGAGTGGCCAAACTCTGCTCTGTCATATAAGCAGCCAACCGCTTAATTGGGTCGCGGGCAAACCAGAATTCCTTCTCAGCCTTGCTGCGCAGTTCGTCAGGGTCCGCTAAGGAATGCCCTCGGAAGCGATAGGTGAGGGCTTCGATGAGCGTTGGGCCTTCGCCGGCACGGGCACGGGCGATCGCCTCCTGTGCCACTGCTCTGACCGCCAACACATCCATGCCATCCACCTCGACCCCCGGCATCCCAAACACACTGGCCTTGCGGTAGATTTCCGGCTGCGAGGTCGCTCGTTCGTGGGCCATCCCGATCGCCCACTTATTGTTTTCTACCACAAACAAAATAGGCAATTTCCAGAGCGCCGCCATATTCAGACACTCGTAGAACTGACCATTATTGGTCGTACCATCACCAAAGAAGCAGGCCGTCACTTGGTCAGCCGTCGCATCGCCCATTGCTTCGCGGCGATACTTGGTCTGGAAGGCGGCGCCTAGGGCAACCGGAATGCCTTCACCAATGAAGGCATATCCCCCAAGTAGGCGGTGTTCGGCAGAGAACAGGTGCATCGAACCGCCACGACCCTTGCTGCAACCAGTAACTTTGCCAAATAACTCTGCCATCACGTTGTCTGCGGGGACGCCCACACTCAGGGCATGAACATGGTCGCGATAGGTGCTACAGACGAAATCTTCACCAGGGCGCATGGCACGAATGACACCCGTTGAGACTGCTTCCTGCCCGTTGTAGAGGTGAACGAAGCCAAACATTTTGCCGCGATAGTACATCTCAGCGCACTTGTCCTCGAAGGCGCGCCCCAAGACCATGTCTTCGTACAGCATGAGTCCTTCTTCGCGGGTAATGTTGGCGCCTGCGGTTTGAAATACTGGCAATGTGCGTTCTTGAACCATTAATGTGCCCTACCTAAAAATTCCGCAACTCGGACTTACTCATCCTTATAAAATAACCCGGCACAGGGTTCAAGCCAAACTTTCCGAGAGGAAATTTGAGGTCGTTTCGTTGACTCGGAGGTGGGACTAAACGGTGCGAAAACTTGGAATCTTAGCCTTGAAAGCATTCCAAGATTTTTCGTATGGCAACGTGAATTCCGGCTAAGCTAAACCCCTCTTAACCAGAACTAACGTTTGTCACTAATCACGACTGGGAAATGCACTCTCAGAGCACGCTGTGCGGCCCAAGCAGGGAAATTAGTCTCAAGCTGGGGGAGATCGGTGAATCGAAGATGCGTGTGATAGCCCACTACGCGGTAAAAACGCGGCAAAAAAAAGTGTCAGATCGGTCAGTTTTTTGTATGCTATTGGGTAACTTTTATCAATCAATTGTCAGCTAACGATTAACACTGCTTCCAGTACAGACCTGACCCAGGGCTGATATTGAAAGGCTCCAGCGCCCCCCTCAGGTCTAGTGCGATCAAGGTTAGTTAAACTCAAGATTTAGGGCAGTTTGATGTCTTAAGGGTTGACTTAGGATAAAAAGAGTACAGAATAGGCATTGAACCTCGTTGGGGAAGGGGACTGTGAGAATTCCGCTTGATTACTATCGAATTTTAGGACTGCCGATCCAGGCGACGGCAGAACAGTTGCACCAGGCACATCGCGATCGCGCCCTCCAACTTCCCCGGCGAGAATTTTCTGAAGCAGCGATCGCCTCACGTAAGCAACTGCTCGATGAAGCCTACGCCGTACTGTCCGATCCACAGGATCGGCGCGCCTACGATGCCACCTTTTTAAACCGAGGGTTTGATACCGACGACGTGCCCTCGGTTGAGACTAATGCAGACACCCCCGCTAGCCTCGCTGCGGAAGCCGCCGACCCCTACTCTCCCAGCATCGAAATTCAAGACAGCGAGTTTGTTGGTGCCTTGTTGATCTTGCTGGAACTGGGTGAGTATGAGCTAGTCTTAAAGCTAGGGCAACCCCTCCTAACCCCTGGCAATCTTTCCCTCAACAGCAGTCGGTTTGGACCGCCTGATATCGTCCGCTCCGATATTGTGCTGATTGTGGCATTGGCTCACCTGGAGCTGGGGCGCGAACAGTGGCAGCAGGGGCAATACGAGAGCGCTGCCGCTTCCCTAGAGCAAGGGCAAGACTACTTGCTGCGCGAAGGTCTGTTTGCTAGTGTGCGGGGCGAAATCCAGTCTGACCTCTACAAACTGCGCCCTTACCGCATCCTGGAACTGATTGCATTGCCTGAATCGAACGTGGCAGAACGTCGCCAGGGGTTAAGCCTGCTCCAAGATATGCTGCACGATCGGGGGGGGATTGACGGCACTGGGAATGATCAGTCGGGGCTAAACGTGGATGACTTTTTACGGTTTGTCCAACAGCTTCGTACCTATCTCACGGCTGCCGAACAACATACCTTATTTGAAGCAGAGGCGCGTCGTCCTTCTGCCGTGGCTACCTATCTGGCGGTCTATGCTATGCTGGCCCGTGGGTTTGCCTACCGGCAACCAGCGCTGATCCGGCGGGCTAAGTCGATGTTGCTGAAACTGGGCACCCGTCAGGACGTGCATCTGGAGCAGGCGGTCTGCGCCTTGCTGCTGGGGCAGACAGAGGAGGCTAGTCGGGCACTGGAACTGAGCCAAGAGTATGAGTCTCTAGCCTTTATCCGCGAAAATTCACAAGGATCGCCTGACCTGTTGCCAGGACTGTGTCTCTATAGTGAGCGCTGGTTGCAGAATGAGGTCTTTCCCCACTTCCGAGATCTCGCTCAACAACAGGCCTCCCTCAAACAATACTTTGCTGATAGCGAGGTGCAGGCTTACCTGGAAGAATTGCCAAACGAGTCGGGGGCGACAGAGCAGTGGACGACAGACCGCTCTGGTGCGGATTATGCGATCGCCAGTCGTCGTAATGGCATGGCGGGTGTGGCTCTGCAAGGAGCCAGCCAAATGGGGGGACAGCCCAGCCGCAGTGCTGCTGCCACGATGACGGTGGCATCTACCGGTGGCGGGGATGAGGATGCGTTTATGCCTACGGCAGAGCGTATTTCCCAACTGTCGCCGGAAGGCCGCTTGAATGGAGGCGGTCGCTTCCGGAGTGGTTTTCCCAAAAGTGGCGGATCGATGGAGAGCGATCGCTCGGTTGCAGCCGCCCAAGCTGCCACCAGTTCAGCCTCCCCTAGCCGCAGTCAAGGCAGTCGCCGCGCTCCACGCCTCGATCGTCTCATGTTTCTGCTGGCGATGGGCGCCCTCGGCCTATTGATGCTCTGGATTCTGGGTAGCTGGTTGGTGCGGGCGTTCAATGCTGGTCCCAAGCTGACTGGTGAACAGCTTGCAATTAGCGTGAATGAACCGCCGCTTGAGATCCCCGACCCCAACGCGACTCCAGCCGCTGCCGACCCCAACGCTCCCCTGACCAATGAAGCTGCCCAAGCGATCGTTCAGGGCTGGCTGACGGCCAAAACAGCCGCCTTTGGCTCCAACTACGACACCAGCCAACTCAGTCAGGTGCTTGCGGGCGATTTTTTGGCGAGTCGTCAGGCTGATGCTGAATCCCTCAAGTCCAGCGGTGAGTACCGCGCCTTGGAACACTCCAATCTGCAAATTGTTTCTGTGCAGACAAACACAACAGACCCGAACCAAGCGGAGGTTGAAGCGGTAGTTACCGAGAAGACCACAGTGATGCGGAATGGTGATGCGGTGGGTGCGCCCTCCGAGGAACGGTTACGGTTGCGCTACAGCCTGATCCGCCAGGATGGTCAGTGGCGTATTCAGGGCAGCACCCTATTGGGAGAAGAAGATCCAGCCGCTGCAACCACACCCGAAACCCCTGCTGCAACTTCGGACGAAGCAACAAGCAATGATACTGCGCCCGAGTCTCCTGGCAGCGCTGCTCCAATCTCGCCCGAAGCTGGAGCAACGCCTGCTCCCCCTACAACTCCGGCCAATCTATAGGGCTGGTTTGGACACTGATGGGATGATGGGCTGTGTGTGCGTGCGATGTCTGCAATGCTGGATCGCCGTGCTCAGGACTCGTCTTCTTGATGTTGGTTGATGTTTGCGCTTGCTAAGGTGTTGTTGCTCGCTTCCTTCTGACCAAACTCCAGGGACAGCCTCTCTTCAACGCATGACAGACCCGCTGCTCCATGCCTATCTGCCTCTCGTCCTGTGGACTGGACTGGGGTTGCTGATCGTGCCGCTGTTGCCCGAGCAGGTTCCCCGGTTACTGGGTCGAGGGCTTTACTGGGTCGGGGGTCCTCTACAAATTTTTACCCTGGCACGCCAGACAGAGTTTGTGGTGGAGGAAGGGTTCGTGCCTGCGCTAGTAGCGATCGCCCTCCTGGTCAGCCTGATGTGTTCCTGGGTCAGTTTGCAGTGTATGCGATGGCAGCGAGTGCCGATTGAAGCAAGCGTCGCCTCTCCAGCCCCTCCTCAACGCGGGCAGGACCCCGCCACCCACGGTAGCTTTGTGCTGGCATCCATGCTAGGAAACACTGGCTTTGTGGGGCTTGCTGTTGCCCCTAGCTTTGTGGGGGAAGAGGCGCTGGGGTGGCTGGTGCTGTTTAGCGTGACCAACAATGTGATTGGCACCTACGGTCTAGGAGTTGTGATTGCTAGTTTCTACGGGCGATCGCACCCCCACCAGCAGTGGTGGATTCCCGTGCGAGACTTACTGACCGTACCGTCCCTCTGGGCCTTTGGTATTGGGTTGTCCAGTCGTCCTGTGCGCCTTCCCGTGATCGTCGAGTCTGGGTTGCACTATTCACTTTGGTTCATTATTCCGACCGCGCTGCTGCTAATGGGCATTCGTCTCCGTCAAATCAGAGGCTGGCACAGCCTGCAACGGGCCATTGTGCCAACCCTCATTAAGGTCATCGTCCAACCTACGGCGATCGCTGGCGTCACGATTTTGCTTGGGCTGGCAACCATGCCTCGGCTGGCAATGGTTCTCATGGCAGGCATGCCCACGGCCTTTGCAGGATTAATTTTGGCAGAAGAGTATGAGCTTGACCGCGATTTAATTGCCAGTAGCATCGTCTTGACCACAGTAACGCTACTCTTGACAGTGCCAGTTTGGTTTTGGATGTTTGGACACAGGCCGGAAATGATTTCGTTATTCTTTTAGGATGAGTTCGATGAACAGTTTTGTATGAGTGTTTGTATGAGTGCATGCATTGCCTATGTTCGCAAGCATGACTAATATGGAATCCGCCTGTAAAGTAACGTGAATTCGGGATAGGCTGAAACCCTTGCTGTGCCGTGCGC
>DVEB01000012.1 GCA_015295905.1 Synechococcales cyanobacterium M55_K2018_004
CCCGTTTCACACCACAACAAACCGACTCAATAAGCGACGGAGTCGGTATTAAATTGGGTGGGAGTTAAACCAGAGCGTTGAGAAGAGCCTGGAATTTGAGTTTAATTTCTGCCAATTCCCGCTGCGGGTCTGATCCCACTACAATTCCCGCCCCAGCATACAACCGCGCACGGTGCTGGTCGATCAGGGCGGAACGAATGCCAACAATGAACTCGGCGTTGCCCTGGAGGTCGATCCAACCTAGGGGGGCGGCGTAGAGCGATCGCCCAAATCCCTCGTATCGCTTGATTTCCTGGCAGGCCACATCGCGCGGCAGACCAGCAACCGCAGGGGTGGGATGCAGTTCTGCGAGGACTTGGAGTGGATGCAGGTGGGTAGGTAGGGTAGCGCGGATGGGCGTGTGCAGGTGTTGGATGTTGGACAAGGGAAACAGAACGGGGACAGGCGCAAACTGGGGAACCAGGCCAAGCTGGTGTAAGCGATCGCAGATAAAGTCCACCACCAGTTGATGTTCATGTCGTTCCTTCTGACTACTCAGCAGTTGTTGTGCCAAGTTTGCGTCTTCAACAGTGGTTTGCCCCCGCGGAAATGATCCTGCTAAGGCATCGGTTTCAAGCAGTTGATTATGGACCCGCAGCAGTCGCTCAGGGCTTGCTCCAATGAAGCTGCGGTTGCTGCCATTACTCGTGGAGAAAATATAGCAATCAGGGTGTACTTGTCGCAGGTGATGAAGGGAATAAACCCAGTCAAAGGGCATTCGTGCCACCACATCAATCGCATGGGCGAGTACGAGCTTATTGAGATGTTTCTGATGAATGCAATGGAGGGCTGATTGCACAACGGTTTGAAAGTTATTCGAGTCTAAAATTTGCCAGTTTTTTAATGCTGTATGGAGTGGATGAGCCAGTTGAAACGGAGCAAATTTCACCCGTTGAATTATCTGAAACTCTTGCCAGAGTTCTTCCGTTGCCTGTTCTAGGTTGCGGTTCGGGTGAAGCAAGAGGTTCGCCAACACGGTGGTGCGGTTATCCTTTTGTAGGACTTGCCAGCGGGGTAAGAAGACTCTTGCGGCTGGAAAACTTGCCTCAGGCTCAGTTTCATCAAAAAAGGTGAATGTGCAGAAAAAGCGAGGTTGCACCAGCAGACTTGCGAAGTTGAGTGTGGTGAATTGATCCGCGCACTGTTCTAAAAAATCTTGGATTTTTGCGAATCTTTGCTGGCCAGAGGTTTCCAATGAAGTCGCCGTACCAATAGCCGCGATCGCCTCATGCTCAAACGGCTTTTCAAGATAGAAATGCACCTGGTCTGGACGTGCCATTTCTTGTAGGATGGCCAGTGGATCAATCGGGTCAATTTCTAAACAAAAGGTGGCAATCTGAGCACGATTTTTTTCAACGGATTTCTGCTGAAAAACTGATAGAAATTGATAGAGATCTTTGCGACCTTGAAAAGGATGAATCCGATAAGGGGTGACTGGCATGAGGGAGAAAAATCAGTCTATTAAATGGGGTGGGGGTGGATGGATCCCAATTTTGGGAGTGCCGTGGGCGAAGCTCGCACCACTCGTCAAATTAATTTCAACGTCAGATCAGGGTCAGATCAGGTTAAGCGGGCTTGGGGGCACCACGCCGGGCGCGGTGCCCCCAAACTCTTGCTTTTTCAGGCGCGGCACGCCCGGAAAAGCCAGGGTTTCCGCTGATCCCAAATCACAGTCGTTTTAGGTTTAGAGCGTTGCACACGTGGGACGCACCCAGTTGGGATTGACGATACCAAAAGGATTGACGTGAAACCGTCTCAGGGCTTAGAAACTCGCCCCTTAAACGGTTGCGAAGATATGTTTACTACAGGTAACACACTTCGACAGGTCTAGCCACGGCTTTTGTGGGGAAACGTCTCACCACAAGCCGCTCTAAACCGTGCTGAAGAAAAAGATGAAAAGCTTGACAGACAAGGCTTTCGACAAATTGTATAGGGCGATTGGAGGAGGCTGCCTGCCACAGGAGCAGCCGAAAAAGTGCAGACAACAGTAACGATTAGTCACAAGTCTTTACAGTCGCAGGGTTTGAGAAGATCGGTTGAGGTCATCAGAAGCCGTAAAATTGGTACGCTTGCAGCAATGGCTCTCTCCTGCGATGACCCTGAAACCCTTCCCCTACTCTAATACCTCACAAAAGCGTCTACCTTCCCGAACGCGCAAGCTCTGGCTCGCTGCGATCAAGCCACCTATGTATAGTGTGGCCATCATGCCTATCCTGTTGGGAACGGCGATCGCCTTTTACGAAACGCAACAAATTAACGGTCAAATTTTCCTCACATTTTTAGTTTCGGCGGTGCTGATCTTAGCCTGGGAGAATATCAGCAACGATGTGTTTGATGCGGAGACTGGAATTGACCGCAACAAACATCATTCTTTGGTCAATCTCACCGGCAGAAAGACCCTAGTGTTTTGGATCGGCAACCTATTGTTGGCGGGGGGCATTTTAGGCATTCTAGCGATCGCCCTCTGGCAGCAGGACTTCACCGTGCTTGGTCTGATCCTGGCCTGTTGCGGTCTGGGTTATCTGTACCAAGGGCCGCCCTTCCGTCTGGGCTACCACGGCCTAGGAGAAGTCCTCTGTTTTTTCAGCTTTGGCCCCCTAGCAGTAGGAGCTGCTTACTACAGCCAGACCCAGTCCTGGTCTACCACCAATCTGGCCGCATCGCTGCTCCTAGGCATGAGTACCACCTTGATCCTGTTCTGCTCTCACTTTCACCAAGTGGCGGATGACTTGGCCGCTGGGAAGCGATCGCCCATTGTCCGCCTAGGTACGCTGAGAGGTGCCCAAGTGGTGCCCTGGGCCTGCGCTAGCCTCTACGCAATGACCGTGATCTTCTTGCTCAGCGGGCTATTTCCCATCGGGACGCTGCTGATTGTTGCCAGCCTGCCCTCGGCAGTAAAACTCGTCCGCCACGTCTTGCAAAATCACGGACATCCGGAACGGGTGAGCAACTGCAAGTTCTTTGCCATTGGCCTGCATTTTTGGAGTGGCCTACTGTTGTGCCTGGGGTTCGTACTGTAATACGGAATCCGCCTATAAAGTAGCAGTTAGTTTTTGGTAGAACGCGCGCGCAGCGGGCGTTCTACCAAAAACTAACCGACCCTATAAGCAACGGATTCCGTATAACGTCAGTTTTGGAAGGTTTGGGGGCACCACGCCGGTCACGATGCCCCTGAACTCTTGCTTTTCCCGAATTCACGTTACTTTAGATTTGCGCAACGGCAACCACACTAACATCCACGTTGCGGTCAAACAACACACGGGGCTTCAGCAGGATGCGGAAGAGCAGCAGCAACGATTGTAGTTCGCCCGGAGTCTGACGACTCTTCCACTGCCCTGGACGGCAGAACAGCATTTCCACCAAACGCCGCTGTTCCTGCAGGCCGACCTGCTCGAACAGCACCCGCACTGTTGGAAACTCGCCATCGATGCCAGTACGGATCGCTTGTCCAGCAAGCTGTAGCCCCTCTTCTAGGATCTCTAGTTGTACGGGCAGTGTGCCACTAGCAGCGATCGCCGGAAAACCTGCCTGCGTCAACGCTACTTCTGCACCCTCTTGGGAAAGCATGGTGGTGACGCCAAAGAAGGTCTGCCCTGCCGCTCGGATCTTCACTGTGCGACGCAGGTTAAACCATTCGTACAGGCTGGGACGCGGCGCATCCAGCAGGATCAACAACGCCACCCCCAGCATGAGTAGGTTGTAGGCGCTCCAGAGCCAGCCGAGGCCAATCCCTTTCACTTGGTCTGCCACTTCAGGACTCACTGTTTGCTGCCACGCGCCCTTAATCATGCACATCCCCAGGTTCACCCACAGGCTAATGGCAGTGGCAATAAACAGGCCGATCAACGGCAATGCTAGATTCCAGTTAAAGGAGTAGCGATCGCTCGCAGTTCCTTTGGGGGTGACCCGAAAGCCCCGCGAAAAGGGATTGAGCATCACGCGAATCACCGTCAGTGCCAGAGGAAAGCACAGCGTCAGGGTGTAAATATCGGACAGGATGGCAGAGCGGGAGTGGTGGTTAAGCCAGGAGAACGCCGCTAACTGCACCAGGTAGAAGGGGAGAAAGAAGTAAAGTAACTCGGCTGCGGTTGCCCGCAGGGGGATAACGCCCAGAAACGAATAGGCTAGGGGCATGAGCAAAAAACCGACACGCGAAAGGCTGGTGAACCAGTGGAGCAGTCCTTCTAAATGGGCCATCCGCTGCACCAGCGACAGTCCCGGAATGGTCAGGGGGTTTGCCTGAATAAAGAATGCCTGAAGCGTCCCCTGTGCCCAACGCAGCCGTTGGAGGGCGTGGGCTGCGATATTTTCTGCCGCCAGACCAGCACTCAACTTTTCGTTTAGGTAAACCAGGCGATAGCCCTGCGCTGCGATGCGGATCCCCGTAAAATAATCCTCGCTGAGGGAGTCCGTGACGAATCCCCCTGCTGCTTCCAGGGCGCTCCGCCGCACCACGAAGGAGGTGCCCGCGCAGATGACACTCCCAACTCCATCGCGGATGGGTTGGATCTGGCGATAAAAGACTTCTTCTTCAGGGGTGAGGATATCTTCCAGGCCCAAGTTACGGGCGATGGGGTCAGCGTTGTAGAAAGTCTGGGGAGTCTGCACCAAGGCCGTCTGGGGGTCTTGAAAAAAGCCGACGGTGCGGATCAGGAAGTTGCGAGTAGGGACAAAATCGGCGTCGAAGACGACGATCAGATCGCCCTGGGTCAGGGGCAACGCATGGTTGAGGTTGCCGGCCTTAGCATGGCGGTTGTCTGGACGACTAATATATTCACACCCCAAGTCCTTCGCTAAAGCCTGAATTTCGGGGCGGCGGGTGTCGTCTAGCAGATAGACCGTTTTGTGGGGGTAGTCCATCGCCTGACAGCCCATGACGGTGCGCCGCAGGATAAACGCGGGTTCGTTATAGGTGGGGATCATCACATCCACCGATGGCACAAACCTGCCTTCACTCACATCTAGTGACAGGACTTCCGCCTCCGAGGAGCGATCGCGCACTCGCAGCATGAGGAAGAGCTGGATCGTGGCACTGCTCAGCATCAGCAATTCCATCAGCAGGAGTCCCAGACTGAAAACACCATTCAGGGGTGTGTTGAGGTTGAGAGTGGAAAACATTCGCCACCACAGGTAGCGGAATGTCAACACCAGCAAAATGCTAACCACGACCACCCGCGACCAAGAGCGCGGCTGGGGAGATACTTTCATCACGGCCAGGACGATGATAAACAAAGCAACGGTGGGGACAAGTAACACTTCCCAAGTTGCCATCGGCACTTCTAGCCACAGAGGTGGATTTTGTTGCAGGGCGTTGAGTTGACGGAAAATGCGGCTGATCGTACCCTGACCTGCAAACCAGGCCGCGACGATTACTCCAGCGATCGCCACCGTGCCAAGCATGACCAGTGTTGCCAGTTGAGGTCGTCCTAGAGTTGGCTGTCTGGTTTTGGGGGCATTTTGCCCATGCAGTTCCGAAGTGGTCATTGGTTTCTGTCCTCGTTATTGCCAATTCTCGTTATGGCCGGATGAACATCACATCAACGCTCGACATGACGGAGTCCAATTCATTCCATGTGACAGCCTAATACAACGTCAGTTCGGGTTAAGAGGGTTTTGGGGCACCGCGCCGGGCGCGGTGCCCC
>DVEB01000293.1 GCA_015295905.1 Synechococcales cyanobacterium M55_K2018_004
GCGCAGCGCACGTTTTACACTACGACAAACTGCTACTTTACAGACGGATTCTGGATCAGTTTAGGGGAAACGGGTTTGGGGGCACCAGGCGGTGTGCAGTGCCCCCAAACCCTTAAGTTTCCCTGGCGCGACGCGCACAGAATTGGGCTGTTGGTGGCCTCCTAATTGGTGGCCTCCTAAATTGGTGGTCTCCTAAGAGGTCCGGCGGCGCTTGTTGCGTGGGGTCGTTGGCTCTGGTTGAGGCTCGGTCAGGGGTTGATCAAGGATTGACTCGTCGAAGGGGAAGGTTTCCTTGACAGGGCGAGGCTTGCGCCCTTGAGCAGTCGGTTCCCGATTGTTGAGATCTTCATCGTAGTTATCGTCGCGATCGCCCCAAACCTCAGCCTGACTCGCGTCGGGGTTGTAAATCCTGGCCTGGGAAGGCTGTGGTAAGTCGGTCGGCAAAGCGTCGCCGGGGGCAAGGGGACTGGGAGACTCCGTCACTTCCTCTAGGTGGTCGTCTTGATAGTCATCTTGATAGGTATTCTGGTCGTTGCTGCGATCAGGCTGCTGCTCACGATAATCAGCTTGGTCAACGTCCAGATCTCTGAGATCCGTCTCAATCCCCATTTCAAGATCCAAAGAGGAGGATGTACTGGGTGGCAGTTGCTCCACACCAGGACGGGGAACTCCCTGGGGTTGAGTAAATGTCTTCCATGCAGCTTTTACCCCAACAAATAGACGGCGGGTCACCTGGGTTGCTCGCTGGGCCTGCTGCTTCACCCCCGTAATGCTTTGATCGACCTGGCCCACGACCCGGCTAGCGCTTTGCACCCCTTCACTCACATCTTCCTTCAGGTTCGTAATCTCCATCCCCGTCAACCGAATGGACTCCAGCGTGGGGGGCAGTTCACGGTTGAGGGTGTCGAATAGTTTCTCGGCACTGCGGGCAGCCCGTGACAACTCTCGCACCGCTGGCAGCAACGTCACCAGAACCGCAGTGAGGGAAACTGCGACCAGCAAGATTGACAGTCCTAGCCAAAAAATGGGGTCAACCACGGGGAACGTTCTGGGATAAAGGGGCTGAAGTTGCGGTTTAGAGCAGGAATCAGGCGCCACCTCTCAATTTACCGGACGGGCGGTTGCTGTTCAGGCATGGTGGCTAACATCGCACCCTTAAGGGCGGCAGGTGGGGAAGAGCAGCCTCCTAGAGCGAACGGGGATCATGGGACACAGGGCGTTGTTCGGAGGCTGGCCGGAGGTCACTGGTGGCTGGAGGTTGGCGATCGCGCGGACTTGTTTCTAGCCCTGCCGCCTGCGCTCCGGCTCGAATTGCCTCTTTGAGCCGCACCAAGGTATTGTCCCAATTGCGCAGGGCACTGCCTGAGAGTCGATCGGTCTGCACCTGCATACTACTCGATAAGTCTTCGGCCAACTCCGGGAGAGCATCCGCAGACTTCTTGAGGATCTGGCGAGTCTCTCGCCCGGAACGGGGAGCCAACAGGATGCCAGCAATGGCCCCAACAGCCCCGCCAATCAACAGACCGGCCAGAAATGCGCCTGATGAGCCTGAACGATTCTCTGCCATTCTATTTGCCTGCCTTTGCCTAAAATCTGTGGCAATTCTATTAGGGTTTCCTGGTGGCCCAAAATAGCATTGAGCCATCGGGATCTGATGTTTGCTCTGATCGTATCTGGAGAGACGCCCTCCCTGCAGACACAATCCAGGCTTTGAAGGACTCAAAGCACTTGTTGATAGCGTTTCCCTGTCAACCAAGATGCCCAATCGTAAGGGTGCAGGGGCAGTGTGCCCAGTTGAGGCCTGGCCCCAACCCCCTGTACCTCGACAGCCTGGGAAACGCGATGCCAAGCAAGGCCAGCAGTGTCAACCTGGACGGCTGCAAGGATGCTTGGATGAGACAAACAGGAACCAGACGAGCGGTTTGGATGCCTCAAATTGAACCATCCTCAGGATATCAGGGTAACACTCCCTGCCTTTCGGTTGCGGATTCTAGCGAACTCTCTTTGCCAGCGGCGAATCACCGTTGGCGCGATCGCCGTTTCCCCGACCGACGCATTTTGGCTGGGGGTTGGCTGCTCCTCCACCAGTGCGATCGCCGCCAGATCATCTGCACCGTCGCCAGTAACGCTAGGGCTTGCCGTGCTTTCTGAAACTGGGGTTCCAACTTTTGGTAGCGCTGTCGAAGTTCATAGGCACCGAGCTGACCCTTCAAAATTAACTCTGGGGCATTGTGCAGCACGGAGTAGGTCGATTGCTCCGCCTGAATCAGGGCACGGGTCGCCCCTGCCAACGCGTGCTGCAACTTCCAGATCTGCCATGCCGCATAAAAACCGCAGAGCGCAATGATGCAATTCAGCACAATAACGGTAATGATCATGACAGTCTGGGCAAGATTGGGGTGAATGAGTGAGCTGAGGAAAACTTGGTTAGGGGCTTACGTGAAAATCAAATCTCCACGACGCATTACGACTACTGCGTGACACATCCTACGGCGAAACCCTTCACAATGCGATCCAGCGATCGCCTCACACATCCTAGGGCCAGTTTAATGGCAATATAGCGGTTCTCAGCTATCCTCACGGACTCGTAGCATGGTTTGAAGCAACCTTACTCTAGATTCTGGCAAATCGCGACTGAATTCACAAATCCTGGTTGATTGTTACAGGCATGCTTGTTTTGGGCTTTTGGCTTTCATGCTGAATTGCCGCGATCCTCAGGTCGCCCCATCTCTGCTTTTGCACACACTCTTCTTGCTATGGTGCCATCTCCTACTGCTGCAACCTTTTTCGTGCATCCCCTGCACGGCAATGACACCGGATCGGGCACACAAACAGCCCCTTTTCGCACCCTCAGCCGGGCCCTGCGACGGGCTGCTGCCGGAGATGTGGTGCGGCTGGCTGGGGGAACCTACAGTGCGGCTACGGGAGAACTCTTTCCGCTGGTGATTCCAGCGGGCGTGGTGGTAGTGGGTGATGAAGCAAACCAGGGTAAGGGGACGGTGGTTGAGGGCAGCGGCGATTTTACCAGTGCCACCTTTGGGCGACAGAGTGTGGCGATCGCCCTGCAAAACGACAGTCAGTTGCGCGGGGTCACCGTGATTAACCGCACGCCCAGAGGCACTGGAGTCTGGCTGGAATCGACATCACCCATCATCAGCCGTTGCATTCTGACGAACTGTGGCCGGGAAGGGGTGTTGGCAACGGGCACCGCCCTGCCACTGGTCGTGGACTGTCTGTTTCAACACAATGCGGCCAGTGGCATTTCTTGTTTCCGCAATGCTAAAGGCGAAATTCGCCGCAGTGTCTTTGTCAAGACTGGCGTTGGGATCGCTTTGAGTGACCAGACGGCCCCCCTCCTGGTGGATAATCGCATCACCGAATGCACCACCGGGATTGTGGTCACCGGGTCAGCCCGACCCGTCCTGCGCCATAACTGGGTGGAACTGAGTACAACCGATGGCCTCGTTGTGCTCAATAGCGCTAGCCCCGACCTAGGGCGGCCCCAGGACCCTGGTGGCAATATCTTGCAAAACAGCGGGCGATCGGATCTGCGCAATGAAACCGGAACTTTGTTGGTTTCGGTTGGCAATGCCATCAATCCTGTCAAGGTGAATGTGGGGGGCAATAGCCCCGGTGTGGACTTTGTTGCAAGCGAGGTCAATCGTCAGATCCAGGCTTCCACCGTTGTGGTTGTGCCGCCGCTGCCCGCGCCTACCCCCCCTGCCCCCGTTATACCCGCACCGCCGGGCACTACTGCCCTGCCGGACTTGGTAGGACACTGGGCAGAGGCTTTCATCCGAGCCTTAGTGCAACGGCAGATGGTCAGCGGCTTCCCCGATGGAACCTTTAAGCCGGAGGTGGGTATTACCCGCGCCCAGTATGCGGCGCTGCTGGCCAAGGCGTTTAACCGGCCAGAGACGCAGGCCGTTCCTCAGTTTGCCGATGTGCCTGCGGGATTCTGGGCCCAGGGGGCGATCGCCAAAGCTGTTGCGATGGGTTTTCTGGCAGGCTTCCCCGACGGTAGTTTTCGGCCCAATCAAAACCTGACTCGCATCCAGACGATCGTTTCCCTGGCGAATGGGTTGGGGGTGACGGGGGGCAACCCAACAGTGCTATCGGTCTACCGCGATCGCGCTCAGATTCCCTCCTACGCCACCCTCCCAACCGCCAGCGCTACCCAGCGACGGATTGTGGTGAACCATCCCCAGGTGGAATGGCTAAAACCGATGGTGGATGTTACTCGAGCCGAGGTCGCAGTGATGGTCTACCAGGCTCTGGTGGCCCTGGGGCAGGCCCCAGCGATCGCATCTCCCTTCATTGTGTCGCCCGACGGCGCGGTGGTGGGTTTCTCCGACATTGAGGGACATTGGGCCGCTAGTTTCATCCGAGGGCTGGCCAGCCAGGACTTGATCAGCGGCTTTAGCGATGGCACCTTTCAACCCCATGCCAATATCAACCGTGCCCAGTATGCCGCACTGCTGGCCAAGACCTTTGCCCCCCCACCCCAGCGTCCAGCGATCGCCTTTCCGGATGTGCCCGCTAACTTCTGGGGGGCTGCTGCCATCCAGCAGGTCTACCGGGGTGGGTTGATGTCAGGTTTCGATGATGGCACCTTCCGTCCCCACCAGAACCTTCGCCGGGTGGAAGTCCTCCTCGCTTTAGCGAACAGTCTGCGTCTGGGAGCAGGAGACTTGGCGCTCCTGGAGCGCTTCGCAGACCGTGCAACCATCCCCGCCTTCGCCCGCTCTACGGTGGCCGCGGCCACAGCCAATCGCCTAGTGGTTAACCATCCCCAGCTCGACCAACTGCGGCCCCTTGCAGATGCCACGCGAGCAGAGGTCGCCGCCATGGTGTATCAAGCGCTGGTCAGAACTGGGCGATCGCCAGCCCTCGCTTCACCCTTCATTGTTGACCCGATGGATACCAACTCTGGTGGGGGCAATCCCCCACTGCCCAGCCGCCCCCTGATCCTGCTTGACCCTGGCCATGGCGGTGCCGATCCGGGGGCCATCGGCATTGGTGGCCTGCGCGAAGTCGATGTGGTGCTCCCAATTGCACTGGAAGCCGCGGCGTTCTTGAAGCAGCGGGGCTACGATGCCCAACTTACCCGCAGCGATGACCGGGAGTTGAGCTTGGCAGAGCGAGTGGCGATCGCCACGCAACGACGGGCTACTCACTTCATCAGCATCCATGCCAACGCCGTCGGCGGTAATCAACCCCAAATTAACGGTCTGGAGACCTTCCATCATCCCGACTCGGTGATCAGCAGGCCCCTCGCCCAGGCCATCCACACTACCCTAGTGCAGTCTCTTCGGATGCGAGACCGGGGGGTCAAAACCGCCAATTTCTTTGTCCTGCGCAACAACCCCACGATTCCTGCTGTGCTGGTGGAGGTGGGATTTGTCACCGGGGCCGAGGATGCGGCCAACCTCAGCCAACCCGCCTACCGCACGCGTTTGGCAAGGGCGATCGCCCTCGGCATCGAGCAATTTCTCCGCAACGCCGTCGGCTAGCCCCGGCGCTCCTCACACTGGAGGGCGAACTCAAATGGCATCCACCATCCCGCACCACCTGCAAGGCAAGCGCTCAGGATTGTGGATACTTAAAAATAGCGTGAATTTGGGATAGGCTGAAACCCTCAATGTTCCGTGCGCGCCGCGCACGGAACATTGAGGG
>DVEB01000158.1 GCA_015295905.1 Synechococcales cyanobacterium M55_K2018_004
CTGGTCTGGGAATCTGACCGGTCTCAATTAGGTGGGCAATCAGGGTGACGGTGGCAGAGGAATCTTTGCCGCCCGAAAAGGCGATCGCCCAGTGCTTGTAGAAGGAGCCATAGTGTTGGAGCGATTCCGTTGATAGGGCGATCGCTCTAGGCAATGATAGCCGCGCGTCGTCAAATAGACTGAGTGTTTTCATCTATATCTAGTGGAGAGTCTGGTAGAGAGTGACTCGAAATTAAAATGTTGGCTGTAAACGATGACTCTAGCGTGCCAAACCCGATTTAGCCAACAAGTCTGGGTGTATGTCACGGTTGCCCTCGGCCTAAATTCCTCTCTCCACTTGGGAGAGAGACTTGGAGAAGCTCGGTGAGGATAATTTTTTCTGGAATTGGGGCTTCACAGCGTGGATCTGCTTGATTAGAGTTCCGGTGTTGTGAGGAAAGAATTGATGACAAGCATGCCCCCCTTTGCAACGAAAAGAGCTTGGTAGGCGATCGCCTTCAAATCGACAGGGCTGTATGAGTTCGAGCATATAGCAGTTGTGAACCCGGCTGGCGATCGCATCATTGTTGTCAGTTGGGCCAAGGAAGCCGACTATGAGCCCGCGTTTCGGCAGATTGTCTCGACATTGCAGTTTGATTAGTAGCCCAGCCAGCTAGTGGTTTGGGAGAGGCAGAACATGAACTGGGTACTCATGATTGCATCGCTAGTTGTGGCGTTTCTCGTCTTCACTTTTCTTGTCAAGGTAGTGAGGGCGGCTATTGGTACGGCGATCGCCCTTGCCCTCGTCGTTTTGGTCTTGCAACTGGTGTTTGGCATTGGCCCTGGAGAATTGTGGCGACAACTAGGGCCAACTCTATTAAGCCTCTGGGATTGGTTGAGAGGACTGATTGCCGGTGCGTAATGCCAGTTTGCCTACTGGCCTCTGAGCCGTTGCAACACATCCTGCACTTGGGCAGGGAGTTGGCGGACAATTTTTTTCTTATCCAGGTCAACCGTCACCAACGTGACCTGAGCCGTCACGTACAACTCCTGCTCATCAGCCGACTCAATCCGATATTCCCAGTTCATTCGCACGCCTTGGAGACTGCTTAGGCGGGTTTTGACAATGGCCTCTGCCCCCATCTGCACAGACCGGTGATAGCGGATATTGAGTTCCACAACAGGCATTTCGTAGCCCAGATTTACAAGGTCAGAATAGTTCACACCAAGCGATCGCAAATACTCAACTCGCGCTTCCTCCATCCAAGCAATGTAGGTGCCGTGCCACGCGATGCCGCTGTAGTCAGTCTGGTGGGGATAGAGCCTAACAACGTGGTGAAACCAGGGTTCGTGAGTGGCTCGCAGGGACGTTTCAATCGCATGGGTGGATTCGAGTTGGGGCTGCATAAGCAATCGCGTTCCTGAAATCTTCGCTATCTCAGTGTGAATATATCTCAGTGTGAAGGGGGTGATGGGCGATCGCGCACCACCATCTATCCTCACCCTAACAAAACTGAGGCTGTTCTTCCGAGTCTTGAGTCATAAATGTCTTGAGTCGTATGGCACCATACGCATAGGCTAGGACAAAGCGTTTGGTGGAAAACCCTGCTGCACGAGCGTTCCCACCAAACGCTTTTAACGTGAATTCGGGATAAGCTGAAACCCTTGCTGTTTCGTGCGCGTCGCGCACGAAACAGCAAGGGTTTTGGGGCACCGCGCCCGGCGCGGTGCCCCACCCTCTTAACCCGAACTGACGTTTTTTACATCATGAGTGCGTAGCGTCATAAACAACGCTTATCGCTAGTAATTCATGGCCTGGCAGTGCGGTTGTGGAGAGCATGTCGTCTTCGCAAGCCCTCATGCCCCAGCCCCTGTTCCCAACCCAGGAGCAGGAGAGCCGAGCATCTTAAAGTCTTGCTCTCCCACGTTGGCAGGGGGATTAAAGTGCCATGCACCCGATCGCTCCTGCCTTGTAGCCTGAATCCAAAGTCAGTCTTGAAATTCCATGGCATGCTGCGATTCGGACGTATGATTCGGTTGAGAGACGCCTATAAACTTTTGTTTTTAAGCGCGGCTTTTGGCGTTTCAAGTGTCATTATTTACTACGGTTATTTCGGCTTGAAGACGTTCAGGTAGAGGCAACTATGATAGAAAAAATTTTGCTGGCAGAGTCAGGCACCGGTAAGGCGGCTGAGATGTTGAAGACTTTGATGGAGATTCCCACGTTTAAGGCGGCAAACGTGACAGTTCTGCACGTTGTCACGCCGCAGACGACCACCGAAGCCATGACAGAAAAGTGGGAGGAGGGCGGCAAAATTCTTGCTAACACGATTCAAACCCTCGGGCTCGACCCCGCCAAGTCAAACTCTGTGATGCGAGCAGGAGACCCGAAAGATATTGTGCTGCGAGTTGCCGATGAAATTGATGCCGACCTGATCATCATGGGGTCTCGTGGCCTGAAGCGCATCCAGTCCATCCTTGAAAACTCTGTGAGCCAATACGTCTTTCAGTTGGCCTCTCGCACGATGTTGCTGGTCAAAGATGAGATTTACATCAAGAAAATTAATCGCATCATGGTGGCCATGGATAAGTCTGAGGCCGCTCAAGAAACCTTGCGGATGGCGCTCAACATCCTGCGCGATATCAAAGGTGGACAGCTCATTCTGGTCCACACCAATCCAGATATGAAGTTGAAGCCTGATGAAATTGCCAAGAATGCGGAGGAAGACCCAATCCTGATTCCAGCGATCGCCGAAGCTAAGCGGATGGGGATTCCCTACAAAGCAGTCTCGCCCGTTGGCAAACCAGGCGAACGGATCTGCCAAGCTGCCGAAGAACTGAACGTTGACCTGCTGATGCTTGGTTCACCCGATCGCCGCCCCTCCATCGCCAAAGGGTTGCCTGACCTCGATCGGCTGCTGGGACAATCTCTATCAGACTATGTGCGGGTATATGCCAACTGCCCAGTCATGCTGGTTCGCACCGCTGCGGCGTAGTCGTTAGCATGATGTAAAAAGCGTTGTTCTAACCTATGCGTGTAGCGCTATAGTAGTCATGAAGAAATAAGAGCTATACCATGGGTGGCTCTCTCTCTAGGTCTAGGGTCTAAGCATCTGACTGTTGTTCTACTCACCCCTTGCTTGCCAAAAAATTTCCTTGCCCCCCGCAACCGCACAATTCAATTGACGGAAGCAGAGCGATCGCTCTATAGGAGTCGCTTGCTTCGTATTTCTCGTTCTGTAACACCTGCTGACATCCTCAACCACACCATTCACCAGGACTTATTCGATCTCCTAGACTGGCTCCCTGTAAACTTCGTTGACTTGTTGTTTGTTGACCCCCCCTACAACCTCAACAAACGCTTCAACGGCATGACCACTCGACGGCGATCGCCCCTGGAGTACATCGATTGGCTCGACTCCTGGATGGCACGCTTAGTCCGCATCCTCAAGCCCACAGCATCGGTGTACCTCTGTGGCGATTGGCAGTCTTCCCTCGCCCTACAGACCATTGCTGAACGCTACTTCATCCTGCGTAACCGCATCACCTGGGAACGAGAAAAAGGCCGGGGTGCTCGCTATAACTGGAAAAACTGCTCTGAAGACATTTGGTTCTGCACGGTGTCAAACCAATATTACTTCTCCGCCGAGTCTGTTCGTCTGAAGCGCCGGGTCATCGCTCCCTACACAACCAATGGCACACCCAAAGACTGGGAACGGACCAGCGCCGGTAACTTTCGCCTCACGGCAGCTTCAAACCTTTGGACTGATCTGACCGTCCCTTTCTGGTCAATGCCCGAAAACACCGATCATCCCACGCAAAAGCCAGAGAAGCTCCTAGCCAAAATCATCCTGGCCAGCACCCCGCCTGGAGCAGTTGTCTTTGACCCATTCCTGGGATCGGGCACAACGTCTGTCGTAGCCAAGAAACTCGATCGGCAATACATCGGCATCGAGATTGACGAGTACTATGCCTGCTTAGCAGAAAAGCGATTAGACCTAGCTAAGCGCGATCGCCGCATTCAAGGCTACGACGACCACGTGTTCTGGGAACGCAACTCTTTCCCCTACCTAAAAAATTCTTCCTCCAGTGAGGTTTCCCCCTGAAGGAAGTAGACTGCTATATCAAATGTGAATTCGGGATAAGCTGAAATCCTCGCTGGTTCGTGCGCGACGCACACGGACCAGCAAAGGTTTTAGGGCACCGCGCACGGCGCGGTGCCCTAAAACCCTCTTAACCCGAACTGACAATAATCAGGCCTTGAACCGTAATGGAAGACTCCCCACTATCGGCTCAAGAAGTATTTCTGAATGAAGTGATACTCAGAAGCTAGGACGAACCAAAAACTACGACGAAACCCTACTTTGATTCCTTGCTCTCACGGCTCGCCGTCTGGATGTAGAGAATTAGCAGAAATACAGTTGGAACCAACACAAACAAAATGCTTGCAATAAACCCTAGCTCATTGACCTGCATAAAACCCAACCTCTCAACTTAGCGTTAAACACAGCATTTCTTAGAGATAAGGATATCACCAGACGGGTAGCAATTCGGGTGATTTGAACGACGTGCAAGAAATCCCTCACGCCTCAATGGTTCCAGCCTCACCGGAGAATGGCTGCAATCCCTAGACATCCTGCTTCAGTCCTGCCCATTTCAACCCTTCTGCGGTTTCGTCCGCACACTCACAGGGCCATGCACAAGCGTCTGGCAGGCCAAACGATAGGTTGCTGGCTTCTTCTTCAACTTAACGTTCTCTACGGGGGTGCGCGGCGACAAGTTTTCCATCCCCTCAACCACTTCCACTAGGCAGGTGCCACACTGCCCATAGCCACCGCAGTTCATCAACTTACCTGCAAAGGTATAGAGGTCCACTCCGTTTTCCATGGCCTTAAATCGCAGGTTCGCCCCATCTGTTGCAAAGACAACCTTGTCTTCCTTAACAAAAGTTATTGTTACCGACTGAAATGCCTTAGGCGGTTCAGACGCCTCCGTTTCAGTTTGGTCGGGCACATTCTCCTGGGGTTCTCGCTCTTGAGAAGAAGTGGATGCCTGCTCAATTTCGCTGCTATTCACCATTCAATACCTCTCACTGAAACAATTCCAGCACGGCTGTAGCCCTCTCAAATCCTACTTGCATTCACTACAGGTGCCCGATACACTTCTTTATACACGTTCATTTTTACAATCGCATAGTCTCACGATTGAAAATCTTAAACCTGATCGCCGGGATACAAGGATTTCCAGTCGTTAAGGCTTTGGGTGATGCTTGATCTGGTAGTCTTACTAGTATCCGGCACCTTAATAAACCGCTAAAGCGTTGAAAAGATTAGGAGGAGCGTAGTCGATGGGACTACCTTGGTACCGCGTACACACTGTCGTTCTGAATGACCCAGGGCGATTGATTGCTGTACACCTGATGCACACTGCCCTAGTCGCTGGCTGGGCTGGCTCTATGGCTCTCTACGAGCTAGCTATCTATGATCCGAGTGACCCTGTGCTTAACCCCATGTGGCGGCAAGGCATGTTTGTGATGCCCTTCATGGCTCGCTTAGGGGTGACCCAGTCCTGGGGAGGGTGGAGCATTACGGGTGAAACTGCTGTCAATCCCGGTTTCTGGTCATTTGAAGGCGTTGCTGCTGCTCATATTATTCTCTCTGGTTTGTTGTTCCTAGCTGCCTGCTGGCACTGGGTCTATTGGGATCTGGAACTGTTTAGAGATCCTCGCACCGGCGAACCAGCACTGGATCTGCCTAAGATGTTTGGCATCCATCTGTTTCTCTCCGGTCTTCTCTGTTTTGGATTTGGCGCCTTCCATCTGACTGGTCTCTTCGGCCCCGGTATGTGGGTTTCTGATCCCTACGGCCTGACTGGAAGTGTCCAGCCCGTTGCGCCAGCTTGGGGGCCAGAAGGGTTCAACCCCTTCAACCCGGGCGGCATTGTTGCCCACCATATTGCTGCTGGCATTGTTGGTATCATTGCAGGTCTATTTCACTTGACGGTTCGTCCTCCTGAGCGTTTATACAAAGCCCTCAGGATGGGCAATATTGAGACTGTCCTTTCCAGTAGTATTGCTGCTGTGTTCTTTGCAGCATTTGTTGTGGCTGGAACAATGTGGTACGGCAGTGCAGCAACCCCTATTGAGCTGTTTGGCCCCACCCGCTATCAGTGGGATAATGGCTATTTTCAGCAAGAGATCAATCGTCGTGTCCAGGCTAGCGTAGCGGATGGTGCAACCTTCTCTGAAGCTTGGTCGAAGATCCCTGAGAAGCTTGCTTTCTACGATTACGTGGGCAATAACCCTGCCAAGGGTGGCTTGTTCCGTACTGGCCCTATGAATAAGGGTGATGGCTTGGCGCAGGCATGGCAAGGGCACGCGGTTTTCAAGGATGGTGAGGGTCGTGAACTCTTTGTGCGGCGCATCCCCAACTTCTTTGAGAACTTCCCTGTAGTTCTGACCGATGCCGATGGCATCGTTCGGGCTGACATTCCCTTCCGTCGGGCTGAGTCTAAGTACAGCTTTGAGCAGACTGGTGTGACGGTTAGCTTCTATGGTGGTGCGCTCGATGGCCAGACCTTCAAGGATCCTGCGCAGGTGAAAGCGTTCGCTCGTAAGGCTCAGTTAGGTGAGATCTTCACCTTCGACCGTGAAACCCTCAAGTCTGACGGGGTGTTCCGCACCAGTCCTCGTGGTTGGTTTACCTTTGGTCACGCCGTATTTGCGCTGCTCTTCTTCTTTGGTCACATCTGGCATGGTTCTCGAACCCTGTTCCGCGATGTGTTCGCTGGGATTGATCCTGATCTCTCTGAAGAGCAAGTTGAGTGGGGCTTCTTCCAGAAAGTGGGTGATAAGACGACCCGACGTAAGGAAGCGGTCTAGTCCGACGTTCTCTCTGGAAGCGATGGATCAGCCATTGCTTCCAGCATCTTTATCAGTTCAGATTGATCGAAGTTTGAAACAGGTGACAGAGGCTTGAACTCTTGGCGCTGTTTCAGTTGCTTTTTCTCTTTTGACGACATCGCTTGTTGGGAGTCAAAAATTATGGAAGCTCTGGTTTACGTCTTTATTCTCATCTGCACCCTTGGATTGCTGTTCTTTGCGATCGCCTTCCGTGAACCGCCTCGGATTCAGAAAAAAGACTAATCCTGTTGTATTTTTCAATTATTGAGATAGGATTAAATCGATTTCGGGTTGGTCACTGACCTGAGCTTTCCTCAGATTTTGGGTAGACTTTTCCTATCTACCTTGACTGAGGCTCCAGCTCAGGTTTTCGTTGTATAAATGCGAAAAAGCGAGAAGCGCCTAAAATCGTGTTAGCTCCGTTTCGTGTTTACCCGTACCAAACTCCCCGCAACCACCATCCTTCCTTAGTGCGCCCATAGGGCTTATTGTTATGCGTTGTCCGTTTTGCCAATTCCCCGACAACCGGGTACTTGAGTCTCGATCCGCTGAGTCAGGTCAAAGCGTCCGCCGAAGACGAGAGTGCCTCCAGTGCAACCGTCGGTTTACCACCTACGAGCGAATCGAGTTCGTCCCCATTGTTGTGGTCAAGCGCAATGGCGATCGCGAGTCCTTTGACCGTTCTAAGCTTTTGCGGGGAATTATGCGGGCTTGTGAGAAGACTGGCGTGCCCCAGCTAGAGATTGAGAACTTGGTAGATGAGATTGAGGCAGACCTGCAACAGCGATCGCTACGGGAAGTTTCGACTCAGGAAATCGGAGAACTCGTCCTGGAAAGACTGCAGCACCTTAACGAAGTCGCCTATGTACGGTTTGCTTCAGTTTATCGGCAATTTCAGGGTATTCGAGACTTTATCGACGCGCTCGAACATTTGCAAGATGTGATTCAACAGCGAGGTGGTCAGGCCACGTCCTTACACCGAACCGCCGCTGCCCAGCCAGACTCAGGGGTGCTGATGACCCAGCGCAGCTTACAAGAAGATTCCTCCCCGGCTCATTCCTAGGCAGGGACGTTTCTTATTTCTCTCTGTCTCATCCCAAATGAGTGTTACGGCGCTATGCGCTCATGATGTAAACAGTTTTTTGTAGGAAACCCCGCTGCGCGGGGTTTCCTACAAAAAACTGTGTCTTAACCTATGCGTGTAGCGCTATATGCTCTGCTGAGAATACTGAATTCTATAAAGTTTGCTCAGAGGCTATGCTGCTTCTCTGAGATTGCGTTATCATAGTTTTTCCAGGGTTCAACAGACTTTGACGCGGTTACGCGGTCGATTAGTTAGAATTAGATCCGCTGTCCCCCAAAAGGCTGACAGATGTCATTCGCGTTGTGCATTGACAAGGAGTACCCACCTATCTTACGGAGACAACCACTAGGAAACGATTAGCATGGTCAATCAGGAAAAAACAGATATCGGCTTTACTCACGAAGACTTTGCCGCCCTTCTAGACAAGTACGACTATCACTTCAGCCCTGGCGACATTGTTGCGGGGACAGTTTTTAGTCTGGAACCCAGGGGGGCTCTGATTGACATTGGTGCTAAGACGGCGGCTTATATTCCCATTCAGGAAATGTCAATCAACCGGATTGATACTCCTGAAGAAGTGTTGCAATCCAACGAAACTCGAGAGTTTTACATTCTCACTGATGAAAACGAAGAGGGGCAACTGACTCTCTCGATTCGTCGGATTGAGTATATGCGTGCCTGGGAACGAGTGCGACAGCTACAGGCAGAAGATGCAACGGTTCGTTCTGCGGTGTTTGCGACTAACCGGGGTGGCGCTTTAGTTCGGATTGAAGGACTGCGCGGTTTCATCCCTGGTTCTCACATCAGCACTCGTAAGCCCAAGGAAGAACTAGTAGGTGAAGAGTTGCCTCTGAAGTTCCTGGAGGTGGATGAAGATCGGAATCGGCTTGTGCTTAGCCACCGTCGTGCGCTGGTCGAGCGGAAGATGAACCGTTTGGAACTCTACGAGGTGGTGGTTGGTACTGTGCGTGGTCTCAAACCCTACGGTGCATTCATCGACATCGGCGGGGTCAGTGGTCTGCTGCACATCTCTGAGATCTCCCACGACCATATTGATACGCCCCACAGCGTCTTCAATGTGAACGATGAGGTCAAGGTGATGATCATCGATCTTGATGCTGAGCGTGGACGCATTTCTCTCACAACGAAGCATCTGGAGCCAGAACCCGGCGACATGGTGAAAAATCCTCAACTGGTGTACGAGAAGGCTGAGGAGATGGCAGCCAAGTATCGGGAGAAGATGACCCAGGCCCAACAGCCTGCCGTTGATCCTGAGCTTGCCTACGAAGAAGCAGAACCAGTGTTAGCAGCCGAGTAGTTGGCTGAGATAGTTCTTTTCGGTTCTTAGGCTTCTTACAAAAATAGCTTGACCAACTTTTATGTGAGTGGGTGGCAGAGCCGTTTGTTCATATAAGGGTGAATCGTCTTAATCTTGTAAGAATCCTTAGTTTCCTGGATAGGGTTCTTTTAGGGTATTAAGGAGTTTCCTTGATACCCTCTCTTTTGCCTCTTTTGCAGCCATGACCATACTTGATGGCGCTACGCGCTATATAGCTGCTTGCAGGGGTGTGGTCTGTGGCCACTCCACTCAACCCCTTAACCACCGAGATCTTGTGCCATGTGACTGTCTCTCATCAATATGAAAATCGCTATAACGTGAATGCGGGATAAGATAAAATTCTCCCTTTTCCATGCACGTCGCGCATGGAAAAGGGAGGGTTTTGGGGCACCGCGCACGGCTCGGTGCCCCAAAACCCTCGCAATCTAAATTCACGTTACTTGAGAATCGCAAATCTACACTCTCAAACGGGATTAGGTGTCTACGATTCATTGCCGTAATGTCAAATTTACAGGAGTCAAGGCCGTTGTCTTTGATAAAGACGGTACCCTGGCAAACTCTGAACTGTTTTTGAAGCAACTAGGACAGCAGCGATCGCTCTTTATTGGTCAGCAGGTTCCAGCCATCCAGCCATCCCTGCTGATGGCATTTGGGTTGCACAAAGACACCCTCGATCCATCGGGCCTACTCGCGGTCGGCAGTCGCCGTGAAAATGAAATTGCAGCGGCAGCTTACATCGCCGAAACGGGTCAACCCTGGCTGACAGCGCTGGCGATCGCCCAAAATGCATTTCAGGCAGCCGATTGCACCCTACCATGCAAGGCTGAGCAGACTCCTCCATTTACTGGCCTGATGGGTTTGCTCGACAAACTTCAGGCGGTAGGGATCAAGATCGGTATTCTTTCTTCCGACACGACCAAGCATGTCCTGGATTTTGTGAAGTTTTATCAACTCGAATCCTATGTTGCAGCCTACTTAGGAGGTGATGGACCTATTGCCAAACCCGACCCCCGCCTGCTACACCAAATTTGTGAATCATTACAGGCAAGACCAGAAGAAACAGTGATGATTGGAGATGCCCTGGTAGATATTGAGATGTCAAAGGCAGCAGGGGCGATGGGCTGCATTGGCGTTACTTGGGGATGGGCCATGATGCCTGTGCTGACGGGGGCAGATGCGATCGCCAGAACAATTGATGAAATTCAGGTCTGGCCCACTTCATCGCCCCAGTTTTGAGCGAGAGATGGATCTTTCTCTCATCACTGGCTTATCAAAAATTGTTAGTTTCTTTACAGAGATTAGTTGTCCCATAGAACTGTGGTCACTAAAATTGCTATACCAGATCAGAATCTGTTAAGGTTCTCCTCAGTTTTCGCTCTTATTCCCTAACCTAACTCGCAAATGGGAGGTTTACCCTTGTCTCGTCGCTACCTCTTTACCTCCGAATCCGTTACTGAAGGTCATCCAGATAAAATCTGCGATCAAATTTCTGACACAATCCTCGACGCTCTATTAAGTCAAGACCCCACGAGCCGAGTTGCTGCTGAAGTAGTTGTGAACACGGGGCTTGTCTTGATCACAGGTGAAATTACCTCCTCTGCCACTATCAATTACGTTGATCTGGTGCGCCAGAAGATTACTGAAATTGGTTATACTGATGCTGTCAATGGATTCTCTGCCAATAGCTGCGCAGTGCTAGTGGCCCTAGATGCTCAATCCCCCGATATTGCCCAAGGGGTTGACAAGGCTCACGAGCAACGGGAGCTCTCCAGCGACGAAATTTGGGACTCCATTGGTGCGGGTGACCAGGGGATCATGTTTGGCTTTGCTTGCAATGAAACGCCTGAACTGATGCCCTTGCCCATCAGTCTCGCCCACCGCATTTCTCGCAGACTAGCCGTTGTCCGGAAGACTGGCCAACTCCCCTACCTGCGTCCTGATGGCAAAACTCAGGTGACGGTTGCCTATGAAGATGGCCGTCCAGTGGGTATCGACACCATTCTGGTCTCTACGCAGCACACGCCGACCATCGGTGAGATTACCGACCCTGCGGCAGTCCAAGCCAAGATTAAGGAAGATCTCTGGACAATGGTGGTGTTGCCCATCTTTTCAGACCTCAGCGTGCAACCTGATGAGAATACTCGCTTTCTGGTCAACCCAACTGGCAAGTTTGTGATCGGCGGGCCTCAGGGTGACTCCGGTCTCACAGGTCGCAAGATTATCGTAGACACCTACGGCGGCTATTCTCGTCATGGTGGTGGTGCCTTCTCGGGTAAAGATCCTACAAAGGTAGACCGGAGTGCGGCTTATGCGGCTCGCTATGTGGCGAAAAATATCGTTGCTGCAGGACTAGCAGAAAAGTGTGAAGTTCAACTGAGCTATGCGATCGGTGTTGCACGTCCTGTTAGCGTATTGGTTGAGACCTTTGGCACCGGCAAGGTGGACGACAGCCGTTTGCTGGAGTTGGTGAAGCAGCATTTTGAACTACGTCCGGCTGGCATTATTCACACGTTTGGCTTGGATAAGATTGCGGCAGAACGTAATGGACGCTTCTATCAAGATGTCGCGGCCTATGGACACTTTGGTCGGTCTGACCTTGACTTGCCCTGGGAGCAAACAGACAAAGCAGCGTTGCTAAAGGAAGCAGCCAGCCGGACGCTCTCCAGTGTCGCTAATTAGCATAACGTGGCGCTACGTGCTCATGCTGTAAAACGCTTTTAGTGGGGAACCCTGCTCAGCAGGGTTCCCCACTAAACGTGTTGTCTTAACCTATGCGTGTAACGCAATAACGTGAATTCGGAATACACTGAAGCCCCTACTTTTTCGGGCGCGTCGCGCCCGAAAAAGTAGGGGCTTCAGGTTATCGCGTAGTGCTCCAAAACCCTCTTGCTGAGAGACAGTCACGTAGCACAGGATCCCGCTGGTTAAGGGGTTGAGTGGTGTGGTCACAGACCACACTACTGCAAGCAGCTATAGGCAAGCTCTCTAGGATTTTTTCGCTTGCAATCAGCAGCGCCACAAAAGTGCTCTGAGCGGGCATTTTGTGGCGCAAGTAGCAAAATTAGTCCAAAGTAGAGTATCAGGAGGTTACAAAGTAGTTACTGACTGTCAAAGCACCTGCATTAGCATCGTTGCCTCGGAAGGTAATGCCCGTGACATTGATGACCAAGTCATCCGAGGCATCGAATGCAGCAGTGTTGCCGTTGACTGACAGGTAAGTGCCACCTTGCCAGCGGAAAAATACCGCTTCATCAACCCGGAGCGCTTGTGCACCAGGATTCACCTGGTTTTTATCGGCATAGGCGGCGATCGCGGCCTCGGTCAATGTGTTGCCAACCACTAGACCAGCATTAAAGAGACCCCGAATCAAAACCGGAACATTCTGTATCCTCACATTAAAACGATCTCCCTGCTGAGCATTGAAGTCAGTCACCCGATCCGGAGCGTTGACAGAAGAACCACTCACGAGCGCTGTCCTGCTTGCACCAGTAAAGTCAAATCGGTCAGCACCCGCTCCACCGGTTAGTTCATCGCGACCCGCACCACCATTGAGGATGTCATCCCCAGTACCACCAAACAATCGGTCGTTGCCACTCCCACCGAAGAGGCGATCTGCATCTTCCAAGCCTTGAATGAGGTCGTCTCCAGCACCGCCTTGAATGACATCGTTGCCTCGTCCTCCACGAATGTCGTCATCCCCGTCATCCCCGAATATCTGGTCGTTGCCGATTCCGCCTCGCAAAACATCGTTGCCATCCCCACCGCGGAGCACGTCGTTGCTAGCTGCCCCGTCGAGTAGGTCATTACCCCCATTACCCTCTAAGGTATCGTTGCCATCTCCACCCAGAAGCGTATCATTGCCATCGCCACCGAAGAGGCTATCTGCATCTTCAAAGCCTTGAATGAGGTCGTTTCCGGCGCCGCCTTGAATGATATCGTCACCTTGTCCGCCGCGAATGTCGTCATCCCCGGCATCCCCAAATATCCGGTCGTTGCCGATTCCGCCTCGCAAGATATCGTTGCCATCGCCACCGCGGAGCACGTCGTTGCCAACTGACCCGTCGAGTAGGTCATTACCCGCGTTACCCTCTAAGGTATCGTTGCCATCCCCGCCCAGGAGCGTATCATTGCCATCGCCACCGAAGAGGCGATCTGCATCTTCAAAGCCTTGAATGAGGTCGTTTCCGGTGCCGCCTTGAATGACGTCATCGCCTTGCCCGCCACGAATATTGTCATCCCCGGCATCCCCGAATATCTGGTCGTTACCGATTCCGCCTCGCAAAACATCGTTGCCATCGCCACCGCGGATCACATCGTTGCCGACTCCGCCAAAGATCCGATCTCGACCTCCCTCTCCGAAGAGGGTGTCGTTGCCGGCATCCCCAAGTATGAGATCCCCGCAGTTTCCACCCCGGATCGTGTCGTTTCCACCAAGGCCACGAATTGTATCAATATCGGGAGTCCCAACTAGGTTATCGGCATTCGGAGTTCCAATGATGGTTCGTCCTGGCTTACAACCTGAGTCATCCGAACCTTCGGCTACAACGGTTACTGTCGCAGCGGCACTGAACGCTCCACGCCCATCTGTAGCCGTGTAGTTAAAGCTAGCGCCTGTAAACCCAGGTCTAGCCCTGAAGAAAAGCCGACTCAGTTCGGTAGGGGTCAAACGTTCGCCTTGAAGCACTAGGCGGGTGATTCCGGCTTCCTCAATCAGCAACACGCCCTGATTGGGGTTGGGCAAACTGACGATCGTAAAAAAGGCGATCGCATCTCCAACGTCCGGATCGGTGGCAGCAATTCCGGTCACCTGAACGGTCTGCCGCTCTTGGGCTTGGATGGTGCTGGGCTGAGCAACTGGGGGATTGTTGTTTGGTAAAACAAACGCCACAATGCCGTTGGTTGGATCAGTCGCGCCCTCTTCATCGGTTGCGGTGTACTCAAAACGTGCGCCCGTAAATCCAGAATTGGGGGGTTGGTAGAAGAGTTGGGCGGCCAGTGCTGGGGTCAACACACGCCCACCAGGGGGCAAGGACGTGATTGGAGATCCCCCAGCACTGGGGTCTCCTAGGAAGAGTTGCCCCTGACTAGGGAGTGTTTTAATAATGAAGTTAACGATGGGTTCGCCATCTGGGTCAATGGCGCTGAGGGCGTTGTTTCCAGTTAGGGCGATCGCCGTAGTAGCAGAAACCGTCACTGCTACATCCTGTGCAATAGGAGGCCGCGCTGCCTGGCGAATCTCCAGCGTATTAATTTCATGGATGTTGGTGAAGCTTCCTGTGGCACCAGCAAAACCAAACTTAAACGTAGTTGGGATGCTTTGCCCCAAACGCTCGGCAATGTTGGGGATGTTGATGACCTCAAACTCTTGTCCAGGATTCTCCCGACCGTTAAAGTCGATCGTAACAGTGAGCCGACCATTAGGCAGGAGTCGGATGCGGGCTGTGCGGAGGGCTGCATCGCGAGTCTGAGCTGAAGCATTGTCGATGGATAGGTCGGGGCCGAGCTGGCTCAAGGAGGTGTGAGTAATATATTCATACCCGTCACGTTGAGAACCAGGTCCCCTCAGGGTCACTGAATCTGGGCGACGACCTGGCCCCCCGTTGCGTACAGTCTCTTGCCCTGCAAAATCATTCGGCGATGCAAAATTACCAAAAGCATCAAACCCAATGCCGAGGTAGCCCCCCACCAACCCATCACCGGGGTCACTGGGATTACTCGGGTCATTGGGAAGATTCAACCGTGGTGCGTAGCCCAGTGACCCCCCAAAACTGCCGGAAGTGGTTGGACTCGCACTTCCGTCGATCAGGAAGAAGGAGATCCCATCTGCTCCCTGAAGCTGACTATTCTGGCTGGTATCACTGCCGTAGGCAAAAAAGTTGAAGGTAACATCCAAACCTGCATTTGCTGGCAGGGCAATGTTGTAGATCAGAAATGTAGACTGATTCTTATTGAGTGAAGACGTTTGATCTGCACCGCTCCGCCCCGTTAGCCGAAATGCACCCTCGCCGACACGGTCAATGGCACCACCAGGAGCACCTTTGACCGTATTGGGGATTGAACCGGGGGGAAAATCATTGCTGCCGTCGCGTGCGGTCAAGTAAGGATAGAGAAAAGGGTTGGTCTGATCGCCCTGGAGGGTTCCGGTGATCCAGGCCCCTTCGACGGTATCGTCTTTGAAGTCCTCCTCCAGGACGAGATCCGCCAACACGAACGGGTAATCCTCTAGGGCAGCAGAATCAAAAATGGAAGTCGTCTCGATGGGGCCCGTACTGGCTTCGAGCACCCAATCTCCTCCTAATGCAGCACACCCTGTCAGGTTGGTTGAGGCTGCAACATTTGCACCGGTTAGTTGGGCCAACTTTTGAATGAAGCCTGCCCCCTGCTCTCCAGCAGCCACCTCGCAGCCATAGAGCAGAATGCTGGCGGTTTCAGTGAGGGCGTTTGACCAGCTTGCAAGTTGGTCTTGGTTCCTCTCCAGAACCTCACTAGTAACTGGAGCGTTACCCAGATGAACTGCTCCAGCAGCGCCATGGGAGAGAACGTGTAGGCTGGTGAGCGCCGTATAGTGCTGTAGGGTTTGGGTAATTTGATTGATGCCATCCTGAGCAGAGTCCAGCACAACGACGTCTGTACCTGGACGAAGATTGCGGATTAGACTCTCGTAGTGATGAACTTTTGAGTCAATAAGCAGAAGGGTAGATGGTAATGAAGTCACGATAAATCCTCAAATGACGAATGACGATTGACAAAGACGATAAATAAGTGGGACGACCAAAGTGAACTACCGGAAGAGCGAAACTAGTGCGATCGCCATGGGCAGTCACCTTGACTCACGGTGTGAGGAAACACACACTAGTGGGGCGCCCAAGCTTGACCACTGATTTTGCTCTGCCTCAAAGAATGCCAACAGGGAATAGAACAAACCAAGCAACTAGTCAGAAGATGACGCAGATTGATCGAGGAAGCATCTTCTGTGCTTGCACTGAAGCTCTGCTGCAAACTGACAACAGCAGAGCAAGCAGGGAATTAATTAAGCCCATCGAAAAGAACAAACAGCCATAGAGAAGAGACAGACCATAGCAAGAGTCACACGGGCAGCAGTCCAAGGCAGCGTTTTATGAGAGGAGCCAGACAAGCAATCTAAGGGGGGCATCAAGAGTGCGACGTAGCTTACAGGTAAACTAAGTGAATTCACTGAGATTATCGCAGCTTGGTTTACAATCGCATTAAAAAAACGAAAAATTTTTTCCAAAAAGTATCAGGATTTGTTGAAGCTTTTGCGACTTGACGCTGCATTGCTCTGAGTTGACGACGTTGCACGTCTTGAAAAGCCCGGTTTTGGCACGAGTCGGATGTGCTGGCCGAGCGTTATATCCATTCTTCAAAATCTCGCGACAGAATGGCATGAAGGTGAGGCAAGGAGACTTTGCCCCGAAGGGAACGCCAGTTCGGGTTGGAAGGTTTTAGGGCATTGCGCCGTGTGCGATGCCCTAAAACCCTTGATTTTCCGTGCACCTCACGCACGGAAAATCAAGGGTTTCAGCTTATTCAGAATTCACGTTACTCCAGGATCCATTCCGAAGCCCTTTCTCCCAAGTCAATCGGAACGCTCACGGCCTTTCCTAATCGAGGTTTTTCACTCGTCTGTTGAATGAACTGTTGCACCTGAGCCTCGCCGCCAAAGCCCGTTAGGTACTCTGCCACCTGATCTAGATGAGCAAAGTATTCTGCTTCACTCATCGGGAATGATGCCTGCTCCAGATACTTCCACATCACCTGAAAAAAGACTTTGCCCTGAACTTTGCGGAGCTGCACATCAAATGATCGCCCCCATTTGTCCATGAGCAGGCGATGTAATTCCTCTCCTGTCATGAGATTTTTGAACCCATTGTTTACATATCTTTACCAAAAGACCGCTGTTTAACGCCAGAGTACGCTCCCGTTCCACAGAGGTGTAATAATACTTTTGAAAGATCTGTAACAGTCGCCGTCCACAAGCTTTGAGGTGAAGCAATTATAAAGATTTCTCCTTCTTGATTGACTTTGATCCCCATCGCTAAGGGCAGCACTCCGCTCACATCCGTCTCTTCATTTATACCTGGTTCATATCATGGCTCAAGCTTCTGGAACTCCTGATGTGCCCGATTTGGGCCGTCGCCAGTTTATGAACTTGCTCACGTTTGGAGCAGTCACTGGCACAGCACTCGGTGCGCTTTATCCGGTCGTGAAATTTTTCCTTCCTCAGTCCGGCGGCGGCACAGGTGGCGGTGTCACTGCAAAGGATGCACTGGGCAATGACATTGTTGCAAAGGATTTTCTTGCCAGCCACAGTGTAGGCGATCGCGTCCTGGCGCAGGGATTGAAGGGCGACCCCACCTACATCGTGGTCGAAAGTAGTGATGCGATCGCAAACTATGGCATTAACGCGGTGTGTACCCACTTGGGTTGCGTGGTGCCTTGGAACGCCAGCGAAAACAAGTTTATCTGCCCCTGTCACGGCTCCCAGTACGATAGCACTGGGAAAGTGGTGCGTGGCCCTGCTCCCCTGTCGCTGGCTCTAGCCCACGCCGACATCAATGAAGATGGCAAAATTACCCTCTCTCCCTGGACTGAGACTGATTTTCGCACAGGCGATGCGCCTTGGTGGGCTTAAGTCCACTCTTCTGCTTGATCTCCTTGTTATTGAAGACGTTCAATCAATGAAAGTAACTTTTTGGTCAACGCTTCTGCCGCAAGCTGCCCGTGCCCTGGTCAAGGGGGGGCTAGTGCTGGTGGCAACTGCCACACTTCTGCTAGGCAGTGATCTGGTTCTCCCCCAGTCTGCTTCTGCCTATCCCTTCTGGGCACAACAAAACTATGAAACGCCCCGAGAGCCGACGGGACGCATTGTCTGCGCGAACTGTCACTTGGCTGCCAAGCCAGTTGAAATCGAGGTCCCCCAGGCCGTTCTGCCAGACACGGTGTTCAAGGCGGTGGTGAAAATTCCCTACGACCACAGCATCCAGCAAGTCCAGGCAGACGGTTCCAAAGGGCCGCTGAATGTCGGTGCGGTGCTGATGCTCCCTGAAGGCTTCAAGATTGCTCCGGAAGACCGCATTCCTGAAGAGATGAAGGAAGAAGTCGGTCCTAGCTACTTGTTCCAGAGCTATGCGGAGGGCAAGGATAATGTGGTACTGGTTGGTCCACTTCCTGGTGACCAGTACGAAGAGATTGTCTTCCCAGTGCTCTCGCCTGACCCCGCTACTCAGAAGGGAATCTACTATGGCAAGTACTCAGTTCACCTAGGTGGTAACCGTGGCCGTGGTCAGGTCTATCCTACGGGTGAAAAGAGTAACAACGCGGTTTACAACGCTTCTGTGGCAGGAACAGTGACGGCGATCGCCACAGCAGACGACGGTAGTACCGAAGTCACGATCCAGACTGACTCAGGTGAAACAGTCGTCGATAAGGTTCCTGCTGGCCCCGAACTGATTGTGGCTGAAGGCGACACTGTAACTGCTGGACAAGCGATTACCAATAACCCTAACGTTGGTGGTTTTGGTCAGAAGGATACTGAGATTGTGCTCCAGAACCCTACCCGTGTTGCAGGACTGATCGCGTTCCTGGCGGCTGTCACCCTGTCGCAGATCATGCTGGTGTTGAAGAAGAAGCAAGTCGAGCGCGTTCAGGCTGCTGAAATGACTTTTTAAGCACTGCTGCTGAATTTGGCAAAATGAGCAGGAACACTCGTTCCTGCTCGCTTTTATCGTTGTTCGATCAGGTCTGGACTTTGGGGCTGACGAGGTGCCTGTCACGTTTGCCCTCACTCAAAGGCTCAGGGGGAGATTGTCATACGGAATCCGTTGCTTATAGGGTTAGTTAGTTTTTGGTAGAACGCGCGCGCAGCGCGCGTTCTACCAAAAACTAACTGCTATTTTATAGGCGGATTCCGTATCACTAGGGATCGGAGGTGCGACTGACGGGGTACTTTTCACGTTTGCCCTCACTCAAAGTCTCTCTTCCAGCTTGGGAGAGAGACTTTGAGATGCTTGGCTCCCCTGCTCCCAACTAGGGAGCAAGGGCTGGGGGATGAGGGCCTGCAAAGGTGACATACGTTCCATTGTCAGTGTGCCAGCTTCTAGCATACCTACGTTGCAGGCATTCTAGAAGCTAGCGCGGCACTGAGGCCAAACTTCAGTATTGGCCGGGGAGCATCCCGTCACCCCTTAAGCCATGCCTTCGATAACAGGATGGTAGAAGAAAGCAATGCCCAAAATGATGTAAGTTGCCAGCAGCAAGGTCCCCTCCAGCCAGTTTGATTTGCCATCGGAACTGATAGAGTTGGCAATCAGCACAGCCACCGCAACAGCAACCAATTCAAACGGGTTAAAGTTCAGATCCATTGGTTGCCCCAAAAACCAGCCTGCCAGCACCAGCACTGGAGCCACAAACAACGCGACCTGCATACTGGCACCTACCGCAACCGAGACAGACAGATCCATCTTGTTCTTGATGGCTACCACCACTGCAGCAGCATTTTCGGCGGCATTGCCAATGATGGGCAGCAAAATCACCCCTGTAAAGAGCTCGGTTAGCCCCAACTGACTCGTCGCCTCTTCTAGAGAGCCAACCAGAAACTCAGACTCAATCGCAATGCTAATCGTTGCTGCTGCCAGTACTCCAGCCCACAGGAATACATTGGGCTTGTGTCCTGCATGTTCTGCCTCCCGCTGACTGTCTTCTGCTGCGGCCAATTCTGCCATGCCCACATCGTAGAGGTAGCTGTGGGTCTTCATCGAAAAGAGCAACGTCAAGGCATATACCAGCATCAACACGATCGCCACAGCAATCGACATCTTTTGCAGCAGGGATTCTTCTACCCCCGTTGAGGTGAAATTCACGGCAGTCGGCAGCAGCAATGCAATCACTGCTAGGTTCATGGCCGAGGCATTCACCCGTGCCAAGACTGGCTGAAAGTTCTGTTCCTTGAAGCGCACCCCACCCAGGAACATAGCTAACCCCAGTACTAACAGCAAGTTGCCAATGATCGATCCCGTAATGCTAGCTTTGACCACGCCCACTAGACCTTCCTTAAGGGCCACAATCGCAATAATAAGCTCTGCGGCGTTGCCAAACGTAGCATTCAACAAACCACCCAGAGAAGGGCCAGCGACCACTGCTATTTCCTCCGTTGCTGTTCCCATCCAGGCAGCTAAGGGCAGGATTGCGAGGCAGGCCGTGGCAAATTGAGCTAGGGCGCTCCACTCCAACAGGTGTGCCGCGATCGAGATTGGCACAAAGATGAGCAAAATTGTGAAGACTAGATTTTTGGTGGACATGGAGAGATAAGGATAAGGGGGGCACTTAATGAGTGAATGAGTTCGCGTTCAGGTGGAGGTCATGCTGTTGAGAGATAAGAATGAGCGAAGGTGCAATCGCCCAGACAAGGGTCTGGCCATAGCAAACCTGTAATGCTTAGTCTAGACCAGGAACGCGATCGCACAGATGTATTCCGCTCCCTGTGTGGTAGCAGCTAGGTCAGAATCAATTCCCTGAGATGAAACATCAGGCCTGACTATCCAAAGCCCTCATGCTGGGTAGGACTGCTTTACCCTTTGATATTGTGCCCTCTCAAGATCGGTTTTTCCCGATTCTGGAAGTTGGGTTAGGATCAGAACATCCCTTTACAAAAATAAACATACTAACCCCAGACTGGCCTTATGACTGTTGTATACCCCCGCAAGCTCCAGAGTTCCTTTGGGCCAATGAGTGCCCGTGACGTGCTCAAGCAAGTTGTGCGCGATCGCGACGTTCATCTTGTCACTCTGAACCGTTATCGCTATAGCGAGCAGCGTAGTTGTAAAGACCTGACCAACCTGGTCGAAATGCTGGATGGTCAGAAACCTGATTTAATCCGCGATCTCTCTCGCCACATTGCCGATGAAGCGCGTCACGCCATGTGGCTGACGGACTTGCTGACGGATCTGAACTACTCCGTCGGCACCCCTCCCGGTGTCTCCTACATTGAAGAATTTGAGCGACTACTAGACCACGAGCAAAACAGTGCCGAGGAAAGTCTAGATGATTTTGTGATCAACTCCCTCGCCGCCATCAACGTCACCGAGAAGCGCGGGTGTGAATACTTCGCAGCACACATCCATGCCCTCAAGGAAGCGCCCCAGACTGAGGAAAACATTAAAATCCGCAAGACCATCGAGACGATCTTCCCTGAAGAAGCTGGCCATGTTCGCTGGGGCAACCGCTGGCTGGCAAAGATTGCCGATCAAAGCCCCGTCCATCGCCAGAAGGTCGAACACGCCAAGCGGAAATACGCCGCCATTGAACAGGCCGCCTTTGAATCTGGCATGGATATCACCCTGGGGGCAGAACTACGGCGCGTCGGCAACTTGTTTGACATTGCTAACACGCTCCCACTGTGGCAGCGTCCCCAATATTTGATGGAACGCTTGCCCCACACGCTGCTCTCTCCCGATCTGCAACGCACCCGCATTGACGTGGTGCAGCGGGCATGGCAGCGTGACCCACAAGCATTCTTCGAGCGTTTTGTGCCAATGATGTTAAGCGGCCTGAACCAGCAACAGACGACTCAGCGCAACGTCAAAGTGTAAATTGTTGTTCTGAAGCGGTGTGTAGCTTCGTTTAACGTGAATTCCGGATAAGCTGAAACCCTCGATGGTCTGAGTGTGCCGCGCCCAGAACATCGAGGGTTTTGGGGTACTGAGCACGGCACAATGCTTCAACATTCTCTTAACCAGGGCGGACGTTATTACCAAATCTTGCCGACCCAAGGAGAATTTAACCTTCAGGCGTTACATTGGGGATAAGCCCAATCTTCTGCAAGAAAAGGATTGTTATGGAACTGGAATCCACCCTGCCTCCTGTGAATGAGGAACTCGTCTCCGCCAGTCACCAGGTTGTCATTGAAACCGTCATCTCCAGCTTGCAGGAGGATCAGAGTGCGATGGTGAGCCACTCTGACCAAGGCCACCTGTGGAAGTTTAAGTACGGCAGTGTGGAAGTGTTTGTGCAACTTACGGGTGAGACTGATGATGATATGTTGACAGTGTGGTCGCCTGTCCTGAAGTTGCCTGCCAAGAACGAACCTGCCTTGATGCGAAAGCTGCTGGAGTGGAACTGGTCCAGCACCTTTGAGGCACACTTTGGCATTATGGGCGATCAAGTTGTCGTCACGGCTCAACGCACGGTGGCAGAACTCTCGCCCGCAGAGGTTTCACGCAACATTACGGTTGTTGCATCTGTGGCCGACAATTACGACGAAATCCTACAATCGGAATTTGGGCAATAGGATGGAGGGTGGTGGGAAGTCACTGGCGGATCATTCCCCCTCTGAAAGCGCCGGGTGCTGTGCAAATGGCGCTCGATCGCTGGTTGTTTGAAGAACTCCTGGAAGGCCGGCACCCGCCTACCCTACGTTTCTATACGTGGTCGCCCGCTGCGATCTCCCTCGGCTACCATCAGCGCCGATTTCCCGATGAGTGGCGATCGCTCCATTACCAGAAGCAGCCGATTGACTTGGTGCGTCGCCCCAGCGGAGGCCGGGCAGTGTTGCACCAAGGCGACCTCACCTACGCGGTGGTTGCCGCAGGACTACCAGGCAGCCGCATGGATGCTTACCAACAGATCTGCGAATTTCTCATGCGGGGGTGGCGATCGCTTGGCTATGCGCTCCACTATGGCACTGCTGGACGGAGCTACCGCCACACGCCCAACTGTTTTGGCATTGCAACCGGAGCCGACTTGGTGCTGGCGGATGGCACGAAGTTGATTGGCAGTGCCCAACTACGGCAGGGAGATGTGGTGCTGCAACACGGCTCCATGCGCCTCACACCTGACCCAGCATTGTTTCAGGTTGTCTTCGGGCAGGCAGCAACGTTGCCAGCGATCGCCCTGCCTCTGCCCGTCGTGATTGAAACCCTGACTCACGCTGCGGTCAGTTGGTTTGGTGCTCGCTTTGGAGCTAGCTTTGAGGTGCGATCGCTCTCTAAAGAAGAATGGGACAGGATTCAGGTTATGGTTCACTCGCGGCTTTAGCGATCGCCTGCAAGGGTAAGCCTGGAGGATAGGCCCCTTCTTCTTTAATGCGCTGAATCAGTGCATCGGGCACGGGCGAGCGGAGTTTGCCAGCAATTGAACGCACCACATCACCCCGGTCAATCACCCCAGCCACGGCTACGGCTGGCGACAAGACAGTCATGTGGCGCAGTTGCAATGTTTCCAGCTTGTCGATGATTTCGGTCAACGGTGTGGATTCTGTAACCGTTGGAATTTCCGTCAGGGGATGCACGATGTCTAGCAAGCGTTTGCTGTGCCAGAGGCTACGCTCAATGGTGTTCAAGTCGTTGGGGTCAACGAATCCACGATAACGTCCGTCAGACGCAGCATAGAAGGCTGGCTGCAACCCTTCCTCGCGCAACAGATAGTTGTCCATAAACTGCTGCAACGTCAGATTTGCGTCCACCACTCGGAACTCGCGCGTCATCACATCCAAGGCTTTCAGAGAACGTACTGCCTCCTGGAGGTCGGCCACTCGGGTGTAGGTGGTGGCATTGCTGACCACAAACCAACCAATCAGGCCAATCCAAATCAGTCCCACGTCGGAACCGCGTGATTGCAAAAACAGGGACAGCGCAAAGACCAACAAACCCCATCCTAAAAACTGTCCGGCTCTCGCCGCCCAGCGGAGTCCCTTCAGACGACTGCCTGTGACTTTCCAGACTAGCGCCTTCAACACCTGTCCACCATCCAGCGGGAGTCCTGGAATCATGTTGAACAGCGCCAAGATTCCATTAATTAACGCAATCTCGGCAACCACGCCATGGAGCGGGAAATTGCTGGGGATATAGCGAATGGCAAAGGTTAGCAGGAGAAACAGGAGAAAACTGACGGCGGGGCCAGCGATCGCCACTTGAAATGCCTGCCCCGGCGTTTTAGATTCCTGGTCAATCGAGGCGATGCCACCAAACAAAAAGAGGGTGATGGAATTGACGGTTATGCCCTGCGATCGTGCCACGAGGCTGTGACCTAGTTCGTGCAGTAAGACCGAGCCAAAGAGGGCAAGGGCAGTGCCCAGACCAATCAGCCAGGCGAGCAGCAGATTTATGCCCTGCTGCTGCAGCCCCACACTGTAGGACAACGTAAACAGGACAACGATCACAAACCAGGAGGAATCCACCAAGAGTGGGATCCCAAAAATTCTGCCAACACGCCAACCCGATTGCATGGAACCTCGCTGCCCTAGTACATTTCTTCTGAACTTTAGACTAATTCCTCGACTTGCGCTGCAAAATGCACTCTCAGAGCACGTTTTGCAGCACTGACTGGAAACGTGTGAACCATTCTGGAATGCTGACCTAGCAAGCATTCCAGAATGGTTTACGCAGGTTAGTCCAAACGTCCATGTCTCGATTCTATCGATTTTTGGGGGCATACAGGTTCCTGCAACCTCTAACGCCAGATCAGGGAGAGTTGACTTCCCCTGTTCTGGCGTTGAGAGTTGTCAGGAGATTTTCTGCGCTCTAGCCGAGTAGGCAATATCCTTTGCGTCCGGCTTCCTTCTCTTGCGGACGCCAGGAAGCAGCAGAAAACCAACCTCCCTAACAAACAACGTTGCCTACAGCAGACCTGCGTTAGATAACCCCAGAATCATGCCTGCGCCCAGGACATGACCAAAACTCGCAGTTGCTAAGAGTTCGGGTAGGCCAAAGCCAGTAAACATTGCTGGCAATTGTATGGGTAGAGCGGGGCCAACTCCCCGGTTTTTGATGGCATAGTAGCCGATGGCGATCGCAAACAAATTGCAAGTAATCATCACAATGCCAACACTCGGAGACCAAGTAGCCGTCTTGGCGACAGCAAACAGTAGGGTAGAGTGGATCAAGGTCGTTCTCCTATTACAAGATCAAAAATTGGGCGTTGCGGATTTGACCAGTAATTTCTTGATTGAGACGTACGCTAGGCGTGTCTCTTAATCAGAAAATTACCTTTGAATCCAGCAACTCTAAACAATTGCATGAATGACGAAGGCTCACTAGGCTCACCAATAGAGTCGCAAGCCAAACAGGATTATAAAAAAGTTGGTTTGCAAGACTCAAAGTATTGTTTGAAGAGTTAACAGTTGGCTCAACAAAACTATGCAATCTCTGTGGGTGAAAATTTGCGGGATTACTAATCCTGACCAAGGGCGGGCGATCGCCCAATTGGGAGCCACCGCCGTTGGGTTCATCTGCGTCCAACAGTCTCCGCGCTACGTCACCCCAGAGCAAATTCGGCAAATCGTTGCAGCCTTGCCGGAGAACCAATCGACAAAATGTGTTGGCGTTTTTGTTAATGCCGATCTAGAGACGCTGCAAACCGTTACCTCCGTTGCTCATCTGCAAGTGCTTCAACTTCATGGCAACGAATCACCGGAATTTTGTCAGTACGTCCGCGCTGCGCTGCCCCAGGTTGAATTGATCAAAGCCGTGCGAGTCCGTCAACCAGCGGACTTGGCGATCGCTGAGTCCTATACCCGCGTTGTGGATGCGCTGTTACTCGATGCCTACCATCCCACCCAGTTTGGTGGCACTGGCAAAACTCTCGACTGGCAGATGTTGCGTCAGTTTCGTCCCAGTTGCCCCTGGTTTTTGGCGGGCGGGTTGACCCCCAACAACATCTGTGAGGCGTTGAGTCTGGTCAGGCCAGATGGCATTGACCTATCGAGCGGTGTGGAGCGATCGCCTGGGGATAAAGACCTCGACAAAGTGGCCCACCTGTTTCGAGAACTACAGCCGTGGTTAAAGCCTACCCCCTTTGTGGCGTCAACCTTTTTGGAGCAGCAAAGCAATTGAAATTTATTGGGATTGATTTTGGTTGGACGTCTCAACCTAGCGGACTCTGTGGCCTGGAATGGCGCGATCGCCAGCTTCATCTTGTCGAACTGACACGGCTGGGGGCGATCGCCGACATCCTTGCCTGGGTCGATCAATTTTTGCCGGCCAATCGCCCCGGTGGCATTGCCGTGGATGCTCCTACACTAATCCCGAATGAAACAGGGATGCGCCTCCCAGACCGGCTGGCCCACAAACACTTTGGCAAATACCACGCAGGATGCTATCCTGCCAATCGCAGCCTGCCCTTTGCTGAACGAGTCTTGCAACTGGGCAGCAATCTGGAGGCAAGAGGATTCCACCACGCCCCAGACATTCACCCACAACAGACTCAGCGGTTTCAGATCGAGGTTTTTCCCCATCCCGCCATGATCCACCTGTTCGGACTCTCCAGAATTCTGAAGTACAAAAAAGGGAGAGTGGCAGAACGGCGGTCAGAACTCATCCGCCTGCGAGATTACCTCCTCACAGTCCTGCCTAGCCTGGAACCCGCGCTCCATCTATCATCCTTGCCAGCAATCCCCACAAAAGGGACTGCCCTTAAAGTTGTTGAAGACCAGTTAGATAGCATCATTTGCGCCTATGTTGCAGCCCACTGGTGGTATTGGGGCATTGAGAAAAATTGGGTGTTGGGCGATCGCAGCAGCGGCTACATCATCGTCCCTGCTCCATAGGTGCTTCTAGAGGCTGTTGGCAAAGTCCTGTGAGAGGTCGAGTGTTCAAACAAGCTCTAAGCCCCTTCAGCAGGAGGGGTTGTCACGGCATCCTTCGCCTTCTCTCGCTCTTCTTTGCGTTTTCGCTCGGCCTTCAAAATATCTTCCAACACCGCCTGAGCCTGGGCCATCTTGTCTAGGTTGCTGCGGTAGAGTTCTAGATCTTTTTGCACCTTTTCAGGTTGGAGTCGGAGCGGTTCACAAAGCTGCTTGAGGTCATCGATAAACCGTTTCTCATCCTTCAGGGCGTCACCATCCACCGTTTCCAACAGGGTGTATAGTCCGATTGCGTAAGGACGGCTGTACTTGAAGGATGGATTTTCAGCATTGGCCCTCAATTGCCCCCAGATGCCTTCCTGGGGCAAGTTCTTCAGCGTTTGCCAGAAGTTCTCCAGCGTCATTCCAGCAACCTGGGCGAGGGCTTGTTCTGCGTCGTAGCGATACTGCTCTGGCTCACCACCATTGGCGCGACAAAGGGCAGAAAAAATCGAAGCCTTGTCCTGTTCTGGACGGTAGCCCTGCATGAATCGGTCAAACGTCGTCACGATGCCAAGGGCATAGATGGGGTCGTAACGAAAATCGACGTTGACCGACAGCAGATGCATTTCTACCATCAGTTCCTCCACTACGCGACGGTAGATGGAGTTAATGGGACGAGTATGCAGACTGTAAAACGTCCGCTTTGTATCTGAGACAGTCCGAACGTCGTTCACGGGAAGTCCTTAAATCAATGTGAATATTATCCCACAGACTTGGGTGCAGCGTGGATCGCCGAAAGGGAGGGGCACTCCTGCTAAGATCAACGGTGTAAAGTTTGGCATTAATCTTCGTAAACAGGATACCAGCGTGACGGTCAAAACAAATAAGCCAGAATGGTTGCGGGTTAAAGCACCCCAGTGGGAACGAGTCGGCAATGTCAAAGAAATTTTGCGTGACTTGCGCCTGAACACCGTCTGCGAAGAGGCATCCTGTCCCAATATTGGTGAATGTTTCAGCCACGGCACGGCCACGTTTTTGATCATGGGGCCTGCCTGCACCAGGGCTTGTCCCTACTGTGATATTGATTTTGAGAAGAAACCAAGCGCCCTCGACCCCACCGAACCAGACCGGTTAGCCGAGGCGGTGCGGCGCATGAACCTCAATCATGTCGTGATTACCTCTGTTAACCGAGATGACTTGGAGGATGGCGGCGCACAGCAGTTTGTGCGCTGCATTGAGGCAGTGCGGCAGGTCTCTTCCAAAACGACGATTGAGGTGCTGATCCCTGACCTTTGCGGTAACTGGGCAGCACTGGAAGTCATCCTCGCTGCTTGTCCAGACGTTCTCAATCACAACACTGAAACTGTGCCTCGTCTCTATAAGCGGGTGCGTCCACAGGGGAGCTATGAGCGCACCTTGGAGTTACTGGAGCGATCGCACCAGCTTGCCCCCCACCTCTACACCAAGTCCGGCATCATGGTTGGCTTAGGGGAAACCGATGCCGAAGTGCAACAGGTAATGCATGACCTGAGAGCAGTTCACTGCGACATTCTCACGATTGGTCAATACCTCCAACCAAGTCCTAAACATCTGCAAGTGCAGCAATTTGTCACACCAGAACAGTTCGATCGCTGGCGACAACTGGGTGAGGCAATTGGTTTTCTTCAGGTCGTTGCCTCTCCCCTGACCCGCAGTTCCTATCACGCAGAACAGGTCCGCCACTTGATGGAGCAATTTCCTCGTTAGGGAGTTCACCCATAAAAGTTCACTGACAAAAACTTATCCGTCAATTTTTTGAGGGCTTGATTCGGCATAATCTGAATCCCTTGATTTGCTGTGCGCGACGGGCAGGACAAATCAAGGGGGTTTTTAGGTACCGCACGGTGCCTAAAAACCCCCTTAACCCAAACTGACCTCCACTGGAGCGACTTGATCGACTCCTGAACGACTCTTAAACACTTTGGGCATAATGGGTGTGCTGGTTTTACCCGTGCCCCATGTCTACCGAAGCGTTTATTACTATTGATGGAGAACCCATCAGCCCCCAAAAGATGCTGCGCTACTTGCAAGCAGGGCGTAAGCTGGAAGGATTTTTGGCAGAGTTAGTCCGTCAGTTTGTGCTCGAGCGAGAGCTTCAGCACACTGACCTGCAAATCAACTCAGCCGCAATCGAACAGGCCGTGATTGACTTTCGCCTGCGGGAGCAACTCACCGATCCTCAGGTGTTTCAGGCTTGGTTAGGCAAAAACGGAATGAACTACGAAAGTTTTCATCAGCAAGTTGCCCAGGGGTTCAAACTGCAAAAACTGAAAGAAACGCTAGCCGATGGGAAATTGCAGGCATATTTTGAGGAACGCAAGCCCGCCCTCGATCGCGTCATACTGTCGCGCATTATCGTGGCAGATCAGGAATTGGCCGATGAGTTAAGCACTCAACTCAAGGAAGGCGCCAGCTTTGAGCAACTTGCCCGCGAGTATTCCCTCACGGATGACCGCAAAATGAACGGCATGGTCGGGGCAGTGAGCCTTGCTTCACTGCCGGAGATGTTGCGGGAAGCGTTCAGTCAGGCCAAGCCGGGGGATGTGGTGGGGCCGCTGGGGATGGAAGGTCGATGGGGACTGTTCCGCTTTGAGGAATTTTTAGCAGCATCGCTTGACCAGCCTCAGCTCAGGCAAAGCCTTCAAGATGAGTTGTTTGAGCGCTGGCTCTCCGAAAAAATGCAAACCCTCCCTATTCAGATTCAGACGGGCGAATCATGATCGACACCCCTCTTGCCCAGATTCCCTGGGATGAACCGCCGCTGTGCTGGTTAAATGCAGACCAGCAATTGCAGGTGAAGGCGCAGGCCACTCCGCGTCAGTGCAAGCTGGGGGAGGTGATTTGGTCTACCGATACCCCAGGGCGAGAATTTCTGATCTTGTCGGGCAATGTACGACTGGTCCCCAATGAGGGGAGATCCACCATGCTGAAGGTGGGTGACTGGTTTGGTGACCTGCCTCATCTGACGGACGTCTGGAAAGCTCGTGCTGCCAGTAAAGAAGTTCTGCTGCTGGAATGGGATGCCACCCTCTGGCAGCGGTTCGATGCTGGGGAAGTGCAACAGTTCTGGGCAGAGGTGCGATCGCGCTACCAACCCACTATTGCCGAGACGCCCAAGCCAATCGCTGGCTATCCCTACGTTGCCAGTGTGCACACTGCCGCCGCCTGCCTGACGATGCTGTCCCAATACCTGGAGGCTCCTGCCCAACTGGACTGGGTGCAACGGCAGCTCCGCGGACAAGACCCCAAAGCTGTGATCAATGCTGCGGCAAAAGTAGGTATACAGCTGCGGCGGCTGATGCTGACGGACTGGAGCGATTTGCGACAGACCACATTTCCTGCCCTGCTGCACTGGCAAAAATCGCACTGGGTGGTTGTTTATGGAGTCCGGGGCGATCGCCTAGTGATTGCCGACCCGCTCAATCCCTCTCAGGCGGTGGAAGCCGTGCCGCGATCGCTGGTCGAGCCGGCCTGGGATGGACAACTCTGGCAGGCTGAAGCGGTCCTGCAGCAAGAGAAATTTAGCCTCAAGTGGTTCCTGCCCGCCGTTTGGAAGTTCCGCGTGCTGTTGGGAGAAGTCCTGCTGGCCTCCTTCACGCTGCAACTGCTGGGCCTGACCACTCCGGTGATCACCCAGGTGATCATCGACAAGGTAATGGTGCAGGAGAGCCTGTCTACCCTCGATGTGATGGGGCTGGCGTTGCTACTGGTGGCCATTTTCGAGGCAGTGCTGGGCATCCTGCGGATGTTCATCTTCACCCACACGACAAACCGGCTAGATATGGCCCTGTCGGCACAGTTGTTCCGGCATCTGTTGCGCTTGCCCCTGTCCTACTTCGAGTCTCGCCGGGTTGGGGACACGATCGCTCGCGTCCAAGAGCTTGAGGAAATTCGCCAGTTCCTCACAGGTACGGCACTGACCGTCGTTCTAGACAGCATTTTTTCTGTCGTCTACCTAGGGCTGATGGCCTTCTACAGCGTCAAGCTCACCCTGATTGCGCTGGCAGTCATCCCGCTGTTTGCCCTGCTGACGCTGGTCAGCACTCCCATTCTGCGCAACTGGCTGAATGAAACCTTTAACCGCAGCGCCGACAGTCAGTCCTTTCTGGTGGAAACGGTGACGGGCATTCATTCCGTCAAAGCTCATGCGGCAGAACAGGCATCGCGCGATCGCTGGGAAGGGTTGTATGCCCGCTTCGTCCGCACTGGCTTCAAGGCCAGCACCACTGCCAACATTAGTAACCACCTAGGTGACTTCCTAACCAGCTTTTCAGCACTGCTCATCCTCTGGTTTGGTGCTCGCTTCGTGATTAACCAAGAACTGACGATCGGGCAACTGATTGCCTTCCAGATGCTAGCCGCTCGGGTGACTGGCCCTCTGTTGCGGCTCATCCAGCTCTGGCAAACACTGCAACAAGTGCTGCTGGCTGTCGATCGCATTGGCGATATCTTAAATGTGGCTCCTGAAGCAGAACCCGGTACAGGGCTGGCCTTACCGACTCTGCGCGGAGAAGTCGTCTTCGATCAGGTCTTCTTCCGCTATCACCCTGAACAGGAACCGATCTTGAAGGGGATTTCCTTTAAGGTTGAGCCGGGTATGTTTGTAGGCATTGTCGGACGCAGTGGCTCTGGCAAAAGCACCCTTTCCAAGCTGATCCAGCGGCTTTACCAAGCAGAGAGTGGTCGCATCCTGATCGATGGGTTTGACGTCAAGAGTGCAGACCTCTCTTCTCTGCGCCCCCAGATCGCGGTTGTACTGCAAGAAGACTTTTTGTTCAACGGCTCTGTCTTGGAGAACATTACTCTGGGCAATCCCGATGTCAGCGCAGAACAGGTGATTGAGGCCGCCCGCATGGCTGTTGCCCATGACTTTATCTGTGACCTGCCCCACGGCTATGAGACCAACGTGGGAGAGCGGGGCACTGCACTTTCCGGGGGACAACGTCAGCGGATTACCCTGGCTCGCATGTTCCTGTCCAATGCTCCAATTTTGATCTTGGATGAGGCCACCAGCCACCTCGACGCCGAAACCGAACAGCAGGTCCTCGAAAATCTGAAGCGCGTTTCCCAGGGACGCACGCTTTTCCTGATCGCCCACCGCTTCGCCCCCCTGAAGCGCGCAGACTTGATTTTGACGATGGAAAAGGGGGTCATCGTGGAACGCGGCAACCACAACGACTTGCTAAAACAGAAGGGGCTGTACTGGTCGCTGTATCAGCGCCAACAAATGTCGGTTTAACGTAAATTTTGGATAAGCTGAAACTCTTGATGTTCCGTGCGCGACGCGCACGGAACATCAAGGGTTTT